>NZ_NKFM01000018.1:0-215290 GCF_002223085.1 Burkholderia sp. HI2714 | reverse complement strand
GTCACGCACGGCTTCGACCACCGTCTTCCTCAGGTACGCCTGCGTCGCCTGATCCAACTTTCGGGCATCAGTTTTCGTCTTCATACCCGTATAACGCACCACGAACTATTTGGTGCACTCGTCAGTAATTACTCACTTTCGCGGGTCTCGGGTTCCTCGTCGAAGATCTGGTATTTGCGCATTTTTTCCCACAGTACCTTGCGGCTGATGCCGAGCTGCTGCGCCGTATCCTGACGCCGCCAACCGTTTGCGTCGAGCGCCGCAATGACTCGGTTGCGCTCGCTCATGTCCCACTTGCTGCGATCGACGAAGACCTCGGCCGCACTCTCCACCGGTACCGGCTGGGCCGAACTGCGCGCGTGCGCGATCAGCCGCTGCAGCCGCGCGGCATCCCACCCGCCCGTCTGCCGCACCGTCACGCCGACACGCTCGGCGAGGTTGCGCAGTTCACGCACGTTGCCGGGGAAATAGCTGTCCGCGACGGAATCCGTCAGCCAGTACGGCAGGTCGGACAACTGAGCGAGCCGCTCCTCGCCGACGACCTGTGCGACGAACGACTTGAACAGCGCGATCTTGTCGACGGCGCCGCGCTCTTCCAGCGACGGAATGCTCAGCTCGATCACCGCGAGCCGGTAGTAGAGATCGGCGCGGAACAGCCCATCCTTCACGAGCTGCGGCAGCTTCTTGTTGCTCGCCGCGACCAGACGGAAATCGACCTTGACCGGTGTCGTCGCGCCGACGCGCAGCACCGCGCCATCCTCGAGCACGCGCAGCAGCTTGACCTGCTGGTACAGCGGCAGATCGCCGACTTCGTCGAGGAACAGCGTGCCGCCGCCCGCCTGCTCGAAATAGCCTTTATGCGCAACAACCGCGCCCGTGAACGATCCCTTCGCATGACCGAAGAACAGCGATTCGAACAGACCGTCGGGAATCGCGCCGCAGTTCACGGGTACGAATTCGCCATGCCGGTAGCGCGAATGTTTTTCGTGCAGCAGCTGTGCGATGCGCTCCTTGCCGACGCCGGTTTCGCCGTGCAGCAACACGTTGGTGTCGCAATCGGCGAACGTATCGACTTCGTGCAGCAGAGCCTGCATCGATTCCGAGTGCGCGACGAGTTCGGCCGGATGCGATGTTTCGGCCGTATGCGCGCGCAGTTGCGTGACGAGCTTGCCGATCATGCCGCGCAGTTCCGCGCACGTGAAGTCGAGCGGCAGGATGTGCGAATACTCGGGCGGATACTGCGACGCGTCGTGGTCGCGCGCCGCGCCGACCCAGACGACCGGCATGCCGATATTGGCCTGCCAGTCGCGCAGGAATGCCGCGCCGCCTTCGATCATCGTCACGCTGATGATCGCCAGCGACCGCCGCATCGCGGCGCGCTCGGGCGAGACCGTCGCGTTGTCGGCGCGGATCACTTCGACGTCGAAGCTCGCCATGCACCGGGCGACGCGGTCGACAATGTCCGCCTTGCCTTCCCAGACGTACAGGTCGAGCTCTTCGATTGCGGGCGTGGTTCTCATGTTTCGGGTGCGGCTTCAGTGATTGACGAGTTGCTTTGCATTGCAGATCAGTGCGCAGTTGCAGGCAGCAGCGACGCTGCCCGCGTTGATGACTGAACGTTCAGGCATTTATTGAACCAGCATGGGGTTGCCGCATTTGATCGAGTCCGGTGTGTTCGTGACATAGGCGTTCCCGAGGCCCAGACCGAGCAGGCCCGTGACCGAGTTCAGGAGAGAGTCGACCGGTTGCAGGAGCAGCGGAACGAGCGTACTTCCGAGTGCGCTCAGGAGCGGCACGGTCAGGACATTCAACACCGGATTCAAGATGCCGGCCAGCACCTTTGCAAGGCCACCTTGCGCCGACAACGTGAACGATAGTCCACTATTGGCTATTCCCTTGACAGCAGGCGCCAGAAACTGACCCGTTGTCGTACTAAGCATGTAAGGCGACCCAGGACTCGGCAGCGCGGACGACCCAGGTCCAGGATACGTAAACGTCAGCGGCGCCCAATTCTGATTGGCAACGGGAATCGTCACCTGTCCTGGCTGTATGGCGATGTTGACCGAAATCTGATTCAGGTTGATGAGCCCAAACGTCAGAGCAGTGAGCAAATCCGTCACGGAACCAAGGCCGAGCAGGTCGAGCAGACTCTGCAGGCTAACGGTCACCAGCGGAATCGGGGTTGCTCCGCTGTCGGGCGTATATCCAGACGGTGCGTTGAGATTGAGCAGCGTAGTCGATGAACCGCCGATATACACGGCAGCCACTCCGGTCTGCACGTTCACAGTTGCGCTCTTCGTACCGTCCGCGGAACAGGTGACGGACGCGAGGCCGGCCTTGGCCGGCGCCACGGAGGCGGTGATCGGCAATTGAACGGCAGCAAGCGGTGTCGGACTGCCCGAAGGGCAACTGCCGCCCGGATAGACCAATCCGCCGGTAGGACAGCTCGACAACAGCGATATCGACGTATTGAGGAAAATGTTCCCTTGCGCGGTCGACGTATTGGTCGTGCAATTGTCCGTTCCGCAGTTCGACGGCCCGGGCGGACCACTCGCGGTGGACGGCGGATTGGCCCCCAGCTTGACGGAACCCGACACGGTCACGTTCAGTAACGGCGCGAGCAAAGTAGGCGTCTGGACCGTGACGCTCGGAATGGCGACCGAATTCGTGCCATTCGCGATCTGCAATGCGGTCGACAGCAATCCGAGGGCATTGACGCTAGCGTCAACTGCGGAGGTTCCGGTCGCGGTTGCAGCGGAAACCAATTGGCCGAGCGCGATCTGCGGCCCGGTGCAGACACCGGTCGAACAAAGGGCGATGTTCAGCGCATTCAGCACCGTCAAATTCGCCGCGGCCACGTTTTGCTGTGTCGCTGCCTGCAATACGGCAGTGGCCAGTTGGCCGAGCGTCACGGTACCGTTCAATACGCCCGTGGTCGTGCCGACTGGCAGATTGGCGAGAATACCGGCCAGTTTCACGTTGACTTGCGCCAGACCCTGGTAGTCGAGGACCTTCAGACTCAGCGCATTCGGAGACCCCGTCAGCACTTGCAGCAACTTGTTGGCCAACCCGCCGTTCAACGCAGCCAGCGACGTGGTCAGCGTGAAGCTGTCGGTCGGCACGCTCTTGGCGATAGCCGACGCACTGATCGTGACGCCGTTGATAAAGATCCCGCTCACCGGCTCCGAAACGGTCACGCACACCGCGTTGACCGATTGCCCCGCGCCGACCGCTCCGCCTGACAAGCCCGCGCATTGGTTATTGGCGGGCAGCGGGGCTCCCGAGGTGCGTGTGAACTGGGCGCTCGCGCCGCTGGCTGCCGGCGGGCTCCAGATCCCGCACGTCACGGCTGCAGTGGCCTTTCCCGACAGCAGGCTTGCCGGCACGTTCGTGACTTGATTGACCGCAGTCGTTGCGGCCGTGCAAGTGGCATCGCTGGCGACCTGCGTCACGGCAGACAGCGCGGCCGTATCGGCGGCCGCCTGCATATGGCGTCGTTCGGCATAGAAGCGGCCTATATCGGTCGCGCCCAGCACGATAACCGCGATCGCCAGAAATATCGTCGCCATGATCGCCGCACCACCACGCTGGCGACGCCCCCCCGGGCAGCCGGCACGGCGCCGCCGAGCCACGTGTGATTGATCTGTGCGCATCGCCGTCTCGCTTACTGCGCGCTTTGACCGCCACCCGACATGCCGCTGGCAGAGCCGAGCTGCGAATTCATCGTGTCGGGAATCTTATTCTTGAACGAGTCGAGATAGCGTTGATAGACAAGCGACGCAACGTCGCCGAGCACCGGTTGCGCCGGCGCCGCAGCAAGATTGCCGCGCTGCATGTCGAGCCATTCCTTCGCCGAGCGCTCGACTTCGGACGCGCGCGGCGCACCTGCATCCTGTGCATAGGCGACAGCCGAGCCGACCACGATCCACACGATTGCACCGAGTGCTGCGATGCGGCCCACGCGCACGTTTCGATGATGTTTATTGTTCATGTCGTTCCCCCGATGTCTGTTCATTGTGCAAAGCGCTGCAACAGTGGCACGGTCTGGTCATAGCCGAAATTGTTCGCCATCGGTGTAATCGGCGCTGCGGCAGCGCGACGCGACACCACCGATGGTGTCGCGACCGCACGCTGCTGCGCCCGTGCCGCCGCGACGATCTTCGCCGCGTCGCCGGCGATGTCCTTGCGGATATCCGCCGGTAGATGTTGCTGATTCATCAACCGCTGAGCATCCTGTGTACGCCCCGCCGCGATCAGGTAAAGCGCAAGATTGCTGACAATCTTGGGATTGCGCTGATCCAGTTCGGCCGCTTTCATCAACGGCACCCGCGCACCGACGACGTCGCCGCTGCGCAACTTCGCGTATGCGAGATCGGACAGCAGCGACGCATCGGTCGGCGCGAGATCCGACGCCTGCGCGAGCACCTGCGCCGCACGATCGAAATCGCCTGCCGCGCCAGCGATCAACCCGAGCCCGCGATAACCTCGCGCGGCAAGCGGCGTTTTCAGCAGTTGCGTATAGACGGCCGCGCTTGCGGCCGGCTGGTCGGTCATCCGCAGTGCGTCCGCGCGCAACAGGATCGACTCCGGAATCGCGCCATAGGTCTTGTCGTACGCATCGATATGCGCGAGCGATGCAAAGTAGAGCCCCTGTCCCTGCATCCGCTGGATCAGACCGAGGTACATCCCGGGCGTATCCGGCACGGACTGCTTCTGATCGGCCGCCTGCATCAGCGCCGCACGCTCGGTCTGCGAGCTGACGCCGTACCCGTTTTCCTTGGTTGCGCACGCACCGAGCAGCAGCACTGCTGCCGCAGCCACGCCCATTTGCGATGCCATCCCGCTGATCCGCTTCATCGTCTTTCCTTCCACCGTCAATGGCGCGACGACAGTGCGTGCGTCACCGCCAGCAAACCCGGTCCGGCCGTCACGATCAGCAAGGCGGGCAGCAACGTCAACACCATCACGCCAGTCATCTTCACGGTCAATCGGCCAATCCGTTCACGCAACATCGCACGGCGCGTCTCGCGCAACCGGTCGCCGAACTGCTTGAGCGGCTCCTGCACCGCACCGCCATGTTTGTCGACCTGGACCATCAATCGCACGATCGCGCGCAGATCCTCGTTGTCGAATCCGCCGGACAGACGCTGCAACGACTGCTCGCGCGTCCGGCCTGCCGCGAACTGGCGCTGTGCGATCCCCATTTCCGACGACAGTACCGGCATCATTCCGCGAAAATCGTTCGTCACGACCTGCAGGCTCTGATCGAGCGACAACCCGACGCCTTGCAGCAGACGCAGCATGTCGACGAGCAACGGCAGTTCGTCGATCACGCTTTGACGCCGCGCCGCCGCGCGGCGCTGCACGTATAGCTTCGGCAACATGAAGCCGAGCCCGAAAGCGGCAAATGAGCCGACCATCCACGTGCTGCCCTTCATATGCCCGCTCGCGAAAATCGCGAACAGCAGCGGCAGCCCGATTCCGCACGCGACCCGCGCGCTCAGGAACAGCCCACGCGTGCGCGTGTCGACGTACCCGCATTGCTCGAGCAAGCGGCGATCCTCTTCCGCGACAGCGTATTTGCCGAGCCCGGTATCGAGCCAGCGCACACCTGCCGCCGACAGACGATCGAGAATACGTTCGACGCGCTGTCCCCGACGGACGTCGGGCTTGGCTGGCGCCTCGCCGCCGTCCGGCGCGGTCCGCGCTTTCGCTGCTTCGAGCGTGGCCATGCGCCGGTCGAGCGCATCGACAAGCGCGCGCTCGGCGCGCGTCGCGGCACTCGCACGCAACAACGCGATCATGCCGAACAGCAGCACGCCGAGTGCGCCGCTCCCCAGGGCAATCGCTCCGATCTGAGTCGCTGTCATAACATCACCTGAGTCGAGCCATTCGATACAGCCAGACACTGCCGGCCAATTGCAACAGGAACGCGAACATCAGGAGCGTCCGCCCGCTCGGGTCGTTCCACATTCCGTGCAAATACTTCGGATTGGTCACGACGATAAAGCTGCCGATCCCGATCGGCAACATCACGAGCACGAACGCCGACAACCGCGTTTCTGCCGACATCGCTGTCAACTCGCGTTCCGCCTGTTCGAGATCGCGCATGAACACGGCCATGCGCTCGAGCATCACGTCCGCGCGGCCGCCGTACTTGACCGACAGTCGCAACACGGAACCAACGAGTTCGAACTCCTCGGTCCGGTAGATTTTCGCGATGTGCACCATTGCGCGATCGATTTCGACACCGCCTCGCAACATCCTCGACACGTGATCGAGACAGCCGCGAAGCGGCTCCTCGGTCGTCAGCAGTGCGGACTGGAATGCCGCCGGCACGCTATTGCCAAGCGTCACGAGACGCACGATGCCGTCGAGGAACGACGGGATCTGCCGGACGATCTTCAGCCTGCGCCGCTGAATTCGCGACGCGAGCCAGACGCCGAAAATCGAGCAGCCGCACGCGAGCGCGGCGAAGCACGCGAGCGCGCCACCGCGGTTGCCCGCGAACGCCACGATCGCAACCAACACGGCGAGCGCGACCAGCGTCTTGCCGCGCGCATCCTCGATCCCCGCGCGACTCACAAGGTTCGTCAGATATTCGGATGCGACCGCATACTGACGCTTCCAGAACGTATCAGACGATGCGCTCCGTGCAGCGCCAGGTTGCGGTGACATCGCACGCTCGGCACCTGCCGTCGACGGCCGTGCTGCCCGTGCGGCAACCCCGGCACGTGCGCCCGGTTCGAGCCGGCTGTCGATAAAGCGTTTCGCGTCGGTCCGTACGCGCCGGTTCTCCGCGTGACGCCACAGCATCACCGCCGCCGCGACGCACAGCATCGCGAAAGCCAGCACCCACGCCATCGCGCTATACATTGAAGCCCCCGCCGCCGCGGCCGAACCCGCCACCACCGAAGCCACCGCCAAACCCGCCGCTCGTCAGCGTCTGACGGAATCGTGCGAGCTTCGGCGAATGCGGATGAATACCCAGCGTTTCCCAGTTGTCGACTTCCTCGCCCTCCGGCGTCACGCGCGCTTCATAGCGATAAAGCTCCTGCGTCGCGATGATGTTGTCGGACAATCCGGTCACTTCGGTGATCGACAGGATCCGCCGCCGCCCGTTCGACAGACGCCCGATCTGCACGATGAAGTCGATCGCGTTCGCGATTTGCCGGCGCAGGCTCGATTCGGTGCCCTGGAAGCCAGCAAATCCGGCAAGCATCTCGAGACGGTACAGACACTCACGCGGCGAACTCGCATGCACGGTGCCCATCGAGCCGTCGTGACCGGTATTCATCGCCTGCAGCATTTCCAGCACTTCGCCGCCGCGCACTTCGCCGACGATGATCCGGTCAGGGCGCATCCGCAGTGTATTGCGCAACAGGTCGCGAATCGACACGACGCCGGTGCCGTCGAACCCGCCCGGACGGCTTTCGAGCCGCACGACGTGCGGGTGGTTCAGCGACAGCTCCGCCGTATCCTCGATCGTCACGACACGCTCGATCTCCGGAATGTGGAACGCGAGCGCGTTGAGCAACGACGTCTTGCCGGAACTCGTGCCGCCCGACACGAGAATGTTGCAGCGTGCCTCGACCGCTGCCTGGAGCAGCGTGTTGATCTCTTCGTTGAACGTGCCGTTGCCGAGCAGATCGGACGGCTTCAGTGGATCCTTGCGAAATTTCCGGATCGATACGACCGGGCCGTCGATCGACAGCGGCTCGATCACGACGTTCACGCGGCCACCGTCGGGCAGCCGCGCGTCGACCATCGGGTTAGACTCGTCGAGCCGACGACCGATCGGCGCGAGAATCCGGCGCACGATCCGCAGCAGGTGCGCGTTGTCGGTAAAGCGCACCGGCAGCCTCGCGAGGATCCCGTGACGCGACACGTACACGTCGTTGTAGCCGTTGATCAGGATGTCCTCGACGGCCGGGTCCGCGAGCAGGTCCTCGATCGGCCCGAAGCCCGTAAGCTCCTTGGTCAGCGCCTCGGCGATCGCCCGCACCTCGTTCTCGTTGAGCGGAATGCGGCGCAGGCGCACGAAGCTGTCGATCTCGAGATCGACGAACTGGTTGATCGCCTGTCGGGACCATCGGCCGAATTCGGCGCCCAGTTCTTCGATGCGCGTCAGCAGATGTTCATGCGCTGCATTCTTGATGTCGTGGAATTGCTGCGTCTGGGAGAACGGCGCTGCGCCGTCGGCGAATTGAATGTCGTGTGCCATCGCTTACGACCGCTTGGACGAGGGTTGAATGAAGCGCTTCAGCGCAGACAGGCCGGATGCCGGTCGCGTGGCGGTCGATCTGACCGACACGCCCGGCAGCCGCGCGGCAAGCGACTCGAGCGCGCGAACGTACGGGTCGCGCTCCGTCATGTCGACGATGAGCCGGCCCTGGTTTGCCGCGTGGCCGATCGCGACGCGTCGCGACGGCAACGTACCCACCAACGCCAGGCCGAGACGCTCGGTAATCTGTGCAGGCGTCAGGTCGAGTGCGGGATCGTACTGGTTGACGACGAGCCGGACGCGATCGGTGTCGACACCCGCGTCGCGCAGCCCGGTGAGCAGATCAGCTGCGGACACGATCGACGCGACGCCCTGATCGCAGACGAGCCACGCCTCATCGGCCGACGTCGTCATCTGGGCAACGAACTCGCGATTCGAAAAACCACCGAGATCGACGATCTGCTGATCGAAGAAGGCTCGAAACCGGTTCAGCAACCCGGCACACGACGCATACGAGACATCGCGCAGCCCGCCGAGATCGGCAGGAAGCGTCGTCAATGCAACACCGCTCTCATGCCGGGTCAGTGCGGTATTCACGAAGGTTCGGTCGATGCGGCGCAGGTTGTGAACCGCATCGATGAAATGGAATTCGCAGCGGGTATTCAGGAACAGCGCACCGTCGCCTGCCGGCAGCCCCAGGTCGACGAGTGCGGTCTGGCGACCGGCCGGTGTGCTGCCAGTCGACTCGCCGCTCCCCCCCGGACTCACCGCGCGCTTCTGCAGCCATACGGCGAGATTCGCAGCGAGCGTGCTCACCCCCATGCCGGCGCGCGCGCCAAGCAATGCGACGACCTTGCCATGGCGGCTCGCCGGCTCGCCGACGTTCGCAAGCAGTCCGCGAGTCGTGCGCAATGCCTCCTCTGGCGGCGCCGACACGTCGATGAAATCGCGCACGCCTGCACGCAATGCAGCCAGCGTGCTCTCCGGCTGTGCGAGCGAGCCGAGCGCAACAATCGGCAGGCCCGGATGCGATGCGCGTACCGCTGCGGCCGCCACGCTCGCCGCCGTGCTGCCACCGGAAAAATCGATGAATACAAGAGCCGGGTTGAGACCCGTAATGCGCTGCGCGAGCACGCCCGGCTCAAGTGACGCAGGCTCGACCGCACCGGCCGATACGAGCGTATCCGCCAACCAGCGGACGTGCGCCTCCTGTTGCGATGCGCAAACGAAATAGTCTGTCACGGCGGGTTCACACAATGATTGGATTCGCGCGTTCATGTCGAACACCCCGGATTACGCAAGGCGAGGCAATACGTCGCGACTCGCGATGCATCGCACTCATTTCGAAAAACCCGGAGCTGCATCCGGCGATGCTGCTCCGCCCAAATACGATTTCCAAACCGGCCCGTCCCGCTGCTCAGACAGTTCACCAGGTGTCGCGGGCAATACCGCGCCCTTCGCAATCGGTGCGACGAGATGCGGCGTCACGATGAACAGCAATTCCTTGTCGTTCTGCTGATAGTTCAGATTCTTGAAGAACGTACCGATGATCGGCAAATCACCGAGCAGCGGCACCTTGTTGACGTTCGACATGGTCTGGCGATCGATCAGGCCGCCAATCACGAAGCTCTCGCCGTCGCCGAGCTCGACCGTCGTGTCCGCACGACGCGTTGTGATCCCCGGCACCGCAACACCGCTGATCGTCACGCTGTTCACGTAATCGAGTTGGCTCGATTCGGGCGCAACCTTCAACGCGATCCGCTGCGGGCTCAGCACCGTGGGCGTCAGCGACAGTCCGACACCGTACTGCTTCCACTGGATCGCGGTCGAGCCAAGCCCTTGCGGCGACGGAACCGGAATCTCGCCGCCTGCGAGGAAGCTCGCGCTCTGGCCGGACAACGCAACGAGCGTCGGCTCCGCAAGCACGCGGGCGAGATTGTTCGCCTCGAGCAGCGACAGGTCGGCGAAGATCCCGCGGCCCGCAGCGTTCACGACCAGGTTGAACGCGGACGAGACAGGCGAGCCGAGCGTCGGAATGTATCCCGCCGCGCCGGGGGACCCACCGTTATACGATTGCACACCGCCGGGCGAAAACGATCCGAACGAAAAGCCGTTGCTCTGCTTGAAGAAATTGAATCCGACCTGTTTGAGGACCGAGCGGCTGAATTCAACGACCCGCACGTCGACCTGCACGACGCTCTTGCCAGCGATCGTCGAGCGATCGATCACGGCGCCCTTCCCGCTCATGTTCTTGCCGACTGCGGCCGCGCGCGCATGCGCATCGAGCGACGCCGACGAACCCTGCAGCACGGCAGTGCCACCGTATGCATTGACACGCGGCGTGGAGCCGTCGAGCACCGCTTGCGCCGCCGCGTCGACAACCTCGACGCTCCAGACCGTCGGTTCGTCGTGACCACGCTCCCACAGCATCACATTCGTCGCGCCGGGCGCCTTCGCCGTCAGCAAGACGGAACCGGAGCGGCTGCCCTTCATGATCAGTACGTCGGCGATTGTCGGATCGCCAACCGCGACACGCTGCAGCGCACGGCCTGCCGAAAGCTGCCGCTGCGCGCCGACCGCCAGCTCGATCGTGCCGTTCGCGCTTGCAAACGACGCCAAAGTCAT
This sequence comes from Burkholderia sp. HI2714, assembly GCF_002223085.1. Lineage (NCBI taxonomy): Bacteria > Pseudomonadati > Pseudomonadota > Betaproteobacteria > Burkholderiales > Burkholderiaceae > Burkholderia > Burkholderia sp. HI2714. Next base: position 204,441 of record NZ_NKFM01000018.1, on the reverse strand, counting down.
GGTGCAGATAGCAATCGCGAATCCAATCAGTGTGTTTTTCATTGTTTGGTCGACCGTCACGCGGCCCTTTACTTGTCGTCGCTGATATCGACGGCCGTCGATGTCGTTCAATTGGCAACCGTTTCCGACCGGCCGCCGCGGATCACTTCGATTCCGCCTCCGCCGCCCCCGCCCGTCCGCACCGCCGGCGGCAGACGCGATGGCAACGGCGGCACGTTCACATTGGCCACCGCGGTTCTCTGTGTGCCGGATAGTTGCTGCAGCGAGACGCCAGCGGCGGCGAGCGCCGACGGCGACAGCTTGTTGTCCGTCCGCACCGCGACCGTCTGTATCGCAAGCTCGTCGTCGCGCGGGTTGCGCAACGCGAACGTCAGGCGCCCGCTCGCCTCGCCGAGCGTCAGCGCATCGACTTGCGCGGTCGGCACCGCAAGCACCGCGATGCGGACGCCGGCCGGTTGACCGTTGTTGCCGTTGGCAGTGTTGCCGCTGTCTCGATCGGGTGTCGCGTCTCCGAACGACAACACACGCACCTTCGACAACAGCAGCCGCGCCTGCGTCTGCGAGACTTCGCCGTCAAGCATCGTGCCCCCGCCTTCGCGCTTCAAATTCAGAAATACGTCGACGAAATTGCCGGGCCGCAACCGGTTGCCGACCGCATTGGTTTCGTCGACCCGCACTGCGATCGCACGCTCGCCCGGTTGTACGTCCTCCGCAAGCCCCGACACCAGCGCCCCCGCGACAACCGGCGACGAAGCCGGAATATCCGCTGCCGGCACCCGGCCAACGAGCACGGACGGATCGGCAAACGCACCCGTCGGTATCGGTGCCGTCTGCTTGATCTTCAGTGCGTCGGCCGTGATCGGCTGGCCGGCGGGCAACACCCGTGTCGCGATCACGACCGGAAACGGGCTGGCCGCCACGGTTTGCTGGACTGGCGTCGCATTCTGCGTGCTGCGCCCGAGCATCCACGCGTAGATTCCGAGCAATACTGCGATCGCAATCAGCAGTCCCGCGATGATCTTCGTTAAATTGTTGGCCATGTTGTTGTGTGGATGCCGGAATGAAAGTCCGATGGGTTTCTGCGTGATTCGCGCGTCAGCGGGCCCTTCGCGTCACGATACGTACTTCAAAGGATCGACTGCGGAATCTGCACGACCGCCGTACTCGTCAACGGTCGATTCAGTATGCTTCCCAGAAATGGCATGGTCGTTATCCAGTCCTTGGGGGTGTAATTCACCGTAACCGACAGGCAGTACAACGACGGCGGAACCGACGTGTCGTAACTGCACGGCGGTGCCACGACTTGCGGCGTACCGACATTCAGCCAGGCCACGACACTCTGCGCAGTCGTTGTGGCGTTCGTTATGCGCGCCGCAAGAGTGGGGGCGTAAACCAACCCGGCCCGTGCACCTTCGCTGGCGGCGAATGTCAGGCTCTGCTGAATCGTGAAGATCATCCCGAAACTGACGACGCCGTAGAAAATCACGAACAACAACGGAAACACGATCGCAAACTCGACTGCCGTCGCGCCACGCTGCCGACGGCGTCCACGCGGACGCATCTGTCGTTTCATCGCACGCCCCCCCTTGCGACAAGAAAGACAACCCATGCGGCAGCTGGCGCCATGAGGCATGCCGCATAGGGTGTTGCCCGGTATTTGCCAAGCCCCATTGCCGGCCGGCCCCGTTGCCACAACGCGCTGATCGACGTGCGCGACAGCAGCATCAGGGCCAGAGCATGAATGCAGGCGGCAAGACTGGCGGCAATCCAGATCCACAGCAGCGCGTGTGCGCCGGACCACACGCCGATCGCGGCAAAGATCTTGACGTCCGCCGCGCCCATGACGCGCAGCAAAAAAAGCGGAAAAAAGGCGACCAACCCGACCAGCAGGCCGATCATCGCCTGCGCCGGGAGAATGCCGAATGGGCCGGCGTTGAAATACGCTCCACTCAGGCCAAAGACCAACCCCGCCAGAACGAGCGAATTCGAAACGCGCCGATAACGGATGTCGCTGGTTGCGACGAACGCAGCCCAGACCAGGAACACCCCGCTGAAAATGAAATGTGCCATCGCACCGCAACCTGCGACAAATGTCGCGGAGGACGGACTGCCAACGGCAATCCGCCCGCCACAACATCAAGACGACTCAATGTTTCGAGGTCGTACCAATTAACGCCAGGTGGGTTACTTAAAGATACTGGCAGCCGTACAGTTCGTGCCGCTCGGGGCGGTCAGACATGTCCCGAGGTTCGAGAACATATTGCCAAGATTAGTGCCGATCGTTGAAGCACCAGCCAGGATCGCGACAGCGATAAGACCCGCAATCAGCCCGTACTCGATCGCGGTAACCCCGTTGTTTTCCTTAAGAAAACGCTTGATGTTTGCTCTCATTTTATTCCTCGTGCCTGTATTTACGTTCTTTGGCCTTTTATACGTATACGTCCCCGCATATCTGGCCCTTGCCCCACGCTGTTCGCCACTTCTGCTGCAACGACAACCGGGTGCGCTTTCTTTATAGATTGCCCCGAGGGGCATGGCTCAACATTTGATGCAAGTTAACATTCGCGATAGTGACCCTCCTCGAACGTTGTGTACCGAACCGTACATTTCCTTACATCTGCTTCGGATTCTATATCCGATCCTATTTAACTTCCAACCTCTTTTAACGGCCTGGATGGAAAAAACTGACCAGGAGCGCAACGTATTTGTACGGCGTTTCGGTACGACTTACACATAGGATTTACGATAGGTTAGATGTGCACACCTAATCCACCAGTAAAACAATTGCCTCGTCCACCAAGCCTGCGCCCCCACGTTACGCCGCACGCGTAACGCCAATGTTGTGACGTTACGTTACGAAACACTCGAAACCGTTCTCATTCATCCGTCCTTAAACAGATTCAACAATCTTTCAATTTCCATAACTTCCTTTTCCGACAAGGAATTGCCCCGTTTAAAACCTGTTGTCGAACCGTCGAGCATCGAAATGGCACGACAGTTGCAGAGTAGTCCTCGCATCACTCAACACAACGCAGTTCACAACACATTTTTAATGCGAGGAAGAAATGGACATTAAGGTTATCCCTCATGGCGTGTTCCGGACGACTCTGATCGCGGCCACCGTTGCAGCCATGGTTTCCCTCTCCGCGTGCGGCGGCTCCGGTTCGATCAGCAAGGGCATCAGCGGCGGCTCGAGCTCCGGCGGCGGCGACTCCATCTCCACGTCGGGCGGCGGCACCTCGGGCGGCACGTCCGGCTCGACGAGCGGCGGCACGTCGGGCAGCACCAGCGGCTCGACGAGTGGGTCGACCAGCGGCACCACGAGTGGAACGTCCAGCGGCACTTCCAGCGGTACCTCCAGCGGCACGAGCGGCACCTCCGGCGTGTCGGCGAATCCAGTGGGTACCGTCATCGCAAAAAGCAGCAATCTCATCACGGATATCGGCGGCACCGTGTCGGGCGTCGGCACCGCGATCGCCGGCCAGTCGCTGCCGGGCGTGAACCCGGGCACGACGCAAGCGGCAGGCGGCATCGTGCAGAGCGTTGGCGGCGCGGTCACGGCACTCGGCAATGGCGTCGGCAACGGCCTCGGCCAGCTCGGCGCGACGAAAGACCCGGTCGGCGTCACGGTCGCCAGCACGGGCGGCGTCGTGAACCAGCTCGGCGGCGCAGTCACGCAGACCGGCAACCTCGTCACCAGCCTCGGCAGCGGCCCGCTGTCGCCGCTCGCACCCGTCACCGGCGCCGTCGGCGGCCTCGTGTCGACGCTCGGCGGCGCCGTATCGAACGGCGGCACCACCCTCACCAACGCACTGTCGACCGGCCCGATCCAGCAAGTCACGCAGACGGTCAGCTCGGCCATCACGCCGATCACGACGATGGTCGGCCAGACGACCCAGACGATCGGCACCGCGACCGGCCTCGGCGCGCCCGTCAATACGCTGCTCGGCACGGTCGGCAACGGCCTGAACCAGGCCGGCGCCCTGCTCGCGTCGGCGGGCGGCAACCCTGCCACGACCGGGCTTGGCAACACGGTCTCGTCGACAGGCAACACCGTGAAGGCCGTCGGCGGCCTGCTTACGGGCGGCACCGGCGGCGTGACCAACCCGCTCGCACCGCTCACGGGTCTCCTCACGACGGTCACGGGTACGCTTGGCGGCGCAACGGGTGGCGCCAGCAGCCCGCTCGCCCCGGTTACCGGCCTCGTCTCAACGGTCACGGGTGCGCTCGGCGGCGTAGCAGGCGGCGGCAGCGGCCCGCTCGCTCCGGTCACCGGCCTTGTCTCGACGGTCACGGGTGCGCTCGGCGGCGCGGCAGGCAGCGGCAGCGGCCCGCTCGCTCCGGTCACCGGCCTCGTCTCGACGGTCACGGGCGCGCTCGGCGGCGCAGCAGGCGGCAGCGGCGGCCCGCTCGCCCCGGTCACCGGCCTCGTCTCGACGGTCACGGGTGCGCTTGGCGGTGCAACGGGCGGCACGAGCGGCGGCCCGCTCGCCCCGGTCACGGGTCTCCTCGGCGCGGTAACGGGCGCACTCGGCGGCGCGACGGGCGGTGCAGGCGGCAGCAGCCCGCTCGCCCCGGTGACGAACGTCGTGTCCACGGTGACCAGCGCGGTCGGCGCACCGGCATTGACCGGCGGCACGGGCGCCGTCACGAACTCGGGTTCGTCGTCGAATCCGCTCGCGCCCGTCACGTCGCTGATCGGCGGCCTGCTCGGCGGCACGCACGGCAAGTAAACCAACATCCATCAATCGACAAGACAGCGAGGAGTCCATCATGTCCCAGCAACGTTCTCTCACGACAGCCGCCCTGCGCCAATGGCGCGCGCCCCTCACGGCCTTCGCCGCCGCCTGCCTGCTGGCCGCCTGCGGCGGCGGTGGCGTCAGCTCGCCGCCGGCCAGCAGCAGCAACAACAACCCGAGCACGAGCGGCACGCCGAGCACGAGCGGTACCAGCGGCTCGCCGACCGGCACCAAGGGCGCCGTCAGCACGCTCGGCCAGACCGCAACCGACCTCGGCAGCACGATCGGCAACGTCAGCCTGCCGGGCCTCGGCGACGGCGTGACGAAGGGTGTCGGTAGCACCGTGTCGAGCACCGGCACGATCATCAACGCGGCCGCGGATGCGTTGAGCAACGGGCTCGGCCAGACCGGCTCCATCAAGGATCCGGTCGGCACCACGGTCGCCGGCCTCGGCAACGTCGTCGGCGCGACGAGCAACACGGTGTCCGGCCTGAGCTCGACCGTCAAGGCGCTGGGCACCGGCCCGTTGGCACCGCTCGCGCCGGTCACGACGCCGGTCGGCACTGTGCTCGACACAGTCGCGAACGGCCTGTCGGCGGCCGGTACCACGGTCGGCTCGACGCTGTCGTCGGGTGCCGTACAGCAAGTCACGCAGCCGCTCAGCTCGGCGATCACGCCGCTGGTGATTACCGCGGGCCAGGTCACGCAACAGGTCGGCACGACCACCGGCCTCGGTCAGCCCGTGTCAGGCCTGCTCGGCCAGATCGGCGGCGCCATCAGCTCGGCCGGCAAGCAGGTCGCCGGCACGTCGAGCCAGCCGCTCATCGGCGACGTCGGTCAGCTCGTCACAGCGGTCGGCAACACCGTGACCAACGCGGGTGGCCTCGTCAACCCGAACGGCCCGAACGGCGCGGCACCGATCCCCGGTCTGATCACGAGCCTCGTTGGCGGCTCGACGGCGACCGTACAGAACGGCACGTCGTCGGGTTCCGGCTCGACGAATCCGCTCGGCGGCCTGCTGTCGGGTCTCGGCTCGACGCCGCTCGGTTCGCTCACGGGCGCACTCGGCGGCGCGACCGGCGGTTCGGGTAGCAGCCCGCTCGCGCCCGTCACGAATCTCGTGTCGACGGTCACGGGCACGCTCGGTGGCGCTACGGGTGGTGCAGGCAGTGCAAACCCTCTCGCGCCTGTCACCGGTTTGCTGAATACTGTCACCGGAGCAGTGGGCGGCGCAGCAGGAGCCGGGGGATCGAGCCCGCTCGCACCGGTCACGTCGCTGGTTGGCAGCGTCACGGGTACGGCAACGTCGGGTGGCGGCTCGACGGGGCTGCTGGCACCGGTAACGGGATTGCTGGGTACGCTGGGTAGCGTTGGCAAGTAAGGAGGACGGTCGCACCTTCGCAGCCGGAGCGGATGGCGCGGCCGTACCAACACAACCGGCATTGCGGCACGCGGCGCGCGGCACCCTGGTGTCGCGCGCCGGCATTACAAAGAAGACGAAGAGCAAGGCCAACGAGGAAGAACAATGAAATCCAGACTCGACAGATGGATGATGCTGCTCGCCATCGCGGCAGCAGGCACGGCACATGCACAAACGCGCGTCGGCGGTAACCCGCTCGACTCCCTGCCCCAGATCAATGCGCCGAAAACCGGCCCGAACGTGACCGTGCAGGTCGCACCGCAAGCGCCGCAATTGCAGGAGTTGCTGTCGCGCCACCTGACGCCGACCACATTCCAGGTCGAAGGCGTGAAGTCCGTTCCGTTCGAGGAAATCTCGCGTCGCTTCACCCCTCTCGTCGGCAAGGACATCACGATCGGCGAACTGATCGAAACCGCCAACGGCGTGACGAAGCTGTACCAGGATCGCGGCTTCGCGCTGTCGTTCGCGTTCGTTCCGGCGCAGACGTTCGAGAACGGCGTCGTGCGCATCACGGTTGTCGAAGGCTATGTATCGGACGTCAAGGTCACCGGCAAGCCCGGTGCGATGGAATCGAAGATTCGTGCAATCGCCGCGCATATCACTGCCGATCGCCCGCTGCGCCGCGCGACGTTCGAACGCTACGTGAACACCTTCGGCCTGTTGCCCGGCCTCACGGTCAAGGCGAACGTACCGCCGCCGCAAACCACCGACGGTGCCACCACGCTCGAACTCGCGGTCGACCGCAAGCCGTTCAACGTCAGCACCGGCATCGACTTCAACCACCCGGGCGTCCAGGGTCTCATCACCGCGACCGAAAACGGCCTCACGTCGTTCGGCGAGCAACTGAGCATTTCCGCGCTGGCGCCGCCGGGACGCGACAAGCAAACCTATTTCGCATTCAGCGGCGCGGTACCTGTGGGCAGCAGCGGCCTGATCACGCGCCTCGACGCGAGCACCTATCGCGGCAAGCCGACCGACAACCCGGGGCTGCCGTCGTACGTGCAGCGCACGGTCAAGAACGAGAAGCTGGGTCTTTCGGCATCCTATCCGATACTGTTGAACAACCAGCGCAGCCTGCTCGGCACGGTGTCTGGCTACGCGGCGCACAACGAGGACAATTACCAGAACCAGATCAACGGCGCGACGCTCAACAATCGGTCGCAGGTTCGCGTGCTGCAACTGCAACTTGACTACACCAGCGTCCAGCCGAAGCAAGTGCGAAAGTTGAGCGTCAACGTGGCCAAGGCGTTCGACATCCTCGGCGCGTCGAAGTCGCAGGTCGCCCAGGCGAACGGCTCGACGATCACGTACGCCGACCCGACTTCGCTGACGTTCGTCCGCACGGGCGCGACCTTCACGCAAACCAACGAGTGGCCGTTCCGGATCGGCACGTCGGTCTCGCTGACCGGTCAATACAGCCCCGACTCGCTGCCGACGTCCGAGCAGATCTCGTTCGGCTCGACGCGTTACGCGCTCGGCTATCAGCCGGGCGAGGCGTCGGGCGACTCGGGATGGGGGATGTCGCTCGAGGTCAACCGCGGCTTCACGCCGGGCTGGACGTATCTGAAATCGATCACGCCGTACATCGCATACGACATGGCGCGCGTGTATCTGCACGCGGGCACGCCATCGCCGAACCGCATGTCGTCGGTCGGCATCGGCGTACGGCTGACGGACAGCCGCTACTACAGTCTCGACCTGAACGTCGCCAAACCGGTCGGCGATGCGCCGGTCGAAAGCGCGTCACGCAGCCCGCGCATCAATGCGGCGTTCTCTTATCAGCTCAACTGATCGGTCACCAAAGTCACGAAACGGCCAGCGTGACGCTGGCCGTTTCGATTAGAGTCCCCTCTATCAAACGTGGCACGCGGTTTCACGTATTCTGGCGAAGCTCGCAACATGCCCGCCCCATGCAGACGGTCGTGCGAGCAAATCGCACACGACATGCAAAACAAGGAGGACGACAATGATTCAACTGACCCACCCGTTTCGTGCAATCGCCGTCGCAGGCGTACTGCTCGCTTGCGCCGCCCCCGCGTTCGCACAAGCAGACAGCCCTATCGGCATGTGGCAGACGATCGACGACAACACGCATCAGCCGAAGGCACTCGTGCAGATCGCCGAGGACGGTGACGGTGCGCTGACCGGCAAGGTCGTGAAGGGCCTCGGCGCGAACGATACGCCTGATCGCCGCTGCACTGCCTGCACGGACGAGCGCAAGGATCAGCTCATCAAGGGCATGACGATCATCAAGGCCATGAAGAAGGAAGGCGACCACTGGGACGGCGGCAACATTCTCGACCCGGAAAACGGCAAGGTCTACAAGTGCAAGATGACGCTTGAAGACGGCGGCCAGAAACTCGTCGTGCGCGGCTACATCGGCGTGTCGCTGCTCGGTCGTTCGCAGACCTGGGTTCGCCAGCAATAATGCGGCTCGCGCTTAAATGCGCGGCTCAATGAAAAAATCGGCCTGCGACGAAGTCGTCAGGCCGATTTTGTTTTGGTGCGTGCGTAGGTGGAACTGATGAAGATCACGCTGCATGCTTCAGCGTGTCCGACGCATAACTGCCAGGTGCGCGATACGCGGGCGCCGCATTGCTGCGTGCTTCCGCCGCCTTCGATTGCGTGTGCTTGCGCATCCGCGTGGACAACTCGTTGCACAGTTTCACACCTGCGTCGCCATAGAGCTCCCGCATGACACTCATCAACGTGCCCGTCTCGTGCCAGACCTTGAAGCGACGATGGCAAGTTTGGTACGAAGGGTAACGACGCGGCATGGCCGACCACGTTGCGCCGCTGTAGATCACCCAGAGCACGCCGTTCAGAACGGCACGCGTATTGGCCAACGGCCGGCCGCGCAACTCGGTGCGCGGCTGCATTTCGGGCAGAAGCGACGCAACACAGCGCCACTCTTGGTCGTTCAGATCGCGATACGGTGTCATGGACATCTCCAGCCTTGGTAACCATGACACAACGATATCGGCTCACCTCAACAATGAATATAAGACAAATCCGAAATTACCCGGGGATTGCTTTAATTTGACCGGAATTGACGTTTGAAGCCCGCCAATTGCCGGGAATCGCACTCAGGTCAGCGACGTATCGACGATGCGGCGCGGTGTTTCGATGTATTCCTTCGACTGCATCTCGACGATTCGCGAGACCGTACGCGCAAATTCGTTGGCCATCGGGCCTTCGATGTACAGCTGCTCCGCCGGCACCGCCGCGGACATCAGCAGCTTGACCTTGTGGTCGTACAGCACGTCGATGAGCCACGTGAAGCGCCGCGCCTCGGATGCCATCCGCGGCGACATCTGCGGCACCTCGGACAGCACGATCGCGTGGAAGCGGCTCGCCAGCTCGAGATAGTCGTTCTGCGAGCGCGGGCCGCCGCACAGCGTCGCGAAGTCGAACCATACGACACCGTCCGCCTTGCGCAGCGCCTTCAACTCGCGCTTCTCGATATGCAGGAGCGGGCTTTCGTCGGGAACGGCCGCGAGCTTCTGGAACGCATGCCGCAATTCGCGATCGGCATCCGCGCCGAGCGGCGTGTGATACATCTTCACCTGCGCGAGCGTGCGCTGGCGATAATCGACGCCCGCGTCGACGTTGAGTACGTCGAGCTTGGACTTGATCAGCGCGATCGCCGGCAGCATGCGGTCGCGATGCAGGCCGTCCGGATACAGGTCGTCGGGATCGTAGTTGGACGTCATCACGAACTGCACGCCGTTGTTGAACAGGCGGTCGAGCAGACGGTACAGGATCATCGCATCGGCAATATCCGACACGTGGAACTCGTCGAAACAGATCAGCCGGTAGCGCTTCGCGATGCGCCGTGCGAGTTCGTCGAGCGGATCGGCCTGCCCTTTCAGTTCCTCGAGCTCGCGGTGCACTTCGCGCATGAATTCGTGGAAATGCAGGCGCGTCTTGCGCTGCACGGGCACGACCGCGTAGAAGCTGTCCATCAGGAAGCTCTTGCCGCGACCGACACCGCCCCACATGTAGACGCCGCGCGGGAGGTCGGGATGATTGATGAGCTTCTTGAATGCGTTCGAGCGGCGCGCCTTGTACTCGACCCACTCGTCGAAACATTCCTGCAGACGATCGACGGCCGCGCGCTGGGCGGGATCGGACTGATAGCCGCGCGTGGTCAGTTCGCGCGTGTAGTATTCGGTGACGTTCATCGGGCAAACCGGAAAAAACGAAGGCGGACGGGAATCCCCGCCCGCCTTCGTCATGAGACGGCTGCGCCGGCCGATGGCCGGCTGGCGCTATACCGCGCTCAGCTGTTCAGCGAGCGCTTGTCGACGGCGAGCGCCGCTTCGCGCATCACTTCCGACATCGACGGGTGCGGATGGCAGATGCGGGCGATGTCTTCCGACGCCGCCTTGAATTCCATCGCGACCACGGCTTCGGCGATCAGGTCCGACGCGTTCGCCGCGATCACGTGCACGCCGAGCAGTTCGTCGGTCTTCGCGTCCGCGATCATCTTCACGAAGCCGTCCGGCGCGTTCATGCCGAGCGCGCGGCCGTTGATCGAGAACGGGAACTTGCCCGACTTGATCTCGCGGCCTTCCGCCTTCAGCTGCTGCTCCGTCTTGCCGACCCAAGCGATTTCCGGGTACGTGTAGATCACCCACGGAATGCAGTTGTAGTCGATGTGCGGCTTCTGACCGTCGATCACTTCCGCGACCAGCACGCCTTCGTCTTCCGCCTTGTGCGCGAGCATCGGGCCGCGCACCACGTCGCCGATCGCGTACACGTTCGGCACCGCCGTGCGGCAGTGGTCGTCCACGTCGATGAAGCCGCGCTCGTTCGCCTTCAGGCCGATTGCCTCGAGGCCGAGGTTGTCGGTGTTCGGCACGCGGCCGACCGACACGATCAGGCGGTCGGCGTCGAGCGTCTGCGCGTTGCCGTCCTTGTCCGTGTAGGCGATCGACACGCCATTCGCGGTCGTCTTCACTTCGCCGATCTTCACGCCGAGATGGATGTCGAGGCCCTGCTTCTTGAACAGCTTGGCCGCTTCCTTCGCGAGCGCTTCGTCAGCTGCGCCGAGGAACGCCGGCAGCGCTTCGAGCACCGTCACTTCGGCACCGAGGCGACGCCACACCGAGCCGAGCTCGAGGCCGATCACGCCTGCGCCGATCACGGCGAGCTTCTTCGGCACCGTATCGAACGTCAGCGCACCTTCGTTGTCCGACACGATCTTGTTGTCGACCGGAATACCCGGCAGGTGACGCGCCTTCGAGCCCGTCGCGATGATCACGTTCTTTGCGGTGACGACTTCGGTTTCACCTTCGCCGCTCACTTCGATCTGCACGCCGGCATCGGTCTTGCCGGTGAACTTGCCATGGCCCTTCAGCCAGGTGATCTTGTTCTTCTTGAACAGGAACTCGATCCCGCTCGTCATCTTCTCGACGATCGCGTCCTTGCGGCCGAGCATCTTCGCAACGTCGATCTTCACGCCGTCAACCGTGATGCCGTGGTCGGCCAGGTGGTGCGACGTGTTCTCGAACTCTTCCGACGATGCGAGCAGCGCCTTCGACGGGATGCAGCCGACGTTCAGGCACGTACCGCCGAGCTTCAGCGCGCCGGCCGGGTTCTTCCACTTCTCGATACAGGCAACGGTCTTGCCGAGCTGCGCGGCGCGGATCGCGGCGATGTAGCCGCCAGGGCCGGCGCCGATCACGACGACGTCAAATTCCTTGGACATGACAATCCTTTCTTCTTGTGCAACCGCACGGGCCGCGCGTGTCACGCGCCCGTGCGGTGCGGGTCAATGCGGTGAAACTCGGCTTACAGGTCGAGCAGCAGGCGTGCCGGATCTTCCAGTGCATCCTTCATCGCGACGAGCGACAGCACGGCTTCGCGGCCGTCGATGATGCGGTGGTCGTACGACAGCGCGAGGTAGTTGATCGGACGGATCACGATCTGGCCGTTTTCGACGACCGGACGCTCCTTCGTCGCGTGCACGCCGAGGATTGCCGACTGCGGCGGGTTGATGATCGGGGTCGACAGCATCGAGCCGAACACGCCGCCGTTCGAGATCGAGAACGTACCGCCCGTCATTTCCTCGATCGACAGCTTGCCGTCCTTCGCCTTCTGGCCGAATTCGGCGATCTTCTTCTCGATCTCGGCGAGGCTCAGTTGATCCGCGTTGCGCAGGATCGGCACGACGAGGCCGCGCGGCGAGCCGACAGCGATACCGATGTCGAAGTAGCCGTGGTAGACGATGTCGTTACCGTCGATCGACGCGTTCACGAGCGGGAACTTCTTCAGCGCGTGCACGGCCGCCTTCACGAAGAACGACATGAAGCCGAGCTTCACGCCATGTTCCTTCTCGAACTTGTCCTTGTACTTGTTGCGCAGCTCCATGACCGGGGCCATGTTCACTTCGTTGAACGTCGTCAGGATCGCGTTGGTCTGCTGCGACTCGAGCAGACGCTCGGCGATACGCGCACGCAGGCGCGACATCGGCACGCGCTGTTCCGGACGGTCGTTCAGCCAGGTCGCGGCCGATGCCGGCACCTTCACTTCCGGCAGCGACGGCTTCGCAGCGGCGGTCTTCGCCGGGGCGGCAGCCGGAGCGGCCTTCGGTGCGCTGCCTGCTGCCAGCGCGTCGCCCTTCGTGACGCGGCCGTCGCGGCCCGAACCTGCGACGTCGCCCGCCGACAGGCCCTTCTCGGCCAGCAGCTTCGATGCGGCCGGCGATGCGGTGGTCGACGATGCCGCTGCGGCTGCGGCGACCGGCTGTGCTGCCGGAGCGGCGGCAGCAGGCGCTGCTGCCGGCTTGACTTCGGCGGCGCCTGCCGCGGCTTCGGCCGCACCTGCCTTCGCTTCGGTGTCGATCGTTGCGATCAGCTGATCGGCAACGACGGTGTCACCGTCGTTCTGCAGCACTTGCGCGAGCACGCCCGCGGCCGGTGCCGGCACTTCGAGCACGACCTTGTCGGTCTCGAGTTCGATCAGGATTTCGTCTTGAGCAACTGCTTCGCCCGGCTTCTTCTTCCACTGCAGCATGGTGGCTTCCGAAACCGACTCCGAAAGCTGGGGGACTTTGACTTCTACGATAGCCATGTGATTTTCCTGGATGCTTAATCTGGGGTGTGACGAGGTTCGTGCGATTCCTTCGGCCGGTGCGGCGCGCAACGCGCCCGGCGGGCCAAAAGAGACGGGAAAGCGCATGGCGCCTTCCCGTTTCGCTTCCGTCGGTTATTTCGCGATCGATGCGCTCTTCAGGCGGCCGAAAGCACCCTCGATGAGGGCCTTCTGCTGCTCGTAGTGCTTCGCGTAGTAGCCAACCGCCGGCGAGGCCGAAGCCGGACGGCCGCTGTATGCCAGCTTCTGCCCTTCCTTCATGCCTTCCTTCAGATGGTGCTCGACGTAGAACCAGGGGCCCTGGTTCTGCGGCTCGTCCTGCACCCAGACCACTTCAGTCGCGTTCTCGTACTTCTTCATTTCGGCTTCGAACTGCTTGTGCGCGAACGGATACAGCTGCTCGATACGGATGATCGCGACGTCGTTCGCCTTCGCTTCGCGGCGATGTGCGACGAGGTCGTAATACACGCGGCCCGAGCATGCCAGCACGCGCTTGACCTTCTTCGCGTCGATGCCGCCGTCGGTTTCGCCCAGCACCGGCTGGAACGAACCCTTCGCGAGTTCCGACAGGTCCGACACCGCTTCCTTGTGACGCAGCAGCGACTTCGGCGTCGCGACGATCAGCGGCTTGCGGAACAGGCGGATCATCTGGCGACGCAGCAGGTGGAAAATCTGCGCCGGCGTCGTCGGTTGAACGACCTGCATGTTGTGATCCGCGCACAGTTGCAGGAAACGCTCGATACGCGTCGACGAGTGTTCCGGACCCTGGCCTTCGTAGCCGTGCGGCAGCAGCATCGTCAGACCCGACACGCGGCCCCACTTCACTTCGCCCGACGAGATGAACTGGTCGATCACGACCTGTGCGCCGTTGACGAAGTCGCCGAACTGCGCTTCCCACAGCACGAGCGTGTTCGGCTCGGCGGTCGAGTAACCGTATTCGAAGCCCAGCACCGCTTCTTCCGACAGCACCGAGTCGATCACCGTGAACTTCGCCTGACCTTCGGCGATGTTCTGCAGCGGCACGTACGTGCCGTCGTTCCAGCGCTCGCGGTTCTGGTCGTGCAGCACCGCGTGACGGTGCGTGAACGTGCCGCGGCCCGAGTCCTGGCCGGTCAGGCGCACCGAGTAACCCGATGCGACGAGCGACGCGAACGCGAGGTGTTCGCCCATGCCCCAGTCGAGCGGCTGGTCGCCACGCGCCATGTTGCGGCGGTCGTTGATCACGCGCTCGACGAGCGGGTGGACCTTGAAGTTTTCCGGGACCGTCGTGATGCGTTCGCCGAGGCGCTTCAGTTCCGCGAGCGGCACGGCCGTGTCGGCTGCATCCGTCCACTTGCGGTTCAGGAACGGAACCCAGTCGACCGCGTACTTGCTCTTGTAGTTCGACAGGACCGGGTCGACCGTGTGGTGACCGTCGTCCATCGCCTTGCGGTACGCCTTCACGTAGTTGTCGGCGTCTTCCGCGGTGATCACGCCCTGCTGCACGAGCTTCTCGGCGTACAGCGCACGGGTGCCCGGGTGCTGCGCGATCTTCTTGTACATCAGCGGCTGCGTGACCGCCGGCGTGTCCTGCTCGTTGTGGCCCAGCTTGCGGAAGCAGACGATGTCGATCACGACATCCTTGTGGAACTGCATCCGGTAGTCGATCGCGATCTGGATCGCGAGCACGACAGCTTCCGGATCGTCGCCGTTCACGTGCAGCACCGGCGCTTCGATCATCTTGACGACGTCGGTACAGTACAGCGTCGAGCGCGCATCGCGCGGGTCGGACGTCGTGAAGCCGATCTGGTTGTTGATGACGATGTGCAGCGTGCCGTGCGTGCCGTAGCCGCGCGTCTGCGCGAGGTTCAGCGTTTCCATCACGACGCCCTGGCCAGCAAAGGCCGCGTCACCGTGGATCTGCACCGGCAGCACTTGCAGGCCGTCTTCGTCGCCGCGACGGTCCATCCGCGCCTTCGCGGAACCTTCGACCACCGGGTTCACGATTTCGAGGTGCGACGGGTTGAACGCGAGCGACAGGTGGACCGGGCCGCCTTCCGTCGACACGTCCGACGAGAAGCCCTTGTGGTACTTCACGTCACCGGCCGGCAGGTCGTCGACGTGCTTGCCTTCGAATTCGGCGAACAGGTCGGCCGGCATCTTGCCCAGCGTGTTGACCAGCACGTTCAGACGGCCACGGTGGGCCATGCCGATGATGATTTCCTGCACGCCGCGCTTGCCCGCGTGCTGGACGACTTCGTCCATCGCCGCGATGAAGCTTTCGCCGCCTTCGAGCGAGAAGCGCTTCTGGCCGACGTACTTGGTATGCAGGTAGCGCTCGAGGCCTTCAGCGGCCGTCAGGCGATTCAGGATGTGCTTCTTCTCGTCTGCCGAGAAGTTCGGCGTCGCGCGGGTCGACTCGAGGCGCTCCTGCCACCAGCGCTTCTGTTCCGGGTCGCTGATGTACATGTACTCGGCGCCGATCGTGCCGCAGTACGTGTCGCGCAGACCCTTGACGATGTCACGCAGCGAAGCCTGGTCGAAACCGAAGTACAGGTTGCTTGCGCTGTACGTCTGGTCGAGGTCGCCTTCGGAGAAATCGTAGAACGCGGGTTCGAGCTCGGGAATGGCGGGACGTTCGCGACGCTTCAGGGGATCCAGATTGGCCCATTGCGAGCCGAGGAAGCGATACGCGCTGATGAGGGACTGGACGTGCACCTGCTTGCGTGCCGCAGCCAGATTGGTCGTGCTTTCGCGCGGGATGAAGGCATTAGCCTTCGCACGCTCGGCGAACGATTCGACGATCGGAAAATGGGCGACGTCATTGGCATTCGAACCGTCCGTTGCAGGTACGTTCTGCAGCGCGTCGAAATACTCTCGCCAGTTCTCCGGCACCGATGCCGGATTGTTGAGGTATGCATCGTACAGTTCTTCAACGTACGAAGCATTGCCGCCGAACAGATAGGAGTTCAGCTGAAACTGCTTCATTACATCTGACATTTTACGCTCACCTTTCTTCGAGCTTCTCGAGAAATAGCGGGTTACTCAACCTTCCGCGACACGGCCTGACCGTTTAGCGGATTGCGAATCAAGTCTTGCTTGGAAGGACCTAAAACTTGCGTGCGCGCAGCATATCACAGAACCGATACCGGAGTTCACGGCGAAATGTGCCTGAAAGCACCGCGCGACGGGGTTTTGCCGGATTGCCACGACCCGCGGGAACAGTGTTTTGCAGTCAACCCGATTGCGCATCGCGCAGATGCAAAAAAGGCTGCCCGCAGGCAGCCTTTTCCGTGATGCAGCGAACGGCCGAAACGCTTAGTCGACCGCGCCTTCGCGGCTCGCGCGGCGACGCTCGTGCTCCTTCAGGAAGCGCTTGCGCAGGCGGATCGATTGCGGCGTCACTTCGACGAGTTCGTCGTCGTCGATGAATTCGACCGCGTATTCCAGCGACATCTGGACCGGCGGCACGAGACGCACGGCTTCGTCGGTACCCGACGCGCGCACGTTGGTCAGCTGCTTGCCCTTGATCGGGTTCACGACGAGGTCGTTGTCGCGGCTGTGGATGCCGATGATCATGCCCTCATAGAGCGCGTCACCCGGCTTCACGAACATGCGGCCGCGATCCTGCAGCTTCCACAGTGCGTAGGCCACCGCAGCGCCGTCGTCCTGCGAGATCAGCACGCCGTTGCGGCGCTCGAACACCGAGCCGTCCTTGACCGGTGCGTACGAGTCGAAGATGTGGCTCATCAGGCCCGTGCCGCGCGTGAGCGTCAGGAATTCGCTCTGGAAGCCGATCAGGCCACGCGCCGAGATCTTGTACTCCAGACGCGTGCGGCCGCGGCCGTCCGACGCCATGTCGAGCATTTCGCCCTTGCGGCGGCCGAGCTCTTCCATCACGCCACCCTGATGCTCGTCCTCGACGTCGACGGTCAGCAGTTCGTACGGCTCGTGACGCACGCCGTCGATTTCCTGCATCACGACGCGCGGACGCGACACGGCCAGCTCGTAGCCTTCACGACGCATGTTCTCGACGAGAATCGTCAGGTGCAGTTCGCCACGGCCCGACACCTCGAACACCGTTTCGTCGCCGGTGTCCTTCACGCGCAGCGCGACGTTGTGGTTCAGTTCCTTCATCAGGCGGTCGCGGATCTGGCGGCTCGTGACGAACTTGCCTTCGCGGCCGGCGAGCGGCGACGAGTTGACGAGGAAGTTCATCGTCAGCGTCGGCTCGTCGACGGTGATCATCGGCAGCGCTTCCGGCGTATCCACCGCGCAGATCGTTGCACCGATGCCGACGTCTTCAATACCGTTGATCAGCACGATGTCGCCCGCTTCGGCCGACTCGACCTGCACGCGCTCGAGGCCCGTGAACGACAGCACCTGGTTGATCTTGCGGTTCAGCACGTCGCCTTCCGGCCCGAAGCGCATCGCGACCGGCTGGCCCGGCTTGATACGACCGCGCGTGATGCGGCCGACGCCGATCCGGCCGACGTACGTCGAATAGTCGAGCGACGTGATCTGCAGCTGCAGCGGCGCGTCCGGATCCGCCGGGCGGACCGGCACGTGCTCGAGGACTGCCTCGAACAGCGGGCGCATGTCGCCTTCGCGCGCGGCCGGGTCGAGCGACGCATAGCCATTCAGGCCCGATGCGTAGACGATCGGGAAGTCGAGCTGCTCTTCCGTTGCGCCGAGCTTGTCGAACAGGTCGAAGGTCTGGTTGATGACCCAGTCGATCCGCGCGCCCGGACGATCGATCTTGTTGACGATGACGATCGGCTTCAGGCCGAGCGCGAGCGCCTTCTTCGTGACGAAGCGCGTCTGCGGCATCGGGCCCTCGACCGCGTCGACGAGCAGCAGCACCGAGTCGACCATCGACAGCACGCGCTCAACCTCGCCACCGAAGTCCGCGTGCCCCGGCGTGTCGACGATGTTGATGTGCGTGCCTTCGTACTCGACCGCGCAGTTCTTCGCGAGAATCGTGATCCCGCGCTCTTTTTCGATGTCGTTCGAATCCATCACCCGCTCCGCAATCTGCTGGTTCTCGCGGAAGGTGCCGGACTGGCGAAGCAGTTGGTCGACGAGCGTAGTCTTGCCGTGGTCGACGTGGGCGATGATGGCGATATTGCGAAGGGCGCGGGTCATAGAAACCTGGAAATCGTTTGAACGCGCAAAAGCGCCCGCTCGTTTTTCACGGGCGCGCGCATTGCAGCTTGGAAAGCCGCAAATTATAGCACGTGCGGATGTCGGGAGCTGACGGCGCGTTGCGACGCAACACAAGTGGGCCGACTACCCCTCCCCCTCGGACACACCAGTCAATCGAAACCCGCGTCATCGGAGCGCTCAAAGACCTTATTTGCACAAGGGATTTGTGTGACGTAAAGCGCGCCCTTTGCCGTTCGATTAACATTTGCCGCGGCAAGCAACTGTGCCTATACTGCTGCCTAGTCAACTATTGCAGCTTCAGGGTTTTATGTCGGATTCTTCTACGCAACCACCCGTTTCGCCGCTGTCCTCGTATCAGATGAACGACAGCGTCGGTTATCTGATGTCGCGCGTGAAGTCGGTGATGACCAACCTCGTCACGCAACGCACGCAGGAAGAGCTCGGCATCACGGGCACGCAGGCGAGCATGCTGTTCATGATCGCGGTCGGCAAATGCTCGACGGCCGCCGAGCTCGCGCGCGAATACGGGATCGATGCGAGCGCGGTCACGCGCCTGCTCGACCGGGTCGAGAAACGCGGCTTGCTGTCGCGCGTGCGCAGCGTCGAGGATCGGCGTGTCGTGCGCCTCGAGCTGACCGACGAAGGCCGTGCGCTCGCCGAACGGCTGCCGCCGATTTTCCGCAGCGTGCTCGACCAGGTGCTGGACGGGTTTACGCCGGAAGAAGTCGGGTTCCTGAAGAGCATGCTGCGCCGCATTCTCAGCAACTACTGTGAGACAGCCGGCGGCAGCATCACGTAATAGTTGCCATAACAATTACTTTTGACAGATTAATGTAAGGAAATCCTTGCAGTGTCCATCATTCATTCCGAGTCAGGGTTCAGCGCGATGAAATCCTCCCCGTTGTCCGTGCGCGCCGGGTCGTGCCGCGCCGCCGTCGCCGCCGCGGTCGCCGCACTGGCGCTGGCGGGTTGCGCGAACTACATCGGCATCAAGAGCGACAAGCAGATCGCCCCCGCGTCGCAATTCGAATCCGCCCAGAGCCTGCCGGCCCAGGGTGGCCAGTGGCCGGCGCTCGACTGGGCCAGCCAGTTCGGCGACCCGCAGCTGCCGAAGCTGATCGACGAAGCCCTGCAGGGCAATCCGTCGATCGCACAGGCGCAGGCGCGCATCGCAAAGGCGTCGTCGTACATCGAATCGTCGCGCTCGAACCTGATGCCGAAGGCGGAAGCCAGCTATTCGTGGACGCGCGAGCTGTATTCGTCGAACGCGCTGTTCCCGCCCCCGTACGGCGGCCAGTGGTACAGCGAGAACAACGCGCTCGCGAGTGCGTCGTGGGAACTCGACCTGTGGGGCAAGAACCGCGAACGCCTGCACACTGCCGTCTCGCAGGAGAAGGCGGCCGAAGCCGACATGCAGCAGGCGCGCATCACGCTCGCGTCGTCGGTCGCACGCACCTACAACTCGCTCGCACAGCTCTATGCGCTGCGCGATATCGCGCAGCGCGAGATCACCAACCGCGAGACGGTCGGCAAGATCACCGACGGCCGTGTGTCGGCAGGCCTCGACACCAACGTCGAACGCCAGACGGCGCGCGGCAATATCGCGACGACCCAGGCTTCGCTGTCCGATCTCGATGGCCAGATCACGACGGTACGCTACCAGCTCGCCGCGCTGCTCGGCAAGGGCCCGGATCGCGGGCTGCAGATTGCGGCGCCCGTGCTGAACCCGAGCGGCGAAGTCGCGCTGCCCGGCAACCTGCCGGCCGATCTCGTCTCGCGCCGCCCCGACATCGTCGCCGCGCGCTGGCAGGTCGAAGCCGCGATGCACGACGTGAAGGAAGCGAAGGCCGAGTTCTATCCCGACGTGAACCTCGCGGCCGGCTTCGGCTTCGATGCGTTCGGCTGGGGCAAATTCCTGAACTTCGCGAGCCGTCAGGCGCAGTTCGGCCCGGCGATCCACCTGCCGATTTTCGACGCCGGTGCGCTGCGCGCGCAGCTCAAGGGCCGCTACGCGGACTTCGACCTGTCGGTGGCGAACTACAACCAGACACTGATCAGTGCGCTGAACGACGTCGCGACGCAGGTCGCATCGATCCGCGCGGTCGATCGCCAGATGGGCGATGCGCAACGCGCACTCGACGCATCGACGCGCGCCTATGACCTCGCGGTCATCCGCTACAAGGCCGGCCTGTCGCCGCAGCTGCAGGTGCTGACCGCGGACAGCAACCGCCTCGCATCGGAGCAGACGGTGACCAACCTGAAGATGCGCCGCCGCGACATGCAGCTCGCGCTGATCAAGGCGCTGGGTGGCGGGTTCGACGCGACCGGCACGCCGCTCGCCGCACCCGATGCCGACAAGCCGACAAAACAGGCCGCCAACTGATCCGGCGCCACCACTACGCAGACACTCGAAATAACGGACGGAGAAAATCGCCATGAGCGACCAACAAAACGCCGCCAGCGCGCAGCCGCAGAACAACGGCAAGCGCAAACGGATGATGACGCTGCTCGTCGCGGTCATCGTGATCGCGGCCATCGCGTATGGTCTGTACTACTTCCTCGTCGCCCGCTTCCATGAAGGGACCGACGACGCGTACGTGAACGGCAACGTCGTGCAGATCACGCCGCAAGTCACCGGCACCGTGATCGCGGTGAAGGCCGACGATACGCAGACCGTCAAGGCCGGCGATCCGCTCGTCGTGCTCGACCCGGCCGACTCGCAAGTCGCGCTGCAACAGGCCGAAGCCAATCTCGCGCAAACGGTGCGCCAGGTGCGTGGCCTGTTCGTCAACGACGATCAGTACCGCGCGCAAGTCGCGCTGCGCCAGTCCGACCTGTCGAAGGCCGAGGACGACCTCCGCCGCCGCGTGGCCGTCGCGCAAACGGGCGCCGTGTCGCAGGAAGAAATCTCGCACGCTCGCGACGCCGTTCGCGCCGCCCAGGCATCGCTCGATGCGTCGCAGCAACAGCTCGCGTCGAACCGCGCACTGACCGCGAACACGACGATCGCCTCGCATCCGAACGTGATGGCTGCGGCCGCGAAGGTTCGCGACGCGTACCTGGCGAACGCCCGTAACGTGCTGCCCGCGCCGGTCACCGGCTATGTCGCGAAGCGCTCGGTGCAGGTCGGCCAGCGCGTGTCGCCGGGCACGCCGCTGATGTCGGTGGTGCCGCTGAACGCAGTGTGGGTCGATGCGAACTTCAAGGAAGTCCAGCTCAAGCACATGCGCATCGGCCAGCCGGTCGAACTGACGGCCGACATCTACGGCTCGTCGGCGGTCTACCACGGCAAGGTGGTCGGCTTCTCGGCCGGTACGGGCTCGGCGTTCTCGCTGCTGCCGGCGCAGAACGCAACGGGTAACTGGATCAAGGTCGTGCAGCGCCTGCCGGTGCGGATCGAACTCGATCCGAAGGATCTCGACAAGCACCCGCTGCGCATCGGCCTGTCGATGCAGGTCGACGTGGACATCAAGGACGAACGCGGCGACCAGCTCGTGAACGCGCCGAACACCGTCTACGAGACCAACGTGTTCGCGAAGTACGGCGACGAAGCCGATGCCGAAATCGCCCGCATCATCGCCGAGAACGCAGGCGGCAACGCACCGGCGCCGGCCGCGTCGAAGTCGAATGCCGTCGCGAAGATGATGTAACCGTTCCGACTCCGGAAAAACAACCGACATGGCACAGGCTCCTGTCTCTCACCCGCCCTTGCAGGGCGGGCAACTCGTGATCGGGACGATCGCGGTATCGCTCGCGGTGTTCATGAACGTGCTCGACACGTCCATCGCGAACGTCGCGATCCCGACCATCTCGGGCGACCTCGGCGTATCGTCCGACCAGGGCACGTGGGTCATCACGTCGTTCGCGGTCGCGAACGCGATTTCCGTGCCGCTGACCGGCTGGCTGACCGATCGCTTCGGGCAGGTGCGCCTGTTCCTCGCGTCGATCATCCTGTTCGTGATTTCGTCGTGGATGTGCGGCCTCTCGCCCAACCTGCCGTTCCTGCTCGGGTCGCGCGTGCTGCAAGGCGCGGTGGCAGGCCCGATGATTCCGCTGTCGCAAGCGCTTCTGCTGTCGAGCTATCCGCGCGCCAAGGCACCGATGGCGCTCGCGCTATGGGCGATGACGACGCTGATCGCGCCCGTCGCCGGCCCGATTCTCGGCGGCTGGATCTCGGACAACTACTCGTGGCCGTGGATCTTCTACGTCAACATCCCGGTCGGCATCGCCGCCGCCGCCGCGACGTGGATGATCTATCGCAATCGGGAGTCGGCCGTGCGCCGCGCGCCGATCGACGGCGTGGGCCTCGCGCTGCTGGTCGTCTGGGTCGGCTCGCTGCAGATCATGCTCGACAAGGGCAAGGATCTCGACTGGTTCGCGTCGACGACCATCATCGTGCTCGCGCTGACCGCCGTCATTGCATTCGCGTTCTTCGTCATCTGGGAATTGACTGCCGAGCATCCGGTCGTCGATCTGTCGCTGTTCCGCATGCGGAACTTCACCGGCGGCACGGTTGCGCTGTCGATCGGGTACGGCCTGTACTTCGGCAACCTCGTGCTGCTGCCGCTGTGGCTGCAGACCCAGATCGGCTACACCGCGACCGACGCCGGTCTCGTGATGGCGCCGGTCGGGCTGTTCGCGATCCTGCTGTCTCCGCTCACCGGGAAGTATCTGCCGCGCACCGATCCGCGCTTCATCTCGACGGCGTCGTTCCTGACGTTTGCGCTGTGCTTCTGGATGCGGTCGCGCTACACGACGGGCGTCGACGAGTGGTCGCTGACGCTGCCGACGCTCGTGCAAGGCATCGCGATGGCCGGCTTCTTCATCCCGCTGGTGTCGATCACGCTGTCCGGCCTGCCCGGCCACCGCATCCCCGCGGCATCGGGCCTGTCGAACTTCGTGCGGATCATGTGCGGCGGCATCGGCACATCGATCTTCCAGACGGCCTGGGACCATCGCAACAACTTCCATCACGCGCAACTGGTCGAGCAGGCGAACGTCTACAATCCGACGTTCAACCAGGCTGTCACGCAGATGGGCAACCTCGGGCTGACGCAGGACCAGGCGCACGGGCTGATCAACAACATGGCCACGCAGCAGGCCGCGCAGCTCGGCGTGAACGACTTGTTCTACATCTCTGCGGCGATCTTCGTGCTGCTGATCGGGCTGATCTGGATCACGAAGCCCGAGCGCGCGGGTGGCGGCGATGCAGGTGCCGCAGCATCGGCCGCGCACTGAACACGCAGCCTGAACGCAAAAAAAGCCCGGTCGACATCTCACGTCGACCGGGCTTTTTTCATCCCGATAGAAGCGCGTTCGCGCGGCTGCGTCAGGCCGCCGTGACGACGAGCCGTTCCGGTGCAAGTACGCCGTTCGCCTTGCGAGCCACGCCGAGCAGCCGAGTGGCGTCATAGACGCGCACACGCTCACCTTCGGCCGCATCGATCGGATCGAGCCCCGACAGCGGCAGACGCTGGCCGTGCAGGAACCGTTTCGCGCTGGTTTCATCGAGACGAACCAGCGGAAACGTCGACAGCAACGCGTCGACCGGCTGGAGCCACGCATCCCGCGACGCTTCGTCCGCATCGGACAGCGCATCGAGCGTCACCGCATGCTCGAGCGTCAGCGCACCGACGCCCGTGCGACGCAGCATCGTCAGATGCGCACCGCAACCGAGTGCCTCGCCGATATCCTCCGCCAGCGTGCGCACATATGTGCCCTTGCTGCAGGTCACGCGAAACGTCACGTCAGGCAGATCGCACGCGAGCAGGTCGAGTGCGAGGATCGTCACGTTGCGGCCCTCGCGCTCGACGGTCTGCCCCGCCCGCGCATATTCGTACAGCGGCTTGCCATCACGCTTGAGCGCCGAATACATCGGCGGCACCTGCACGATCTCGCCGGTGAAGCGCACGAGCGCGGCCTCCACCGCCGTGCGATCACACTCGACCGGCCGCGTGTCGATCACCTCGCCTTCCGCGTCGCCGGTGGCCGTGCGCTGGCCGAGACGCATCGTCGCTTCGTAGGTCTTGTCCGCGTCGAGCAGATCCTGCGAGAACTTCGTCGCCTCGCCGAAGCACAGCGGCAGCAGGCCCGAAGCCAGCGGATCGAGCGTGCCGGTGTGACCGGCTTTCTTCGCGAGCAGCAGACGCTTCGCGCGAATCAGCGCGTCGTTGCTCGACAGGCCGACGGGCTTGTCGAGCAGGAGGACGCCATCCAGCACGCGCCGGGGCACGCGCGGACGTTGGGATGCTGCAGTCGTCATAGGCCGGTCGAGCTCAGTCGTCCTTGGCGGCCGCGTCGGCCTCGTCGTCGTCCTTCGCGCGCGTCGAGTTCGCTTCCTTGATCAGGCGCGACATTTCCACGGCCTTCTCGATCGTCTGGTCGTAGTGGAAATGCAGCGTCGGCACCGTATGGATGTGCAGGCGCTTGAACAACAGGTTGTGCAAGTGACCCGACGCGTGGTTCAGCGCTTCCTGCGTCTTGTCCGGATCGCCGGTCAACGCGGTGAAGTAGACCTTCGCGTGTGCGTAATCCGGCGTGAGTTCCACGCTCTGGATGGTCACGATGCCGATGCGCGGATCCTTGACCTCGCGCATGATGAGTTCGGACAGATCGCGCTGAATCTGGTCAGCGATCTGCACGTTACGATTGGGGGAAGTACGTTTCCTGGACATGATCGATCCGTGATCCGTTTATCAGGATAAAGCGGCGGCCAGTGTTGGCACGCCACATGAAAATGGGCGGGACAGGCCCAAGCCTGCCCCGCCCATGAGCCGATGCGCGAGGGTTACAGCGTACGCGCGACTTCGGTCACTTCGAAGACTTCGAACTGGTCGCCTTCGACGATGTCGTTGAAGTTCTTCACCGACATACCGCACTCGAAGCCTTGCTTCACTTCCTTCACGTCGTCCTTGAAGCGCTTCAGCGATTCGAGTTCGCCCGTGAAGATCACGACGTTGTTGCGCAGCACGCGCACCGACGACGAGCGCTTGACGATACCGTCCGTCACCATACAGCCGGCGACTGCACCGATCTTCGGTACCTTGAAGACCTGGCGCACCTCGACCATGCCGGTGATGACTTCGCGCTTCTCCGGCGCCAACATGCCCGACATTGCCGCCTTCACCTCATCCACTGCGTCATAGATGATGTTGTAGTAACGGATGTCGATGCCGTTCGACTCGGCCAGCTTGCGCGCCTGTGCATCTGCACGCGTGTTGAAACCGATGATGACCGCCTTCGATGCCGTTGCGAGGTTGACGTCGTTTTCGCTGATGCCACCCACCGCGCTGTGCACGATCTGCACGCGCACTTCGTCGGTCGACAGCTTGAGCAGCGACTGCACGAGTGCTTCCTGCGAGCCCTGCACGTCCGCCTTGATGATGAGCGGCAGGTTCTGCACTTCGCCTTCGCCCATCTGCTCGAGCATGCTTTCCAGCTTCGCGGCCTGCTGCTTCGCAAGCTTCACGTCGCGGAACTTGCCTTGACGGAACAGTGCGATTTCACGCGCCTTGCGCTCGTCCGGCAGCACGATCACTTCCTCGCCCGCACCCGGCACTTCCGACAGACCCTGGATTTCGACCGGGATCGACGGGCCGGCTTCCTTCGTCGGCTTGCCGTTCTCGTCGAGCATCGCGCGCACGCGGCCGTAAGCCGTACCCGCCAGCACGACGTCGCCTCGGTTCAGCGTACCGGACTGCACCAGGATCGTCGCGACCGGGCCCTTGCCCTTGTCGAGCTTCGCTTCGATCACGATGCCCTTGGCCGGCGCCTCGACCGGTGCCTTCAGTTCCAGCACTTCGGCTTGCAGCAGCACGTTCTCGAGCAGATCGTCGATACCCGCGCCCGTCTTCGCCGAAACCGGCACGAACGGCGAATCGCCACCGTACTCTTCCGGCACGACGCCTTCCGCGACCAGCTCCTGCTTGACGCGATCGAGATTCGCGTCCGGCTTGTCGATCTTGTTGATCGCGACGACGATCGGCACACCGCCTGCCTTCGCGTGGGCGATGGCTTCCTTCGTCTGCGGCATCACACCGTCGTCGGCTGCCACCACCAGCACCACGATGTCGGTCGCCTTCGCGCCGCGTGCACGCATTGCCGTGAACGCTTCGTGACCCGGCGTATCGAGGAACGTGATGACGCCACGCGGCGTCTCGACGTGATAAGCGCCGATGTGCTGCGTAATACCGCCCGCTTCGCCAGCAGCAACCTTCGCGCGGCGGATGTGGTCGAGCAGCGAGGTCTTGCCGTGGTCGACGTGACCCATGACCGTGACGACCGGCGGACGCGGCAGTTGCTCCGCATCGGTACCCGTTTCGCCTTCGACGAGCAGCGCTTCCGGATCGTCCAGCTTCGCGGCAACCGCGCGGTGGCCCAGTTCCTCGACGATGATCATCGCCGTTTCCTGGTCCAGCACCTGGTTGATCGTGACCATCTGGCCCATCTTCATCATCACCTTGATGACTTCAGAGGCCTTGACCGACATCTTGTGCGCGAGGTCGGCAACCGATACGGTTTCCGGCACGTGCACTTCGCGGACGATCGGTTCGGTCGGCGCCTGGAACGTCGAGCTGTCCTGGTGACGGCCGCGACCCTTCGGGCCGCCGCGCCAGCCGCGGTCAACGCCGCCGCTCGAATCGCCGCGCGTCTTGATGCCGCGACGCTTCGACGCGTCGTCCTGCCAGCCGCCCTTGCCTGCGCCCGGCTTCTTGTTGCGGTCGCCCGCGCCTGCCGGCGCCTGCGTCGTTGCGGGTGCAGCACCGGCCGGCTTCTTCACGGCCGGACGCGCCTGCGCACCTTCCGGCTTTGCCGGCTTGTGCAGCGTGCCCTTCGCTTCGGCCGGCTTCGGCGGCTCGACCGGCTTCGGCGGCTCGACTGCCTTGACCACGGCCTTGCGCGGCGTGTTCATCATTTCGCGAATCGCACGCGCTTCGGCTTCTGCCGCCGCACGACGCTTGCTGATCTCTTCCTGCTCGGCGCGCGCCTTGTCCGCCGCCTCGCGGGCAGCGTCTTCAGCCTTCTTCGCCGCTTCGCGCTGAGCCGCACGTTCGGCGGCTGCGCGTGCTTCGTCCTGCGCGGACTGCGTGCTCGCCGCTTCCTGCTGCTCGGCTGCTGCAGCCTGCTGTGCGGCTGCCTGCTGCTGAGCGGCCGCAGCTTCGGCCGCAGCACGCTTCGTCGCTGCCTCTTCCTCGGCGCGACGACGCTCGGCTTCAGCCGCTTCCTCGCGGGCGCGGCGCTCCGCTTCCTCGCGCTCGAGGCGTTCCTGACGCTCGCGAAGCTCCTGCGCCTGCTTCTCGAGCAGCTCGGCCTCACGGCGCGCTTCTTCTTCGCGACGCTTCAGTTCCGCATCGTCGTCCGCTTCGGCGACCTGCGCCTGACCCTGTTCCGCACCCTCGCTCACGTCGTCGCGCTTGACGAACGTACGCTTCTTGCGGACCTCGACCTGAATGGTGCGAGCCTTGCCCGTCGCGTCAGATTGCTTGATCTCCGACGTATGCTTGCGGGTCAGCGTGATCTTGCGCTTGTCGCCGTCGGTTGCGCCGTGCGACTTGCGCAAATGATCGAGCAGACGCGCCTTGTCCGTTTCGGACAGCGCATCGTCTTCACTCGCTTTCTGGACGCCCGCTGCCTGCAGCTGTTCGAGCAGCACACCAGCAGGCATTTTCAGTTCCGCGGCAAATTGGGCTACGTTGTTACTCGCCATTCATTCCTCTTAGTGCAAGGACCGATTCCTTGCGGTTAGCATCGGGTCAGGCCATACGGCCGCCATCAAATCAGTGCGCCATGGTCATTTCTCACTGGAACCAATGTTCACGTGCTTTCATGATCAACGCCTTAGCGGCATCCTCTTCCATTCCGGTCATGTCGACCAGTTCATCTACAGCCAGCTCGGCGAGATCGTCGCGCGTCTGCACGCCGTGTTCGGCCAGCTTCGCGAGCAGCTCCGGCGTGATGCCGTCGAGGCTCTTGAGATCCAGCGCTGCGTTCTCGACCTTTTCTTCGTTCGCGATGGCCATCGTCAACAGCGCGTCGCGTGCGCGGTTGCGCAGTTCGTGCACGGTGTCCTCGTCGAACGCCTCGATTTCGAGCATTTCGTTGAGCGGCACGTACGCGATCTCTTCCAGGCTCGTGAAACCTTCGTCAATCAGGATGTCGGCAACTTCTTCGTCGACGTCGAGACGCGCCATGAACAGTGCACGCAGCCGGTCGCGCTCTTCACCCTGCTTCAGGGCAGATTCGTCCGGCGTCATGATGTTGATCTGCCAGCCGGTCAGTTCGCCTGCAAGACGAACGTTCTGACCGCTGCGGCCGATCGCGACAGCCAGCTCGTTCTCGTCGACGACGACGTCCATCGAGTGCTTTTCTTCATCGACGACAATCGACTGGACAGCTGCCGGCGCGAGCGCGCCGATCACGAACTGGGCGGGATCCTCCGACCATAGCACGATGTCGATGTTTTCGCCACCGAGCTCGTTGCGCACGGCCTGCACGCGGGAACCGCGGATGCCGACGCAGGTGCCGATCGGATCGATCCGCTTGTCGTACGCGATGACGCCGATCTTCGCGCGCACGCCCGGGTCGCGGGCAGCCGCCTTGATCTCGAGCAGGCCCTGCTCGATTTCCGGCACTTCCATCTCGAAAAGCTTCATCAGGAACTCGGGCGCCGTACGCGACAGCTCGATCTGCGGGCCGCGCGCGGTGCGGTCGACCTTCGCGATGTAAGCGCGCACGCGGTCGCCCACGCGCAGGTTTTCCTTCGGGATCAGCTGATCGCGGCGCAGCAGCGCCTCGACACGGCCCGATTCGACGATGAAGTTGCCCTTGTCGAGGCGCTTCACCGTACCCGTCATGATCTTTTCACCACGCTCGAGGTAGTCGTTCAGGATCTGCTCGCGCTCGGCGTCGCGCACCTTCTGCAGGATCACCTGCTTGGCGGCCTGCGCGCCGATGCGACCGAACTCGATCGACGGAACGGGTTCCTCGACATACTCGCCGACTTCGACGTCGGGCTTCTGCTCACGTGCTTCGAACAGCAGGATCTCGCGATCCGGCTCCTGCAAGCCTGCCTCATCGGGCACGACGAGCCAGCGACGGAAGGTTTCGTGCTCGCCGCTTTCGCGATCGATATGGACGCGGATTTCGGCGCCTTCGTCGAACAACTTCTTGGAAGCGGACGCGAGCGCAGCCTCGAGGGCGCCCAGCACCACATCCTTGTCGACGTTTTTCTCGCGCGCCAGCGCATCCACCAGCATCAACACTTCGCGACTCATTATTTGCGGCTCCTAAAGTCAACTTGCGGAATCAGGCGGGCTTTGTCGATATCGGCCAGCGTGAAATCCAGCATGGCCGCCTCGCCCTTCTTCCTCTCAAATTCCAAACCGATCGTTTCGCCATTCGGCGCGTGCAGAATGCCCCGGTACGTCTTGCGCCCGTCCAGCGGCTTTTTCAAGGTCACGGAAACTTCGCTGCCGGCGAAGCGCTCGAAGTCGGCCAGCTTCTTCAACGGGCGGTCGAGCCCCGGGGACGAGACTTCGAGCCGTTCGTAATCGATGTTTTCGACCGTCAAGACGTGCTGGAGCTGACGCGTGACCTTTTCGCAATCTTCGAGCGAGATGCCGGCAGGCTGATCGATATAGATGCAAAGCATGCCGCGCCCGGTGCGCTCGAGATCCACCAGCTCGTAGCCGAGCCCGGTGACCGTGGTTTCTATCAGTTCCGTCAGTTGCACTGTGTCCTCTCAGGTGTTCGCGCCCGCCGCTCGCGATTCACCCGCGGGCGCGCGCCTTAGCCGGCGCAGGAAGCGCTACCCGAGATGCCTAACCGTTTCAGCAAAAAAAAATGGGCGGAACGCCCATCTTCTTACTGGTGGTCGCACCTGAGCCGCACATTGAATCCGTACGCCCAGCGACTCCGCGATTATAGCGATTTTTGGCGCAAACGCCAAGCCAGCCGGTAAAAGCAGCATGTCGCCTGCCTTTACGGGCCCAAAAATGCGAAATCGGGCTGCATGATCGACCGGCGCCATCGTGGCATGCCGGTGATCGGTTATGCCGGCGGCCGTCCAGCACC
Source organism: Burkholderia sp. HI2714 (assembly GCF_002223085.1). NCBI lineage: Bacteria > Pseudomonadati > Pseudomonadota > Betaproteobacteria > Burkholderiales > Burkholderiaceae > Burkholderia > Burkholderia sp. HI2714. The sequence continues at coordinate 173,967 of NZ_NKFM01000018.1, read as the reverse complement.
GCGTGACATATATACAGTCGAAAGCAATAAACGCAATGCCTCGCGCCGGCAGGACCGGCCGGATGCCGATCCGGCCGGCACACCGGCGGCCTTGCGCCGCATGCCTGAATACTCAGCGGCTGCGCGTACGGCTGCGCTGCGGACGCTGACCGCCGCGCGGGCCGCCGCCGTTGCCGGCACCCTCGGCACGATTGCCGTTCGGGTTGCGGTTACCGCCCTTGCTGCCGCCACGCTTGGGGCCCGCGCCGCCACGCTTGGGGCCCGCGCCGTCGCGCTTGGGGCCTGCGCCATACGACGCGCGGTTGCCGTCGACATCGCCACGGCCACCGCCAGCGCGATTGCCATCGCGCCCGCCTCCGCCCGCACGGTTGCCATCCCGGCCGCCGCCGGCGCGATTGCCGTAGCCCGACGGCGCGACCGGCAGGCTGCCGTAGCCGCTCAGACCCGGCAGGCCCGGCCCGCCACGACGACCACCACCACGACGCGGCTGATCCAGCTGCCCGTGCGTCGTCAGCACCGGCTCACGGCTGATGAAGCCCATCGACGTCTGCATCGGATCGGGCTGGCGACGCTCTGCCTGACCTGCACCGGCACGCTTGCCCTTCTCCTCGGACGGCGCCTTCAGGCCAACGGTCGCCATCAGCTTGCGCACCTGCGTGTCGTCGAGCTCTTCCCAACGACCGCGCTTCAGGCCGCGCGGCAGCGGAATCGGGCCGTGACGCGTACGGATCAGGCGGCTCACCATCAGGCCGACCGCCTCGAACATCCGGCGCACTTCGCGGTTGCGGCCTTCGGCCAGCGCAACGTGATACCAGTGGTTCGTGCCTTCGCCGCCGCCGTCGCGGATGCGCAGGAAGTTCGCCGGACCGTCATCGAGCTCGACGCCGTGCAGCAGCTTCTGCCGCATGCCTTCGGCCAGTTCGCCGACGACGCGCACCGCGTACTCGCGCTCGACGCTGTAGCGCGGATGCATGAAGCGGTTTGCGAGGTCACCCGAAGTCGTCAGCATCAGCAGACCTTCGGTATTGAAGTCGAGGCGGCCCACCGCGAGCCATTTCGCCGTCTTCATCGGCGGCAGGCGGTCGAACACCGACGGACGGCCTTCCGGATCCGCGTGGCTGACGATCTCGCCCGTCGGCTTGTGGTACAGCAGCACGCGCGGCGGCTTGTTCGGCAGCTTGCGCTTGACCGGCTTGCCGTTGATCCGCACCTGGTCGGTCGGCATGATGCGCTGGCCAATGTGCGCGGGCTCGCCGTTCACCGACACGCGGCCGGCGACGATCAGCTCTTCCATTTCGCGGCGCGAGCCCATGCCCGCTTCCGCCAGCACCTTGTGAAGCTTCGGCGCGTCGTCGTCCGGCGACAGCACGCGCTTGTTCGCCGGCTGGCTACGGCCGCGACGCAGCATCGGCGCACGCACGCCGCTACCGCCCGCGGAGTTGTCCGCGTCGAATGCCGGCGACGTCACGTAGGCGAACAGTTCGTCCTGGGACGCATCGCCTTCCACCTTTGCCGCGCCGCCTTCAGCCTTCGGCGCGCTGCCGCGACGACCCTGGCCGCCCTGAGCCTTGGCCGCGCCTTCGCGCTTGGCCGCCGGCTTGCGAGCACCCTTGGCCGCACCTTCCTTGCGCGGCGCACGCGTCGGCTGCTGCGCTTCGGCGGCCTCGGCCGGCTGCGCGTCAGCGCCTTCGCCGCCCTGCGGCTCGCCTTCGGCGCCCTTCGACTTGGCTGCCGCGCGACGCCGCGCGATCAGGCTGCGCGGGCCTCGCCGCAGACCGCGGCGGGGACGCTCGTCGCCACCCTCGGCCGAAGCGCCCTGCTCCGGTGCATCGTCGGCACGCGCTGCCTGCACGGCAGGCGCGGACGATTCAATATCGTGGATATCTGTCAAAACAACCTCAAAATGTCAGGTCTCGCGCCCGGCGCGGGCGCGGCAAGAAGTTGGCCGCGATCAGGCGCGACGCTGTTCAGGTTCTGCTTCGTCGTCCGGCAGCGCATCGGCACCGATGGGTGCACTGGCGCTTCGTACGGCATCGGCGAGACTGTCGGACGTGTCGTCCAGCATCTCGTCGTCCGCAGGACGGGAACGGGGGGCGTCGGCCTGACCAGCCTCGCCGGGCGTGTCGCCGGCCGCTTCCGCTCCGTCTCCGGCAACCGCTTCGGCAGCCGGCTTGCGATCTTCCTCGCTCCAATCCGCGCGCAGCGGCTCGGGCTGCACACCGGCCGGCACTGCTTCGGCGCCAGCCTGTTCCATTTGTTCCGTTTGCCCGCGGACAGCATCGAGCGTATCGCGGCTCGCGATTTCATGCGTCGACGCGACGTCCGCCGCGGGATCATCCGGCAATCCTGCCGATTGACCGGCGGATGCCTCATCCGTTTGCGGCGCGTCGTCCGTGGCGTCGCCGGCAACCGGCATGCCCTCGTCGAAATCCATCGCCTGCTGCGCAAGCAGCGCGGCCTCGATGTTCGCGGCCGGCTCTTCGAGGGCCGGCAGATCATCGAGCGCCTTCAGGCCGAGGTCGTCGAGGAACTGCTTGGTCGTCGCATACAGCGCCGGGCGTCCCGGCACGTCGCGATGACCGATCACTTCGATCCAGCCGCGATCCTCGAGTTGCTTGACCACCTGCGTATTGACCGTCACGCCGCGAATCTCTTCGATGTCGCCGCGCGTGACAGGTTGCCGGTACGCGATGATCGCGAGCGTTTCGAGCACCGCACGCGAATATTTCGGCGGCTTCTCGGGATGCAGGCGATCGAGATAGTGACGCATCGCCGGCTTGCTCTGGAAGCGCCATCCGGTTGCCAGCGCCACCAGTTCGACGCCGCGGCCGGACCAATCCTGTTTCAGATCTTCGAGCAACGTGCGGACCGTGTCAGCCGACACGCCGTCGGCAAAGAGCTTGCGCAAATCGCCGAGTTTCAGCGGTTCCTGCGCGCAGATCAAAGCAGTCTCGAGGACGATCTTCGCCTCTTGGGTATTCATGCAGCTAGGCCAGACCCTGTGGTCAAACGAACCGGATCAACAAACAGACGAAAGGAACGGAAGACGCGCTCGCCCGATTCTGATCGGTCATATTGATGGGAGCACGAACCGGGGGCGGCGAACCAACTTCAGGCCAGGCCCAAACCGGACGGAACAGCACGGCTCAACGACGGAACCGCGTGACTGAGCGCCATATTACGCAAAATTGCCCGGTGCGTAAAGATGAGCCGAACGGGTTGCCGCCAGCGCGCCGTGCCCGCTCCGGCCCCGCTTCAGCGGTCGGCCACGCCCCGTGCGAGGAACCGCCGCAACCGCTCGACACCCGCGTCGAGGCGCGCCGGATCGCACGCGTAGCACCAGCGCACGAACCCTTCCCCCTCCGGGCCGAATGCACGCCCAGGCGCGAGGCCGAGCCCCGCCTCGCGCACCAGCGTCTTGCAGAACGCGAGGCTGTCTGACGCACCCGGCAGGCGCAAAAACAGGTACATCGCGCCCGGCGGAGGCGGCACCTCGACACCCGGCAAGGTGCGCAGCGCGGCGACCAGGTGATCGCGCGCATCGCGCAGTGCCGCGACGAACGATCGCACGAACGGCTCGCCATCGCGCAGCGCGACCTCACCCGCGGCCTGCACGAAGCCCGGCGCACACGATGTGTTGTATTCGACGAGCTTCGACAGGTCAGCCATCACCGCTGCCGGCGCGATGAGCCACCCCAGGCGCCAGCCCGTCATCGCCCACGCTTTCGAAAACGAATTCACGACGACGACCCGCTCGTCGCGCGATGCGATGTCGAGGAACGATGGCGCGCCGTCCGCGCCGCCTGCGTCGAACGCGAGCCGCTCGTACACCTCGTCGGCAACCAGCCAGATACCGTGGCGGCGGCAATGGGCGAGCACGGCTTGCTGGTCGTCGCGCGACATCGTCCAGCCGGTCGGATTGTTCGGCGAGTTGATCAGCAGCATCCGCGTATCGGGCGTCAGCGCCGCAAGCAGCCGCCCGACATCGAGCTGCCAGCCCGCATCGCCATAGCCGAGCGGGACGCATTCGACCTGCGCCCCAAGGATCTTCGGAATCTCGACGAGATTCGGCCACAGCGGCGTGACCGCGACGACGCGCTCGCCCGGACCGACCAGCATCTGCGCGGCCAGCATCAGCGCGCTCACGCCCGAACTCGTCACGGCCACGGTGTCGGCCGCCGTCGCCCCGTGACGGGCGCCGACGTAGGCCGCGATCGCGGCGCGCAGCGGCGCAGTGCCGAGGTTGTGCGTGTAGAAGGTCGCGCCATCGCGCAGCGCCGCCGCGGCGGCTGCGCGAATGAAGTCCGGTGTCACGCGATCGGATTCGCCGAACCAGAACGGCAGCATGTCCGGCACGCCAAAGCCGGCGTTTGCCACTTCCCGGATCAGCGACGGACGCAACGCGTGTACGGCGTCGCGGGCCGCCGGCGCGCCGGCCACCGGAAGAGAATCTGCGGAATGCACCATCGAGAACCACCTTCGAGGAACACGATCCGCGTAGTGTACCGGCCCGCAAGCAGGGCCGGCGCACGTCGATGCGCGTCAGTCGAGGTCCTCTGCCCTCGCCGGCATCTGCCGCACGAGTTCCCAGATCGCCTGCGCAGCGGGCGACAACGACCGGTCGCGGCGGCGCACGAGTTCGACCGTGCGCTCGGTGCGTGGCGTGAGCGGCCGCGCGACGAGCGTCGAGCCGGCCGGTAGCGGCAGCGACAGCCACGGCTGCACGCTCACGCCGACGCCGGCCTCGACGAGTCCGAACACGGTCGCCGAATGCCCGAGCTCCTGCATGACCGTCGCGTTGACACGATGGGCGGCCAGCGCGGCATCGATCAGCGGCCGGCTTCCCGATGCATGATCGAGGAGCACGAGGCGCTCGCCGTCCAGCGCCGTCCAGGGCACCTCGGCACGCGCCGCGAGCGGATGGTCGGCGCGCGCGACCAGGCAGAACGAATCGGTCATCAACGATTCGCAGACGAGATCGGCCACCGCGAGCGGACCGATCACGACGCCGAAATCGACCTCGCTCGACTTCACCTTGCGCAACACGTCGCTCTGCACGTCGTCGCGCAAACCCAGCGTCACGAACGGAAACTGGCGCTCGCACGACGCAACCACGCGCGGCATCAACCGGCACGCGATCGTCGGACTGGCCGCGACGATCACGCGCCCTCGGCGCTGCTCGCCGATCTCGCGAATCTCGCGCAGCGTGTCGTCGAGATCGTCGAGCAGACGGGACACGCTCGCGATCAGGTTTGCACCGACATCGGTCAGCTGCACGTCGCGCGTCGTGCGGTCGATCAGCTTCAACCCGAGCTCGGCCTCGAGCTCGCGCACGCAGCGACTGACCGCGGACTGCGTGAGCCCGATCTCGTCGCCCGCGCGACTGAAGCTCTTGAGCCGCGCGACCTCGATGAAGACGCGAAGCTGACGCAGCGTGACGTTCATTTCCTGACCTCATCAATCGTCGATATCGATGCGCGATTTTAATGCGCGAATCCGGCTTCGATGTGCGAATCAGGCACCTGCCCCACATGTTTCGCTGCGGTGCAATACATCCGCGAACGCACGTGGTGCGGGCGAACTGCACAAGATTGGTGATTGTCCCGATTTGCTGGCGGGTTATTTTGGCGTCTTATACGCCCCTAGCTGACTTAGCCGTTAGCTCGCTGCCAAGCGGCTCTCGAGGGAATTACCTCCGACATGGCACGCTTCGTGCATTACCTGGCGCACAGGGCGCAGGTGTCGTCGGACGGAAGAGCAGAAACGCCGCTGCCGGCCAACCGGACGCCCCCACCCGGCACTCGACAATCGAGTGCCTGAAGAGTGCGCGGCGCAGGGCAGCGCACCGGAGTTAGCTTCGCTGAGGTGAGGACATGATGCTGTTCGACGATTTGAGAGATAACGAGTGGGCGCTGGTCGAGGGTCTGTTTTGCTCTGAACCCGCACGGAGTGAGCGGCGCGGCCGCCCCCGCGTGGAAGCCCGCTCGGTGGTGAACGCCGTGCTGTGGGTGCTGTCGACGGGTGAAGGCTGGTCGAAGCTGCCGGGCCGCTATCCGTCGCCGCCGACTTGCCGCCGTCGCTTCGACGAATGGCAGGCGGACGGCACGCTCGCCGAAATCGTGAAGCGACTCGGCACGAGCGGCCGGCAGATCTCCCTGCGCGGGCGCATCGGCGCAAGCGCCGCGAAGCCGCCCGCACCGCCGAGCCGCGACCGGCTGCGCGGCGCCTTCTGGACCAATCCGGAATCCTGGCGCGCGCCCGTCAAGATGGCGTAACGAATGCTCGATCGGGCGGCTTCGGCCGCCCGGTTTCTTTCAGCGACGCGACTTGCCCGCGACGCGTGCGTTGCCGTCGATTACCGTTGACGTGCCGCGATACATCTATTTACCAATATTTACAGCAAGCCTGCGCTCCCACGCTTACCTTAGCGAATTATCAACAGGCCGCGTCGACGGCTTGAAGGGAGCCCCGCCATGAAACCAATGTCACTGCTCGTCGCATGCGGCATTGTCATTTCCGTGGCGTTGTCCGCTCCAGCCCGCGCCGACGATCGCGTGAAGCCGCCCCACCGCCAGCAGGATCACCGGAACACCCTCCGCCAGCCGCCGTCCGCCAACCTGCCCAGCCGGCAAACCGTGCCGCGTGGCGACCTGCGCGGCGACATCGCCAGCAATGCGCGAGCGCGCATCGGCTCGCAGCCGACCGACGTCCCGCGTCATCCGTAGTCCTGCCAATTTCGGGATTTCGCCAAAGAAAATGCCCGCGGTCGGGAACTGCGCCGCATGCGACGAGTCACAACGTTGCCATGAGCACAGCGTGGCAACAGCAAAAGTATCCGGTACGCCCGTATCCTCGCGATACGGGCTTTTTTTTGGGTATCGCCAGGCGCGCGGCGATGCGCGTGACGGGATGATCGACCGCTACAGGCGGCTTTCGAGAATCGCCACGGCACTCGCTTCGCTCAGTGCGTAGTCGGCCATGCGGCGATCGGTCCAGGAAAGTAATTTCTCGTCGCGCTCGAGGCGCGAGAATTCGGCTCGACCGCTTTCGGTCAGTACGGCAATATCGACCGGCGCATGGAAGCCCGGCGCGGGGGCAACGGTTTTCTGCCTGACCGTGTCCATCAGCCCGAGCGAACGGAGATACTCGAACACGCCCGGGCGGCGCGCCCACGGTACCTGGCGGTACTGCACTCGTCTCAATGCGTCGAGCACCGCTTCGTTGGAATACGTGGCCATCTCGATTCTTTCTTAAAGTGCAGCGACAATGCGAAGCGGCGCGCCGGGCGGCTTCTCCGCCCGCCGATACCGCCACCGATTCTGGATGCCGACGTTCGGCGTCGCGTCAGGGCCGGATCGTCAGCCGTCCATAAAAAGACACCATACCCCAATCAAATTGATTCTGTTCGATTCATTTGTACTTCTCTTCATCTGTTTCATGCTCTGCCGCAAGCGGCGACGAATCATCTCGATCGCCGCCGCTGCGTTGTTCTGGCTGCTCGCGACAGGCTGGCTCGCCGCGCCGCTGATCGCCTGGACCGAGGCGGGCGTCGAACCCGTCGAGCACCCGGACATGCATGGACGGACCACACTGATTCTCATCGGCGCAGGGACGAAGCACGGCGACTCAGGGCTGCGACCGCCACCTGACGGAACCGCCCGCATCCACAAGGTCGCAGCGCTCTACCGCACCTGCCGGCAGCAAGCCGAGCGCTGCACTGTGGTGATGTCGGGCGGCGACCCGCAGCATCACGGCGAAACCGAGGCTGCCGTCTACGGGCGCCAACTCGTGGCCGAAGGCGTCGCGCCCGCGGACCTCGTGCTGGAGCCGGATAGCCGCACAACCTACGAAAACGCGAAATTCACTGCGTCTATACTACGCTCACAGTATGACGACGCGCGCATTCTCGTCACCTCCTCCTACCAGATGCGCCGCGCATTGCTCGATTTCCACCGGTTCGGGATCGATCCGCAGCCCGTTTATGCGAATCGCCGGCGTGCGCAAACGGGCTGGCTGCCGCACTGGCGCAATGTGGTCAACGCAGAGCAGGCGCTGCACGAACTGGTCGGCATCGCGCAGTTCCATGTCTATCGATGGCTCGGGTGGTTCTGAGGGCTCCGGGAAACCGCAGCGGAAATGTCCGCGACGGCGACGATGGCAGGCGCGTGACGGAGTGAGCGAAGTGTTGCGCGACTTCAACGGGACCTTGCGTCGTGCCACGATCCGGTGCACATTGATCCGTCACTTTTGTTACACTCGACACGCACTCGATTGCAGTCGCCAGACAAAACGGCAACACTCGGGTTCATCACCACTTAGCGGAGGTAAAGCAATGAAGAAGACGTCCCTGGCTATCCTGGTAGCGATGTCGGCGCTGACTGGCGCAGCGTATGCGCAAGAGAGCACGGAAATCAAGACGATTACCGATCCGGCCAAGATCTCCGAGATCGAGCAACGCGCACAGGCGCTGCAGCAGCAGCAAGCGACTGAAGCCGCACAGCCGGCGATGCAGGAAGAGCATCACCACGGCAAGAAGGCCGCTCACCACAAGGCTGCTGCGAAGAAGGCCGGCAAGAAGGCTGCCAAGGCCGCAGACGCTGCCAGCCAGTAAGTTCGGCGGCACCGCACAAGCGAAAAGCCGAATCCGGGCAACCGGGTTCGGCTTTTTTGGTTGCGGTGCCCGTGCGCTGTGCTAAAGTCGCGCACCGAAATTTTCCACCCGTGCGCACCCCGGTGCGGAGGACAGCATGAGCAACATTCAACTCGACATCGAGTGGACCGAAGCCGCCACTCGCCAGATCAAGCAACTGATGCCCCGCGGCTCGGCTGACGCGTTCCTCGCGCTGCCGCCGATCGAATGCCTGCCGATGGAGGGCGACGTGCTTTTCCTCGGCCCGCAAGGCAAGCAGCAACCGTTCATCGTCGCCGAGCGCCAGTACCATCACGACGGCGACGCCGACTGGACGATCATCCTGATCCTCGACGTACCCAACACGTCGCACTGACGCGCCGGCGGCCGGATACATCCGGTCGCCCCGCCCGGCTCAGACGAGCTTCGACAGCACGCGGATTTCGGAACGCTCGATCCAGTCCGCGGCCGCTTCCCGATAAGCGAGAATGTGCGCGGAACGCGCATGAGCAGCCAGCGCCTCCTCGCTTTCCCAGCGCTCGACGAATACGAATCGCGCCGGCTCCTTCAGGTCCCGATGCAGGTCGTACTGCAACGCTCCCGCTTCGTTGCGGGTCGGCTCGACGATCCCTTCGAGCTGGGCACGCAACTCCTCCTCGGCGCCCGGCTTCGCCACGATCAGCGCCACGACTGCAATTTCTGCCATTCCCGCTCCCCTTCATCTGGAAAAGCCCGAGAATACGCGAATCGCGCATCGGCTGCGCCAGCACGGTATCGCACGACGGCCCCAAAAAAAATAGCCCGCGCTTCAGAGAAGCGCGGGCGAAACCGTCGCCCTACGAGGATAGGCGACGGGGCCATCGAGATCCGCACGCTGGCGCGGATCGTCATTCGTTGCGCCGACGCTTGCCGCGTCGACATTCGAAGACGTCGATACCGTTGATCGGGCGCTCGCGGCGCACGCCCGGTATCTGACACCATCCTCCCTGTTTCAACAATTCCAACATATAAAGCAGGTTACGTGCCAACTGACGTGAACCGACCATCTAGTTGATTTATAAGGACAATTTTTTTGATACCGACGATGCTGCGGGCGCTTTGCCGCCGTAACGCGCGGATGTTACGTAACGTCACGAGGAGGGACCGACCGTCCAGCACATGCGCATGCCGGCGAGCGGCAATGAAAAAAGCCCGCCATGTGGCGGGCTTTTCATTGATGCGGAGAAACGTCGAGATCAGCGAAGCTGATTCACGAGCAGCCCCATGATCTGGCGAGCCGGTGACGACGTGTCGATCGCGCCCGAATCGTCGACGACCGCGACGCGCGTCTGGTCGGCCGTGAGTGCCTTCACGTTGACACGGTATTGCTTCGCCTGCTTTTCCTTCTTGCCGTGGAACAACTGGCTCCAGAAGCCCTGCTCGGCCGAGGTCAGATCCTTCGGATCGACATAGCGCACGAAATACAGGCCCTTCGTGCGATCACGATCGTCGACGGTGAAGTTCGCACGATCGAGCGCGAGACCGACGTGCAGCCACGACCGGTCGTACGGCTCGCCGAGCGTGACTTCCGACGGGACGGCAGCATCAGCCGCATCGTTGCCTTGCGCCGACGTGCGGGAGACGTTTTGCGCGGCAATCGCTGCAGCAGCCTTCGACGATGCGTCGTCGGCCTTCTTGTCCTTGGCTACCGGTACCGTGTTGTCCTTGATGTTCGCGATTGGCGGCTCGCCATTCTTCGCGCGCTGCTCGTTCTGTGCGAGCACGGCCATCAATCGCTTCAGGTATTCGGTCTCGAGCGCCGGATCATTCGGCTTCGCTTCCCACTTGCTCGAATCGTTGTTCGAGCCCGTGATCGCTTCACGCATCCCCTTCTGGCTGATGAACACGTAGGTGCCGCCATTCGGTGCCGAATCGAGACGCGTACGGTACTTGTTGCGCTCGGCCGTCACGTACGAGTTGCCCATCGCCTTCGAGATCACGCTGCGGATCAGGCCGTCGTTGATCTGCGGATGGGTTTCGTTCCAGTCGGTTTCCATCACGCCCTTGTCGCGCTGGTCGACGACGAGCAGGAAGCCCTGTTCCTGCCAGAAGCGGCGAACCTGCGGCCAGACGTCGGCGGGCTGCTTGCCGTCGATCACGAGCCAGCTCTCGGTGCCGTCGCGCTGGATATGCATGCCGGCGACGGCCGGAGCAACGGTGTCCAGCGCAGGCGCTGCCTGCTGGACCTGCTGAAGCGCGGACAGGGAAGTCGCGCCGCCCTGGGGCGGCAGCGAACGCTGATCGGCCGTCTCGTCGAGCATGTTGGGCGGCACTGCGAGCGACGCTTCCTTCGATTTCGAATCGCTCTTGTAGTCCACTTTCGTGGGCGACGACGTACCGCAACCGGCGACGAGCGCGCCGGTGGCGAGCACTGCAGCGAACCGCATGGTAAGACGAAGATCAGTCATGTTCGGGGAATCCTCTTCCGCTAAATCACGGCGCTTTCCGTGGATCAACCTTGCATTTTACCGGGGCCGCGCCGCGATGTGCAAAAAAGCGACCGGCAAGAAAAAACCCGCGTCAGCCTGAGCTGACGCGGGTTCTTTATCTGGTCGGGGCGAGAGGATTTGAACCTCCGACCACCTGCACCCCATGCAGGTACGCTACCAGGCTGCGCTACGCCCCGAAAGAAAAAAATTATAACAGACAGTTTTCCGATTTAGAACGGGTCGCATGCATTTTGTGAATATTCTTGTGAAATTTTTTGGCGCGAAGGCGCCGATGCGAGCAACGACAAGCGTGGCATGGACGATTCGCGCGCCGACCACACGGCCCCGCATCGCATTCACCGCTTGCGCGCAACACAGATGACCGTCAGCCCGGCGACGCGGTTGAAGCGGAAGATCGGCAACTCGATCCGGCAGATCGACTTGAGCAGGCCGTTGACGAACGGATGGTGGCGACGCAATTGCGACGCCGGCTCGCTCGGCTGCCGTCGCACCCGCTCGCCGAGCCGCAACGCTGCCGCAAGCGGAAACGTGAGACCGAAATAATAGGCGCCGTGCTCGACGTCGAGCCCCGAGCGACGCACCACGTCCTCGAGACTGCCGAGCGTATATCGGCGCTTGTGCTCGAGAAAATCGTCATGACCGCTCCAGAGGAACTGGAACGCGGGAACCGTGATCAGGAAGCGGCTGCCCGAAGGCGCGCCCTTGACGTACTGCGTGAGCAGACCGACATCGTCGTCGACATGCTCGAGCACGTCCATCAGCAACACGAGATCGGCGTCGAATCGGTCAACCGATCGCCGAAAGTGGATGGGCTTGCCGGACGCCTCGCCGTCGGTATCGTCGGCATAGCTCGTATCGACACACCACGCTTCCGTCGCCTGCGTACGCTCCAGCAAGTGCTTCGAGAAAAAGCCCGAGCCTGCACCGACATCGAGTATCCGGTTCGCGCCTGGCGCCCCCAGGAACCGACGGATCGCACTCGCCTTCGACGCGTAGTACCAGTGATCGCCCACGCCCGCACCCAGTACGTCGACTTCCTTGAGATCCATGACGTTTCCCCGTGATGGCTACTGTGCTTTGGTCGATACAGCCACTGATGCCGATCTTACCTCGCTGCCGCCGCCGATCCTACCCGTCGACAACGCGCAGCCGACACCGGCAACCCGCATTCCGACCTAATCGAAAAGGACGATGGCCGGTTCGCCGCAAATCGCTACCGTGCGGTTACCCGGCGCGAGATCGATGCGCATGGGCGGACCGTCCGACTGCATGCCGATCGATCCGGCCCGCCCCGGCTTTGCCGCGTCGCGTGATACAGGGGCGACTTCGGTCATCCCCGCAGTCGCGACCTCTTGTAACCGTCTTCGACACAGGGCATTGAATGCATCAGAAAAACGAAATTTCCCGTCGACATTTTCTCCGGCTAGGCGCCGGCACGATAGGCGTGGCGCTGGGAAGCGCATCGCTTCTGTCGGCATGCGGAGGCGACTCGATTTCGGTCGCGCCGGTCACGACACCGCGGCTGAGTTCCGCATCGAATTTTCGCGACACGGCCGGGCCGGACGGAACCGGCTACGTGACAACGAGCGGCGCCAGGATGAAAAAAGGCGTGATCTATCGTTCATCCGCACTCGCGTTGTCGGCCGCGGACATCGCCACCGTCGGCACGCTCGGCATCAGGCAGGTCTGCGACCTGCGCACGCCCGCCGAGATCAAGACGCAACCGGATGTGCCGCTGGCCGGCGCCACCTGGCAAAACCTCAACGTGCTCGGGGCTGCCAGCATCGATCCGATCCCGACCACCGGCGCCACGGCGATGGCATTCATGTCGAGCATGTACCGCGCGTTCGTCACGTCGGACGCTGCGCATGCCGGCTATCACGCGCTCTTCGCCGGCTTCGCTGGCTCAGGCGCAAACCTGGTGTTCCACTGCACGGCCGGCAAGGATCGCACGGGCTGGGCAACCGCGATCCTGCACACGATCCTCGGCGCGTCCGAGCAGACGATATTCGCCGACTATCTGTTGACGAACGTCTATAGCGCGTCGGAAATCACCGCTTCGGTCGCCCAGGCACAAAAAGCCGGCGGGCAAAATGCAGCAGACATGATGACCGCGCTGCAAGGCGCGCACACCGGCTATCTGCAGGCGGCATTCGACCAGGTCACCGCGTCGTACGGCTCGATGACGTCGTATATCGCGAACGGGCTGCAACTCGACCAGGCGACGCTGAACGCAATCCGGCAGCACATGCTGGTCTGACCGACCCGCGGGCTGCTGCGACGAGGCCGGATCCCATCCCCGCTTCGACGGCCGCGGCCGCTGCCCGTCGCATCCGGCGAAACCCGCATCGGCCAAGGCTGCAGCGGATTTTCCCGGTCGCAGAAGCCTTCGCCGACGACGGGCCGCGCAAACCAAACGACCGTTTGATCCGGCCGCCCAACCACCCCGAATCCATTGTCCCGCAGCCCGCCGGACCGCCGCGCCCCGGCGCCCGTTGTTTGGTGACGCCGCTCTAGCGCGCTATGCCACACTACACGGCATCGACGCTCGCGCCGTGCAGTGGCGCGCGCCGCCGTCGATCACGACAAGATATGGAGACAGACGATGCGGAATGCGGTCCGGCGCGGCCATCGCTCGCCTTTGGCAATTTTCGACTGGATTTCCGGCCCGCCACGCGCGGCCCGCCCCCTCTCGCGCAGGACATTCCGCGTGTTCGGCTGCGGCGTGCTGACGCTCGCGCTGCTGTGCGCCGGTTGCGCGGAATCATCCGCGCAGCGTGACGGCAACACGTCGGTCGCGTCGACGAAGATCGAACGCACCAAGGCCGAACGCCTCGCCCGCGAGCAGCAGGTCGCGCGCACCGTCCCGTCGCTCGCATCGATCAGCCTCACGCAACCGCGCTCGTTCACGCTCCGCGACTCGGGCCAGAACGGCGCGATGACGTTCCTGCGCGACGTCGATTTCCGCATCGTCAACAACCTCGGCTTCTTCATCCATCAGTTGTCGGCCACGCTGGTACCAACGCAAGCCGGCGCGCCGATCGTGTTCGACGATCCGACCAGTTTCCAGATCGACGTGCATGAAGGCACGGTCACGCTCGACGACGCGAAGCTCACCGCCCTCTTCAACACGTACATCTTCGGCTACCGCAACGCGCCGCTGCGCAAGCTCGCCGTGTCGGCCGGCGACGGCGTGATCCATCTGCAAGGCGAGATGCAGCGCGACGGCTGGGTGCCGTTCTCGCTGACCGGTACCCTCGCGATCCGTGACGGCAGCCAGCTCGTGTTCCATCCGACGGGCGTGCGCGTATCGGGCATCAACGCGCAGCCGGTGATGCGCGCGGCCAACGTGAAGATGGCCGACCTGCTGAAAGTCCAGACGCCGATCGCGCAACTCGCCGGCGACGATCTCGTGATGTCGGTCGACAAGCTGATGCCGCCGCCTCGCCTGAAGCTCACGATCACCGCGCTGCGCGTGACGCCGGCCGGGCTCGACCTGAAGCTCGACGACGGCACGCATGCCGGCTTCGCGATGCCCGCGAACGCGCCGCAGCAAGCGATGTACATTCGCGGCGGCGACGTGAAGTTCATGCGCTCGATGCCGATGAACGCGGACATCCTGATCGGTCCGGTCGATTCCACGAAGCGCGACCAGATTTTCGTGTTCGATCTGTATCACTATCGCGACCAGGTATCGGCCGGCTACTTCAATTTCGACGAAAGCGGCGCGATGGCGATCCGGATGCCGTCGTATGCGGGCCCGGCCAGCGGCGCGCTGCTCGGCAGCGCGACCGCGCGCCTGAACGACAGCTTCCTCGCCGCGCAACAGAATGCGCTGCGCGACATACGCCAGCACTGGGAAGCCTACGCACTCGCGGCGAACACCGCTCACCCCGGCATGCAGAAGGTCGCCATGCGGCGCACGTCGACCACGCCGTTCAACGAACGGCACGTGTCGAACCGCAACCCGACGATCCATCTGCGCAACGTCGACTTCAACCTGTCCGGGGATATCGGCTTTCACGTCGAGGACCTCGACGTGGAACTCGTATCGAAGCGGCCCGGCGAACCCGTCGATCTCGACGATCCGAACCAGTACGATATCCGCATTCTGGGCGGCACCGTCGTCGAGTCGTGGAAGGCGATGTCCGCGCTCTTCAACAACTATCTGCTCGACTACTCACCGCGCTCGCTCAACGACCTGCAACTGAGCGCGGACGGCACGAACCTGCGCGTCCAGGGCGGCATCAAGCTGTGGAACCACGTACCGGGCGTCTGGCTGCCGACCGACATGAACGGCACGCTGTCCGTGCTCGATGACCGGCATCTCGCGTTCAAGCCATCCCAGGTGTCGGTGCTCGGCATCCCGCAGGCGAAGCTGCTGCGTTCGCTCGGCATCGAGCTCGCTTCGCTGACGCCGTTGCAGCGTCGCGGCGCGGAACTGCGTGGCGACACGCTCGTGCTCGACCAGTACACCGTGTTCCCGCCCCCCGTGCTGAACGGCAAGCTCGGACAGGCAACGGTCGAACGCGACGGGCTGCGCCTCACGTTCAGGCGCATGGCAGGCGCGCCCTCGCCGCAACGGCCGCAGATCGATGCACCGAGCTACATGTGGATGGAAGGCGGCGACATGAAGATGTTCAACGTGCTCGAACTGAACGTGCGCGCGCTGATCCGGAATTCGGCCGAGGCCGGCCCGATGCGTTTCGACCTGTACGGCTACCGCAGCCAGGTCGCGCAAGGCTCGGTGCGGATGCTGCCGGACGGCACGCTGGTCGTCGACATGGGGCAGAAGAACCCGCTCGCGTCACGCTGAAACGCACACGGCATGCATGAAAAAAGCCCGGTGGCACGCGGCCAACCGGGCTTTTCATTTCATCCTTCACGCTTCGCACTCAGTCGCGCTTCAGTCCGTCGAGCACGTCGAGCAGCGCCTGCCGCAATGCAATGACGTCGACGGTCGCGCCCGGCTTGCCCGGCGTGCGTGCATCGGTGGCCGGCGCCTCCGGCTCGACGGGTGCCGCCGCGGCCCGCTCCCCGGCCGGCGAATCGAGCCGGTTGCGCGCGCCGTTGATCGTGAATCCCTGCTCGTACAGCAACTCGCGAATCCGCCGGATCAGCAGCACTTCATGGTGCTGGTAATACCGACGATTGCCACGCCGCTTCACCGGCCGCAGTTGAGTGAATTCCTGTTCCCAATAACGCAGCACATGCGGCTTGACCCCGCACAGTTCGCTGACTTCACCGATCGTGAAGTAGCGCTTCGCGGGAATCGGAGGCAAGACGACTTTCTCAACCGTAGTGGTCATCGTCGGTTAACCGTCGGTAAAGGGTGCGCGGCGGCCGCGCGGAGATGTCAGCGCGCGGGGCTTACTCCGCGCCGTTTTCGACCAGCGCCTTCAGCTTCTGGCTCGCGTGGAAGGTTACCACCCGGCGGGCCGCGATCGGAATCGCCTCGCCCGTCTTCGGATTGCGGCCCGGACGCTGCGGCTTGTCGCGCAACTGGAAATTGCCGAACCCCGACAGCTTGACGCTCTCGCCGTTTTCGAGCGCGTCACGGATCACCTCGAAAAACGCCTCGACCATGTCCTTCGCTTCACGCTTGTTCAGCCCGACGCTGTCGAACAGCAGCTCCGCCAGTTCCGCCTTCGTCAGCGTGGGCGTCTCGGTGGACGCCGGCGCCGAAGCGTCGCGGTTCATGGCGCTGCGTTGCGCCGTCAGGAGGGCTTCGAATTCACTCGAGGTCATGTCGTTCATATCTGCCATACAGCGCGTTAAATCAAAACTTACGATCGGAAAAGGCCGCCCGCAAGCGGGCGGACCTCCTCCTTAGCCGCGCAGACGCGCACCGGCACGAGCCATCCGCTCGACCAGCGTCTGGATCGCCTGATCGACGACCTCGTCCTGTAGCGTGCCAGCCGCGTCCTGCAGCGTCACGCGGAAGGCAAGGCTCTTCTCGTGCGCGGCAAGACCACCGGAAGTATTTGATTTTGCACGAAATTCGTCAAAGAGTACAACCTTCTGAACGAATCGGCAGGCCTCTTCGGCAAGCGCCTTCTTCATTTCGTCGAAAAGTGCCTGAACCTCGACCGCCTGATCGACGACAACGGCGATATCGCGACGAACCGGCGGGAATTTCGATACGTCGGTCGGCGCGGGCAACGCACGCGCAATCAGCGCGTCCGCGTCGACCTCGAACATCACCGGCGCGTGCGGCAGTTCGTACTTCTGCATCAGGCGCGGGTGCAGCTCGCCGATCCAGCCGACCGCACGACCATCGACTTCGATGCGCGCGCTGCGGCCCGGATGGAGGGCCGGATGCTCTGCCTTCACGAAGCGAGCGGTCGCGGGCGCGAACAGTGCCTCGAGATCCCCCTTCACGTCGAAGAAATCGACCGGGCGGGTCGCCGTGCCCCATTGCTCGTCGAGCGCCGGACCATAGGCAAGCGCACCGACGCGCTTCGGCTGCACGTAGCCCTCGACCGTCAGCTCGCCGGCCTTCGCCGCCGTATCGGTGAGGAACACGCGGCCAGCCTCGAACACGCGCACGCGATCCGCGCGGCGGTTCAGGTTGTGGCGCAGCACGGAAATCAGGCTGCCGAACAGCGTCGTGCGCATCACCGACAGCTGGCTCGCGATCGGGTTCAGCAGGCGGATCGGATGGTCGTTGCCCGCGAAATCCTGCTCCCACTCCGCATCGACGAAGCTGAAGTTGACGGTTTCCGCGTAGTCGCGCGCGGCGAGCGCGTGACGGATGTCGTGGATCGAGCGCCGCGTCTCGTTGGTCGCGCGCATTTCGCTCGTCGCGACCGGCGGACGCGCCGGGATCTTTTCGAAGCCGTAGATGCGCGCCACTTCCTCGATCAGGTCTTCCTCGATCTCGATGTCGAAGCGATGCGACGGCGGCGTGACGAGGAATGCGTCGTCTTCACGCTCGAACGGCAGGCCGAGGCGCGTGAAGATGCTGGCGATCTCGTCGGCGCCGATCTGCACGCCGATGATGCGGTTCGCGCGCGATACGCGCATCTTCACCGGCGCGCGCTGCGGCAGGTTCACGGACTGATCGTCGACCGGGCCGGCCTTGCCGCCGCAGATCTCGAGAATCAGTTGCGTGATGCGCTCGACGTGCTCGACGGTCGTCGCGTAGTCGACGCCGCGCTCGAAGCGATGCGCCGCATCGGTCGAGAAGTTGTACTTGCGCGCACGGCCGCGGATGCTGTCCGGCCACCAGAATGCGGCTTCCAGGTAGATGTTGGTCGTATCGAGCGTGACGGCCGTGCTGTCGCCGCCCATGATGCCGGCCAGGCTTTCGACCTGACGGTCGTCCGAAATCACGCCGACCGTTTCGTCGAGTTCGACCGTGTTGCCGTTGAGCAGCTTCAGCGATTCGCCGCGCTTGCCCCAGCGCACCTCGATGCCGCCGTGGATCTTGTCGAGATCGAACACGTGCGACGGACGGCCGAGCTCGAACATCACGTAATTCGAGATGTCGACGAGCGCCGACACGCTGCGCTGGCCGGAACGCTCGAGGCGCTCGACCATCCACTGCGGGGTCTTCGCATGCGCGTTCACGCCGCGGATCACGCGACCCGAGAAGCGGCCGCACAGATCGGGCGCGGCAATGCGCACCGGCAGCGTTTCGTCGAGCTCGACGCGCACCGGGCGGATGTCGACCGGCGTCAGCGGTGCGCCGGTGATCGCAGCCGTCTCGCGGGCGATGCCGAACACGGACAGGCAGTCGGCCTTGTTCGGGGTCAGCTTGATTTCGAAGATCGTGTCGTCGAGGTTCAGCGTCTCGCGGATGTCCTGGCCGACCGGCGTGTCTTCCGGCAGCACCAGCAGGCCGCTGTGATCCTCGGACAGCTTCAGCTCGCGCGCCGAGCACAGCATCCCCTGGCTCTCCACGCCGCGCAGCTTCGACAGCTTGATCGCGAACGGCTTGCCGCCCTCTTCTGCCGGCGGCAGTTCCGCGCCGACCAGCGCGACCGGTACCTTGATGCCGGGCGCGACATTCGGTGCGCCGCAGACGATATTCAGCGTCGCGCCGGTGCCGGCGTCGACCTGGCAGACATTGAGCTTGTCCGCATCCGGATGCTTGACGACTTCGAGCACGCGGCCGACGACGATCTTCGACGTCGGCGGCGCAGCCTTGCTCAGCGATTCGACTTCGAGCCCCGCCATCGTCAGCGCGTGCGACAGTTCGTCGGTCGTCAGCTGCGGGTCGACAAAGGTTCTCAACCAGGATTCAGGGAATTGCATGGATGTCTACGTTCGAAACAGGTTAGATCGACGCCCGGGCCCCGTCGGATCATCCGTCGGGGCGTGCACGGGCACAGGTCGGCGCGGCGCGCGGCGTTACGCGAACTGGCGCAGGAAACGCAGGTCGTTCTCGAAGAACAGCCGGAGATCCTGGACGCCGTAGCGCAGCATCGTCAGGCGTTCGAGGCCGCTGCCGAACGCAAAGCCGATGTAGCGCTCGGGATCGAGGCCCATGTTGCGAATCACGGTCGGATGCACCTGCCCCGAACCGGAGATCTCGAGCCACTTGCCGGCGTTCTTGCCTTGCTCGAACATCATGTCGATCTCGGCCGACGGTTCCGTGAACGGGAAATACGACGGACGGAAGCGCACGAGGATGTCGTCGCGCTCGAAGAATTTTTTCAGGAAGTCGGTATAGACGCCCTTGAGGTCGGCGAAGCTGATGTTTTCGTCGATCCACAGCCCCTCGACCTGATTGAACATCGGCGAGTGGGTCGCATCGCTGTCGACGCGATACGTGCGGCCCGGCGCGATCACCTTGATCGGCGGACGGTTCATGCGCGCGTAACGCACCTGCATCGGGCTCGTGTGCGTGCGCAACAGCAGCTGGCGGCCGTCGGCATCCTTGCCTTCGACGTAGAAGGTGTCCTGCATCGAACGCGCCGGATGGTTCTCCGGGCTGTTCAGCGACGTGAAGTTGTACCAGTCCGTCTCGATTTCGGGGCCGTCGGCCACATCGAAGCCGATCGAGCCGAAAATCTGTTCGACACGCTCCCACGTGCGCATCACGGGGTGCAGGCTGCCTGCACCGGCGCCGCGGCCCGGCAACGTCACGTCGATCGCTTCGGCAGTGAGGCGCTGATTCAGCAGCGCGTCGGCCAGCGCCTGACGGCGTGCGGTCAGCGCGGCTTCAACCTGCTGCTTCGCGACGTTGATGCGTGCGCCTTCGGTCTTGCGTGCTTCGGGATCGAGCTTGCCGAGGCCCTTCAGCAACTCGGTCAGCGCACCCGATTTGCCGAGAAATCGTGCTTTCTCGTTTTCGAGCGTGGTGATGTCGGCAGCCTGTTCGAAGGACTGCTGCGCGTCGGCGACAATCTGGTCCAGATCCATAGATCCCATCATTTCCAACGTCATTCGGTCTTGGCGAGCGAAATCGCCCACCAAACAAAAAAGGGGCTCGGAAGAGCCCCGTTTTCGCTGCAGCGGCCGAGACTACCGGAACCTCGCTGCAACTAACCACGCAGTGCTAATTTCGCAATTAGGCTGCAACGGCGGCTTTCACCTGCTTGACGATCGCAGCAAAAGCAGCCTTGTCGAACACCGCCATGTCGGCCAGAACCTTACGGTCGAGTTCGATCGACGCCTTCTTCAGGCCGTTGATGAACACGCTGTAGGTCATGTCGTGCTGGCGAACTGCCGCGTTGATACGCGTGATCCACAGTGCGCGGAACACACGCTTCTTGTTGCGGCGATCGCGGTACGCGTACTGACCAGCGCGCATCACCGCCTGCTTGGCGATGCGGTAGACGTTATTGCGGCGGCCGCGATAACCCTTGGCCAGGTTGATGATCTTCTTGTGGCGGGCCCGTGCGGTTACCCCACGTTTGACTCGAGGCATGTTTCTCTCCTTAGAGTATCAGTTAGGGGTTACGCGAACGGCAGCATCGCGCGGACGGAGTTCAGATCGGAATCATGAACTGCCGTTGCGCCGCGCAGGTGACGCTTGTTCTTCGTGGTTTTCTTGGTCAGGATGTGACGCTTGAAGGCTTGACCGCGCTTGACGGTACCGCCCGGACGCACCACGAAGCGCTTTGCAGCACTCTTCTTGGTCTTCATCTTAGGCATGACGAACAACTCCAGTTTATTAGATGGCGATGGGTGTGCGGTTGGCTTGCGCCCTTGACCCGCCCTTCGAAACCCAGTCCACTTGTGTACGGCGAACCGCTTGCGCAGCCACCGTCATTGTTGGCGCGCCGCCCTGACCGGGCAACGCGCCGAACCTCTGCGAACCTGCGCGCGACGCGCGCGGGCCCGTTACTTCTTTTTCTTCGGCGAGAGCACCATGATCATCTGGCGCCCTTCCATCTTCGGCATCTGCTCGACCTGGCCGACTTCCTCGAGATCCGTGCGCAGACGCTCGAGCATCCGCATACCGATTTCCTGGTGAGCCATTTCGCGGCCGCGGAAACGCAACGTGATCTTCGTCTTGTCGCCTTCTTCGAGGAAGCGCACGAGATTGCGGAGCTTGACGTTGTAGTCACCGTCATCGGTACCCGGGCGGAACTTGACTTCCTTGACCTGGATGACCTTCTGCTTCAGCTTCGCTTCGTGCTGCTTCTTCGACTCCTGGTACTTGAACTTGCCGTAATCCATCAGACGGCAAACCGGGGGAACCGCTTGCGGCGCGATTTCCACCAGGTCAACATCCAGTTCTTCCGATTTACGGAAAGCATCAGCGAGTTTTACGATACCGAGCGGTTCGTTCTCGATCCCGACCAGGCGCACTTCCGGCGCAGTGATTTCACCGTTGATGCGGTGCGACGACTTATCAGTAGCGATGTTACGTTTCCTCTAAAAATTAAAAAAACGAGCCGCGCTGCCAGGGCGGTTACTTGAACGAGCGCAGGTCTTCCTGCAGACGCTCAACGAAGGCTTCGACCGGCATCACGCCAAGATCGACGCCGCCACGGGCACGCACGGCTACCGTTTGCGCATCACGCTCCTTGTCCCCCACGACGAGGAGATAAGGCACCTTTTCCAGCGTGTGCTCGCGTATTTTATAGCTAATCTTCTCATTGCGCAAATCGGCCGTCACTCTAACCCCTTGTTTTTGCAACGATTGGGCCAGAGATTGCGCATATTCGGCCTGACTTTCGGCGATATTGAGCACAACTGCCTGGAACGGCGCGAGCCAGGCAGGCATCGCACCAGCGTGGTGCTCGATCAAAATGCCGAGGAAACGCTCCATCGAACCGACGATCGCACGGTGCAACATCACCGGACGGCGGCGGCTGCTGTCATCCGCGACATACTCAGCGCCGAGGCGCTCCGGCAGGACCATGTCGAGCTGCAGCGTGCCGCACTGCCACGAACGGCCGAGCGCATCCTTGATGTGGTACTCGATCTTCGGACCGTAGAACGCCCCTTCACCCGGCAGCTCTTCCCACGTGAGGCCGCACGCCGTCAGCGCGTCGCGCAGGCCCTGCTCGGCGCGATCCCAGGTCTCGTCCGTACCCGCGCGTTGCTCCGGGCGCAGCGACAGCTTGATGTCGATGTGATCGAAACCGAAGTCCTTGTACACGCTCATCGCCAGCGTGTTGAACGCGATCGATTCCGAGATGAACTGGTCTTCCGTACAGAAAATGTGCGCATCGTCCTGCACGAAGCCGCGCACGCGCATCAGGCCGTGCAGCGCGCCCGACGCCTCGTTGCGGTGGCACGAACCGAATTCCGCGTAACGCAGCGGCAGGTCGCGGTACGAGCGCAGGCCGTGCTTGAACACCTGGACATGGCCCGGGCAGTTCATCGGCTTGATCGCGTAGTCGCGCTTCTCCGACTCCGTCGTGAACATGTTCTCGCGGTAGTTCTGCCAGTGACCCGACGCTTCCCACAGCGAGCGGTCCATGATCATCGGCGTCTTGATCTCGAGGTAGCCGGCTTCGTTCACGCGGCGGCGCATGTACTGCTCGACCTGCTGCCACAGCGCCCAGCCCTTCGGATGCCAGAACACCATGCCCGGCGACTCTTCCTGCATGTGGAACAGGTCGAGCTGCTTGCCGAGCTTGCGGTGGTCGCGCTTTTCCGCTTCCTCGAGCATGTGCAGGTACTGGTCCTGGTCTTCCTTCTTCGTCCAGGCCGTGCCGTAGATGCGCTGCAGCTGCTCGTTCTTCGAATCGCCGCGCCAGTACGCGCCGGCGACCTTCATCAGCTTGAAGACCTTCAGCTTGCCGGTGGACGGCACGTGCGGGCCACGGCACAGATCGGTAAAGCCGCCGTGCGAATACAGCTTGATTTCGTCGCTTTGCGGAATCGATTCGATGATCTCGGCCTTGTACTTCTCGCCGATGCTGCGGAAGTAGCCCGCCGCTTCGTCACGCGACACGACACGACGCGTCACGGGCTCGTCCTTCTTCACGAGCTCCTGCATGCGCTTTTCGATCTTCTCCAGATCTTCGGGCGTAAACGGACGGTTGTACGAGAAGTCGTAATAGAAGCCGTTGTCGATCACCGGGCCGATCGTCACCTGCGCGTCCGGATACAGCTCCTTCACCGCGTACGCGAGCAAGTGCGCCGTCGAGTGACGGATGATGTCGAGGCCGTCGGCATCCTTGTCGGTCACGATCGCGAGCGACGCGTCGCGGTCGATCACGGCCGACGTATCGACGAGCTCGCCATCGAGCTTGCCACCAAGCGCAGCCTTCGCAAGGCCGGGACCGATCGAGGCTGCAACCTCGGCAACTGTCACCGGATGCTCGTATTGTCGAACTGAGCCGTCAGGCAAGCGTATCGAAACCATAGCAATCTCCGTGATGCCGACAGTGGGCGGCAGACCAGGTACGCGATATAAAAATCACGCGGGAAAATGTCGCGACAAAAAAAATGCGGCCCCGCTTTCGAGGGGCCGCATTCGATACTTCACTCAAACTGAAAGGGCGAAAGGGTTCCTCGACTAGCGTCGCTCCGAAAAAGTTTCGGTCAACGTTCGCGGTGTCATAACCGTATTCGCCTTGTTCGCGTTGAGTTATTTGCTGCATCGAACACCCGGAGACCGGGCATTCTCAATTCGTTGGTAGGCTCGATTGGACTCGAACCAACGACCCCCACCATGTCAAGGTGGTGCTCTAACCAGCTGAGCTACGAGCCTAGTGAAGCTAAGATTATATGGAGCCGTTACCCGCTTGGCAAGTATTTTTATGCGGTCGCAGCAAAATAACGGTGTTCGATCCCCACATCATGCCTTCCGCCCCGCCCGCACGACGCCCTGCACCTCACCCAGCAACGTGCACGCGCGCTGCACCTGCGCCGAGTTCGACACTTCGACCGTGAACTGCATGAATGCCGCATTGCGGCGGCTCTGCGTCTTCACGCCGACGACGTTCATCTTCTCGCGCGCGAACACTTCGGAGATGTCGCGCAGCAGCCCTTGCCGGTCGCTCGCCTCGATCATCAGGTCGACCGGATACACGGACGCACCGCGCCCGCCGAGCACGTCGGCCGACCAGGTCGTCTGCAGCACGCGTTCCGGCGCACGCTCGACCATCCGGCGGAACGTCGGGCAATCGGTGCGGTGGATCGACATTCCCTTGCCGCGCGTGACGAAACCGCTGATCGGATCGGGCGGCGCCGGACGGCAGCAGCGCGCCAGCTGGGTCAGCAGCGCGTCAACGCCCACGACCAGCACACCGGTCGACGCGCCATGCGCCACGCTGGCGCCGCTGCTGCGCTTTTCGAAATCGGCAGGCGCCTCGGGCGCCGGTTCGGGCGGCGGCGCGTCGGACAGCGCGTGCTCGACATTGCGCAGACTGAACTCTTCCTTGCCGACGACCGAGAACAGCTCCTCGGGCGACTTGAAGCCGAGCTTCGCGGCGAGATTATCCAGGCTGACCGACGTCCTGCCCTCGCGTTGCAGCGTCTTTTCGACGAGCGCGCGGCCATGCGCGACGTTTTCTTCCTGCTCGATCGAGTTGAACCACGCCCGCACCTTCTGACGGGCGCGCGGGCTCTTCATATAGCCGAGCTGCAAGTTCAGCCAGTCGCGCGACGGCCCGCCCTCCTTCACCGCGACGATCTCGACCGTCTGGCCGTTTGCGAGCGGCGTATTGAGCGGCACCATCGCGCCGTCGACGCGTGCGCCACGGCAGCGATGCCCAAGCTCGCTGTGCAGGTGGTACGCGAAATCGACCGGCGTCGCGCCCTGCGGCAACGCGATCACGCGCGCCTGCGGCGTCAGCACGTAGATGTGATCGTCGTCGAGCGACGTCTCGCGCAATTGCGCCCACGCCTTGTCGCCCGACTTTTCCGCGCCGTCCTCGACGTCATCCTTCCACGCGAGCAGCTGGCGCAGCCATGCAATCTTCTCGTCGTACTTGTCGCTTGCCGAGAACTGGCCGCCGTAGCCACGCGCGCCGGCTTCCTTGTAGCGCCAGTGAGCGGCGACGCCATACTCGGCGAAGCGGTGCATCTCCTGCGTGCGGATCTGCACTTCGAACGCGCGGCCGTCGTCGCCGATCACGACCGTGTGCAGCGACTTGTAGCCGTTCGGCTTCGGCCGCGAGATGTAGTCGTCGAATTCCTTCGGCACCGGCTGCCACAGGTGATGCACGATGCCGAGCACCGCGTAGCAATCCTTGATGTCCGGCACGATCACGCGAAACGCGCGCACGTCGTACAGCTCGGAGAAGTCGAGTTCCTTGCCGCGCATCTTGCGCCAGATGCTGTAGATGTGCTTCGGCCGGCCGCTCACGTCGGCCTGGATGTGCGCATCCGCCAGCTCCTGCTGCAACCGGTCGATCGCCTGCGTGACGTACGCTTCGCGCTCGATGCGCTTCTCGTCGAGCAGCTTCGCGATCCGCTTGTAGGTGACGGGATCCTCGAAGCGGAACGCGAGATCCTCGAGCTCCCACTTCAGTTGCCAGATGCCGAGACGGTTCGCGAGCGGCGCATAGATCTCGAGCGTCTCGCGCGCGACGTCGGGCGGCGGGTCGATCTTCGCGGCCGCATAGTAGCGCAGCGACTGCAAGCGCGACGCGAGCCGGATCAGCACCACGCGGATGTCTTGCGCGAACGCAAGCAGCATCTTGCGCAGCGCCTCGATCTGCGTGCGCCGCTCTTCGGCCGCATCGCGCCCCGCGTCGGACCCCGCGTTCTGCGCGGCGCGCAGGCTGACGGTACCGAGCCGCAACAGTTTGCGCACGTCGGACACGAGCCGCGCCACTTCGTCGCCAAAACGCTCGGTGAGCTCACGCTCGGGGTCGCTCAGGTGCGGCGTCAGCACGAACAGCGCGGCCGCCTGCATCGCGGACGGATCGACGTTCAGCGTGCGCATGATCGACGCCGTGCCCGCCGAGTGATCGGCAAGCAGTTCGCCCGACGACAGGCGCACGTCGCCGGCCCGCTCGCGCACGAACGCGAGCACGTCGTCGAACGACGGCGCCGCGACGGGGGATGCGGAAACGGACTCGGTCATTGCTCGGCCTGGCGGAATGCGATCATCGTCGGGTTACGTTCAGCTCCGCTGCGCAGCGACGACCACGATCTCGACGAGCAGCGCGGGATCCGCGAGCTTCGCCTCGACGGTGGCGCGCGGCGGCGTGTTGCCCTGCGCGACCCATGCGTCCCACTCCGCATTCATGCCTTCGAAGTTCGCCAGATCCGAGATGTAGATCTGCACCGACAGCAGATGCGCCTTGTCGCTGTTCGCTTCGGCGAGCAGGCGATCGATGTGGCCGAGCACTTCGCGCGTCTGGCCCCTGATGTCCTGTGTGGTGTCTTCGGCGATCTGGCCGGCCAGATACACGGTACCGTTGTGGATCGCGGTTTCGGAGAGACGGGCCCCGACGTGGTGACGAATGACTGCCATGGAATGTTCCGGTCGTAAGTGGATGGAGATTCGGGCGGCGGCACGGCCCGCGTGCCGCTGAACCGCATATTATGACGCGTTTATGCGCCGCCTTCGACGAAAAACCGCCGCGCGAGGGCAATCTGGCTTGCGTCGATGAACGCCGGCGCGTGGCCCGCCCCTGGGATCTCGGCATGCGTCACATGCCGGCCGCGACGCTCCATGTCGGCCACCGTCTCGCGCGACAGCAGGTCGGACACCTCGCCTCGCACGACGAGCAGCGACGCGTTCGTCGTCTCGATCGCGTGCCACAGCGCGGCCTCACCGAGCGCCGCCAATTCGGGCGTCGTCGCCTTGAACGGTTCGGCGATGCGCGGATCGTAGCGGATCGTCCAGCCCCCTTCGGGCAGTTCACGCAGCAGCGGCCCGTTGATCTCGCGCCACTCGTCGGCGGTCAGCGCACCGAACGGCAGCGACAGCGACGTCAGATAGTCGATGCCCTCCTGCCGGGTCGCAAAGCGCGGCTGCACGCCGAGATATTCGCCGATGCGCGTCAGCGAATCGGGTTCGATGCGCGGGCCGACGTCGTTGATGATCATCCGGCGCAGCGGCGAACCCGGCAGCCCCGCGAACGCCATGCCGATCAACCCGCCCATCGACGTGCCGAACCAGTCGACCGATTCGACGTCGAGCCGCGCGATCAGCGTCACCATGTCGGACACGTATTGCGGGATCGCATAGAGCCGCGGATCGGCCAGCCAGTCCGACTGGCCGCGCCCGACCACATCGGGGCAGACGACGCGATACGTATCGGACAGCGCCGCGGCGAGCCGGTCGAAATCGCGCCCCGAACGGGTCAGCCCATGCACGCAGACCAGCACGCGCGGGTTGGCGGGATCGCCCCACTCGGTGTAGGCGACGTGGTGAAGGCCGGCAGCACTCGCGCACTGCACACGCCGCTGGCGAGGAACCTGGGAATTCGCTGGGGTCGTTGGCATCGTTGGCATCCTGTCGAACGGGGGCGACGCGCGGGGCAACGCTTGCGACGCCCGATGCAAACGATTGTAAACCGCTTCAGCCGCACGGGTCCGCTCGCCGGGCACCCGACAATCGGCCCGACGGAGGACACCATGACAAACGCCCCGCATGCCGTCGTCCGGCATGCGGGGCGTCGAAGCCGCGCCGACGCGCGGAACCTTATGCGACCGCGCTGACGTCGAGCGGCGCGCCCGTCTTCGCCTGAATCTCGTCGACGCTCACGCCGTCGGCGAGTTCAAGAACCTTCAGGCCGGACGGCGTCACTTCGATCACACCGAGATCGGTGATGATCAGGTCGACCACGCCGACACCCGTCAACGGCAGGTTGCATTCCTCGAGGATCTTGTGCTGGTCGCCCTTCGCGACATGCTCCATCAGCACGACCACGCGCTTCACGCCGGCGACGAGATCCATCGCGCCGCCCATCCCCTTGATCATCTTGCCGGGGATCATCCAGTTCGCGAGGTCGCCCTGCTTGCTGACCTGCATCGCGCCGAGGATCGCGAGGTTGATATGGCCGCCGCGAATCATCGCGAACGAATCGGCCGACGAGAAGATCGACGAACCCGGCAGCGTCGTGACGGTCTGCTTGCCGGCGTTGATGAGATCGGCGTCGACTTCGTCTTCGGTCGGCGACGGGCCGATGCCGAGCAGGCCGTTCTCCGACTGCAGCCACACCTCGACGCCTTCCGGCACGTGGTTCGCCACGAGCGTCGGCAAGCCGATGCCGAGGTTCACGTAGAAGCCGTCCTGCAATTCCTTCGCCGCGCGCGCGGCCATCTGGTCACGATTCCAGGCCATGTCAGTCTCCTTTCGCGCGTACGACGCGTTGTTCGATGCGTTTTTCGGGCGTCGCGTTCAGCACGATGCGCTGCACGAAAATCCCCGGCGTATGGATGTGGTCCGGATCGAGCGCGCCGTTCTCGACGATCTCCTCGACCTCGGCGACGGTGATCTTGCCGGCCATCGCACACATCGGGTTGAAGTTGCGCGCGGTGCGGCGAAAGATCAGGTTGCCGGACTTGTCGGCCTTCCAGGCCTTCACGAGCGCGACATCGGCCGTCAGCGACGGCTCGAGCACGTAGTGGCGATCGCCGAACTGGCGCGTTTCCTTGCCTTCCGCGATCACGGTGCCGTAGCCCGTGTTCGTGAAGAACGCCGGGATGCCCGCACCGCCCGCGCGCAGCTTCTCGGCGAGCGTGCCTTGCGGCGTGAATTCGAGCTCGAGTTCGCCGGCCAGGTACTGGCGCTCGAACTCCTTGTTCTCGCCGACGTACGACGAGATCATCTTCTTGATCTGGCGCGTTTCCAGCAGCAGGCCGAGGCCGAAACCGTCGACGCCCGCGTTGTTGCTGATGCAGGTGATGCCCTTGACGGCCGAATCGCGCAACGCCGCGATCAGCGCCTCGGGAATTCCGCACAGGCCGAAGCCGCCCACCGCGAAGGTCTGTCCGTCACGGACGATCCCTTCCAGCGCGGCAGCCGCGCTTGGATAGACTTTGTTCATCAGTTGTCCCTTCCTCTATGGAAACCAGCGAAACCGGTTCACGCGCCCACGTGGCCCGCAAGCCCGCCGCATCATTCTATGCATGCACGGCGATACCTGCGTCGAGGCGCGCTGTTTTTATATCGCGGCAAACCGCCACGAGATGCCTGAAAGGGTACGATGCGGCGCGGATGCGGCACAATACGCAAAAATACATAAGCGTTTGCCTCCGCTTGCCCGCGCCATGCCCGCTCTCGATTACCAGACCGCCTTCCTCCTCGCACCGCTCGGCCTCGTCCTGTCGCGCGACCGCGTGATCGAGGACTGCAACGACGCGCTCGCGTCGATCTTCCGCTGCGTGCGCGCCGACCTGATCGGGAAATCTTACGAGGTGCTCTACCCGTCGACGGACGAATTCCAGCGCATCGGCGAACGCATCGCGCGCGTGATGGCCGCGAACGGCATCTACTCGGATGACAGAATCATGAAACGGGCGGACGGCGAGCTGTTCTGGTGCCACGTCACCGGCCGCGCGATCGACCGCACCGCGCCCCTTGCGGCGGGCGTGTGGACCTTCGAGGATCTGAGCGCGACGCGCCGGGTCGCCGTCGAACTGACCCCCCGCGAGCGCGAGATCGCCGCGCAGCTCGCGACCGGCAAGACCAGCAAGCAGATCGGGCGCGTGCTCGACATCAGCTCGCGCACGGTCGATATCTATCGCGCACGGCTGATGCGCAAGTACGGGACCAACAATACGCCGGAGCTGCTGCAGCGCCTGCTCGGGCAGTGAATGACGGCGCCCGGATGACAATCGGCCGCACATGGCGGCCGATTCGGTAAACAACGGATATGGCGTGCCGCCCCGGCGACCTTGTGCCGGCCCGGACTCGCCGACTCGACGCTCAGCCGACCTTCGCCGCGAGCGCGCGCTCGATCGTGTCGCGCAGCAACTGGGGCAGCGGCACCGACTTGCCGAGCGCGTAGTCGACCCATACGCAGCGCGCATTGCCGCGCGCATAGACATGCTGCGGATCGTCGGCGCGCGTCAGCTCGAAACCCGTGTCGAAGCTGCTCCGGCCGGGTTTCGCAGCCGACATCTTCGCGATCACGTCGCCCGGATAGTGCAGCTGCTTGAGAAATTCCATCGACGCCGTGACGATGACGGGCCCCTGCCCCTCGCCGTTGCCGCCGGCAATGCCGAGTTCCTCGAACCACGAGATCCGCGCCTGCTCCATGTAGCGGAAATAGACCGTGTTGTTCACATGGCCGAACGCGTCCATGTCGCCCCAGCGGATCGGCATCGACATCTCAAAAACGGGGGAATAATCGCTCATTGCAGTCTTCTTTGTTGCTGAATGTC
This sequence comes from Burkholderia sp. HI2714, assembly GCF_002223085.1. Taxonomy (NCBI): domain Bacteria; kingdom Pseudomonadati; phylum Pseudomonadota; class Betaproteobacteria; order Burkholderiales; family Burkholderiaceae; genus Burkholderia; species Burkholderia sp. HI2714. The sequence continues at coordinate 143,148 of NZ_NKFM01000018.1, read as the reverse complement.
ATCCGCTCAGGCGAGGCCGAAGCCGTCGTCGGCGGAGATAATCGAGCCATTGATGAACTGCGACTCGTCGGCCGCGAGCAGCAACAACAGCCCGTCGAGATCCTGCGGCTTGCCGACGCGCCGGCGCGGCAGCATCGACTGCAGCTTCTGGCCCTGCTCGGTTTCCCACAGGTAATGATTGATTTCGGTATCGATATAACCCGGACAGATCGCGTTGACGTTGATCCCGTGGCGCCCCCATTCGAGCGCCATCGCACGCGTCATCTGCACGACCGCGGCCTTGCTCATCGCGTACAGCCCGATCTGCGGAAACACGCGCAGCCCGGCCACCGACGCGATGTTGATGATCCGGCACGGCGGCTTGCCGTTGCCGCTTCCGTTCGCGCGCATGATCATCCGCTTCGCGACTTCCTGTGCGACGAAAAATGCGCCGCGCGTGTTGGTGTCGAACACGAACTCGAAATCCGCCGGCGTCACGTCGACGAGCTTCTGCATCGTCGAGACGCCCGAATTGTTCACGAGGATGTCGATCGTACCGGCTTCCGTCTCCGCGTGCGCGACCGCCGCCTTGATGCTCTGGACGTCGGTGACGTCGAGCGACACGACGTGCGCGGCGCCACCCGCCGCCTCGATCTCGGCACGCAACTCCTTCAGGCGCTCGACCCGACGGCTCGCGAGCACGACCTTCGCACCGGCCTGCGACAGCACCTGCGCAAAGCGCTGCCCGAGGCCGCTCGACGCGCCCGTGACCAGCGCAACCTTGCCTTCCAGATTGATCGACCGACCCATTTGCACTTCCCCTTTCGATGTCGTTTCGCCGCCACGGGCAGCACGGCCCGAGCGGCATTACCCTAGCACGAAAATAGAACGATCGTGCTAATCTAGCCGCATGCTGTTGCGGCAAGCGTTTCGTTTCGCAGACAATACGCTCCCGAATAAAAGCATTCTAACGGTTAGAGGAACGCCAATGACCCCCGCAAGCCTCATCGAGCAATACGGCCCGCGCGAATCGATGGAATACGACGTCGTGATCGTCGGCGGCGGCCCCGCCGGGCTGTCGGCGGCGATCCGGCTCAAGCAGCTGGCCGCCGAGAAAGGCACCGAAATCGGCGTGTGCGTGCTCGAGAAGGGCTCCGAGATCGGCGCGCACATCCTGTCGGGCGCGGTGATGGACCCGCGCGCGATCACCGAGCTGTTCCCCGACTGGAAGGAACGCGGCGCGCCGCTCGACGTCGAGGTGACGGAAGACCGCTTCCTGTTCCTGTCCGAGAAGAGCGCAGTCACCACGCCGAACTGGGCATTGCCCGCCAACTTCCAGAACCACGGCAACTACGTGATTTCGCTGGGCAACGTCACGCGCTGGCTTGGGGCCCAGGCCGAAGCGCTGGGCGTCGAGATCTTTCCGGGCTTCCCGGCTGCCGAAATCCTGTACAACGACGACGGCTCGGTGAAAGGCGTCGCGACCGGCAACATGGGCGTAGGCAAGGACGGCGAGCCGACCGAGAACTTCCAGCTCGGCATGGAACTGCACGCGAAATACACGCTGTTCGCCGAAGGCTGTCGTGGCCACCTCGGCCGCCAGCTGATCTCGAAGTTCAAGCTCGACGCGAACGCGGATCCGCAGGCCTACGGGATCGGCATCAAGGAACTGTGGGAAATCGATCCCGCGAAGCACAAGCCGGGCCTCGTGATCCACACGGCCGGCTGGCCGCTGAAGTCGGACACCTACGGCGGCTCGTTCCTGTATCACATGGACAACAACCAGGTCGTGGTCGGCTTCGTGGTGGGCCTCGGCTACACGAACCCGTACCTGTCGCCGTTCGAGGAATTCCAGCGCTACAAGACGCATCCGTCGATCCGCGCGTTCCTGGAAGGCGGCAAGCGCGTGTCGTACGGCGCGCGCGCGATCACGGCCGGCGGGCTGCTGTCGCTGCCGAAGACGGTATTCCCGGGCGGCGCGCTGATCGGCGACGACGCGGGCTTCCTGAACGCGTCGCGGATCAAGGGCAGCCACGCGGCGATCAAGACCGGCATGCTGGCCGCCGACGCGGCATTTGACGCGGTGCAGGCCGGCCGTCAGTCGGACGAGCTCAACGCGTACCCGGATGCCTTCAAGCAGTCGTGGCTGTACACGGAGCTGTACCGCGCGCGCAACTTCAAGCAGTGGATGGCCAAGGGGCTGTACCTCGGCACGCTGATGGTCGGGCTCGAGCAGAAGGTGATGGGCGGCAACGTACCGTGGACGCTGCACCACAAGCATGCGGATCACGAGATGCTGAAGCCGGCGTCGCAATGCCAGCCGATCGAGTATCCGAAGCCGGACGGCAAGCTGACGTTCGACCGACTGTCGTCGGTGTTCATCTCGAACACGAACCACGAAGAGAACCAGCCGGCGCACCTGACGCTGAAGGATGCGAACGTGCCGGTGAACGTGAACCTGCGCACGTACGCGGGGCCGGAGGGGCGCTTCTGCCCGGCGGCCGTGTACGAATTCGTGAAGAACGACGACGGCAGTGACCGCCTGGTGATCAACGCGCAGAACTGCGTGCACTGCAAGACCTGCGACATCAAGGACCCGACGCAGAACATCGTGTGGGTCACGCCGGAAGGCGGCGGCGGGCCGAACTACCCGAACATGTAATTGCCGGAACGCGCCGCCACGAGCGGCGCGTTGTTTGGCTGCCGCAAACGAAACGGGGCGCCGCATCAAGCAGCGCCCCGTTTTGCATGCTCCGCGCAACGGCCGGGCGAGACGCGCAGCGCCCCGCCCGCTTGCGTCAGGTCGCGCTGCCCGCGATCTTCGGCGTCGTCGTCTCGACGTCCCCGCACTGCGCGCGATGGCGCAGCGCATGATCGATCAGCACCAGCGCGAGCATCGACTCGGCGATCGGCGTCGCGCGAATGCCGACACACGGATCGTGACGGCCGAACGTTTCCACCGTCGCTTCCTCGCCGGCCTTCGTAATCGAACGACGCGGCGTGCGGATGCTCGACGTCGGCTTGATCGCGATCGACACGGTGATGTCCTGCCCGGTCGAAATCCCGCCGAGCACGCCGCCCGCATGGTTGCCGACGAAGCCGGCCGGCGTCAGCTCATCGCCATGCACCGAGCCGCGCTGCGCGACGCTGTCGAAGCCCGCGCCGATCTCGACGCCCTTCACCGCGTTGATGCTCATCATCGCCTTTGCGATGTCCGCATCGAGACGGTCGAACACCGGCTCGCCCCAGCCGACCGGCACGCCCGATGCGACGACGTCGATGCGCGCGCCGATCGAATCGCCATCCTTGCGCAGCGCATCCATGTACGCCTCGAGCTCCGGCACGACGGCCGCATTCGGCGAGAAGAACGGATTCTCGTGCACGTGCGACCAGTCGACGAACGGCACGTCGATCTCGCCGAGGCCGCTCATGTAGCCGCGCACCTCGACGCCGAAGCGCTCGCGCAGCCACTTCTTCGCGACCGCACCCGCGCCGACGATCGGCGCGGTCAGCCGTGCGGACGAGCGGCCGCCGCCGCGATAGTCGCGGATGCCGTATTTCTGCCAGTAGGTGTAGTCGGCGTGGCCGGGGCGGAACGTCTCGACGATGTTGCCGTAGTCCTTGCTGCGCTGGTCGGTGTTGCGGATCAGCAGCGCGATCGGCGTACCGGTCGTCACGCCTTCGAACACGCCCGACAGGATCTCGACCTCGTCGGCCTCCTGCCGCTGCGTCACGTGGCGCGACGTGCCAGGCTTGCGGCGATCGAGTTCGACCTGGATGTCGGCTTCGGTCAGCCCCATTCCCGGCGGGCAGCCGTCGATCACGCAGCCGATCGCGGGACCGTGCGATTCGCCGAAGGTCGTGACAGTGAAAAGCGTGCCGAGGGTATTGCCGGACATGATGGAACCGCCCAAAGAGAAATGGACAAACCGATGCGCTGCCCAGGCCGCAGGCAGGTCGATCGTTTGCCGGTCGAGAAAAGAGGTAAGCCGCTATTATGCCAGCCGTCCCGGGCACGCGGGCCGTGTGAACCGTTCGGACCATACCGGCCTGGCACGGGAACGGCCCGGGCGACGATTGCGGACCCGCACCGTTCCGGTCGAACGGGCCCGTTCACGGCGGCCATGACGGCCCGGGGCGACGCCGCCGGGCCCGCCCCGCCTACTTCCGCGCGCCGCGCAGTTCGGTGACTGCCGCCTGAAGCGCTTCGGGCGTCGCGACCGACGCCGGGATCGGCTCGCCGACCGCCAGCGTCAGCCGGCTCATTACGCCGCGCTTGATGGGCCGCGGCATCCGCGCATCGGAATGCCGCGAAAAATAGCTGCCCCACAGCCCGCGCAGCGCCATCGGGATCACCGGCGCCGGCGTGCGACCCAGGATCTCCGTGATGCCATGGTGGAACGTGTTGATGTCGCCCGTCTTCGTCAGCTTGCCTTCCGGGAAGATGCACACGAGTTCGCCTTCCTTCAGCGCGGCCTCGCATGCGTCGTACGCACGCGCGAGCATCGCGGGATCCTCGTGGCGCGGCGCGATCGGGATCGCCTTCGCATGCCGGAACACCCAGCTCGCGAAGCGCGTCTTGAAGATCCGGTGGTCCATCACGAAACGGATCGGGCGCGGGCTCGCGGCGGCCAGCACGAGCGCATCGACATAACTGACGTGGTTGCACACGAGCACGGCCGCCCCTTCCGCCGGAATCCGCTCCGCGTGCACGAGGCGAATCCGGTAGAACGTATGCACGAGCACCCATGCGATGAAGCGCAGCAGGAACTCGGGCACGAGCAGATAGATATACGCGGCGACGATCACGTTCAGCAGCGCGGTGACGAGGAACAGCCCCGGGATATCGACGCCGGCCTTGGTCAGCCCCATCGCCATCACGGCCGACAGGATCATGAACAGTGCGTTCAGGATGTTGTTCGCGGCGATGATCCGCGCACGGTGCGTCGGCGCGCTGCGGCTCTGGATCAGCGCGTACAGCGGCACGCTGTAGAAGCCGCCGAACATCGCGAGCAGGAACAGGTCCGCCAGGATGCGCCAGTGGCGCGCACCGGCCAGGAATTCGCCGACCGACAGCAGATGGCCGGGCGACGGCAGTGCGTGGCTCGCGAAATACAGCTCGATCGCGAACACGCTGATGCCGATCGAGCCGAGCGGCACGAGGCCGATCTCGACCCGCCGCTGCGACAGCCGTTCGCACAGCAGCGAGCCGAGGCCGATGCCGACCGAGAACGTCGCGAGCAGGATCGTGACGACGTCGGGGCTTGCGGACAGCACGTCCTTCGCGAAATTGAAGAACGACGTGAGGAACGTCGCGCCGACGAACCACAGCCACGAGATGCCGAGCAGGCTCAGGAACACGGTGCGGTTCTGCCGGGCGAGCCCGAGGTTGCGCCAGGTCTCGCTGACCGGATTCCAGTTGATCACGAGATCGGGCTGCGGCGCCGGCGTGGACGGCACGCGCTGCGCGACGAACCGCCCCGCGAGCGCGATGACGACGACGCTCACCGCGAGCACGCGCTCGCCGTTGCCCTCGATGCCCGCGGCCGCGCCGCCGATGATCGTGCCGATCAGGATCGCGATGAACGTGCCCATCTCGACGAGGCCGTTGCCGCCGACCAGCTCGTGCTCACCGAGATGCTGCGGCAGGTACGAATACTTGACGGGCCCGAACAGCGTCGAGTGCATCCCCATCATGAACGTGCACAGATACAGCAGCGGCGCGCTGTGCGTAACGAAGCCAGCCGCGCCGACCAGCATCAGCACGATCTCGAACGATTTCACGAAGCGCGTGAGGGTTGCCTTGTCGTACTTGTCGGCGATCTGGCCGGACGTCGCCGAGAACAGCACGAACGGCAAGATGAAGATCGCGGAAATCAGGAAAGCCGCCGTCTTCGCATCGACGCCGGAGAACCGCGCGGTGTGATAGGTGACGAGCGACGTAAAGCCGATCTTGAAGACGTTGTCGTTCAGCGCGCCGAGGAACTGGGTCGTGAAGAACGGCGCGAAACGGCGCTCGCGCAGCAGGTCGAACTGCGACGCGTGCGCGTGCCGTTCGTCACGCCGCCTGGAAGTGGCTTGCGTTTGATCGCTCATGCGGAATACGCGCGCGCCGTCTGGGCAGCGCTGCGCGGGCCTCGTGTGGTCATTGAAAAAACGGCGGCGCAGGACAAGCCTGCGCCGCCGCGTGCCGGGTGGCGGCGCCCGCGCGTGACGGCGACGGGCGCGGCGGGGTTCACGACTTGTGCGCTTCGGCTTCCGATTCCGGCCAGTCGCGGATGTATGCCTTCAGCATCCGGTTCTCGAAGCTCTGCGCCTCGACGACCGTCTTCGCGACGTCGTAGAACGAAATGACGCCCATCAGCACCTTCTTGTCGAGCACCGGCATGTAGCGCGCATGGCGCTCGAGCATCATCCGGCGCACTTCGTTGACGTCCGTTTCCGGCGTGCACGTGAGCGGCTCGTCCATCACCTTGCGCACCTGCACGTCGCCGATCGCGCCGCCGTTCACGTGCAGGCGCAGGATGATCTCGCGGAACGTCAGCATCCCGACGAGATCGCCGTACTCCATCACGACGAGCGAACCGATGTCGTGTTCGGCCATCGTATCGACCGCTTCGCGCAGCGGCTTATCGGGCGTCACCGTAAACAGCGTGTTGCCCTTCACTTTCAGAATATCGCTGACGCGCATCGTAGTCCCCTCATGCTTGAATGCAAAACCTCTTTCGATCGTATCGGAAAGCCTGTCAAAAGGAAAGCGCGGGCCCGCGCGGCGGCCCGCCCCCGCTTGCGGAAGCGGACTGCCGGCAGCACAATGGCCCCATGAACAGCGGCCGGAGGAGACGTCCATGGCGCATACGCATTCGGAGCAATTCGCCAGCTTCGCCGATTTCTACCCGTATTACCTGAATGAACACCAGAACCGGACGTCGCGGCGGCTGCACTTCATCGGCTCGCTCGGCGTGATCGGCTGTGTCGCGATGGCGATCGCGACCGGCGACTGGCTGTGGCTGCCTGCAGCCATCGTCTGCGGCTACGGGTTCGCGTGGGTCGGACACTTCTTCTTCGAGAAGAACCGCCCGGCCACGTTCCGGCACCCGATCTACAGCCTGATGGGCGACTGGGTGATGTTCAAGGATATCTGTACGGGCAAGATCCCGTTGTAACGCGGCCGAGCACCCCGCTCACGCGGGCCGCGGCGGACGGGCATGCGGATCGGACACGCCGCCTGGCGCCTGTCCCGGGACGCCCGCCGGCTGTGCGCCGGCCAGCCGGTGCGCGGCGATCAGCGTCGCGAGCGACACGTCGAAGCGGTCGCTCGACAGCACCGCAAGCAGCGCCGCACCGTCGACGTGGCTGCGGCGCCGCTGCAGCTGGTAGGTGAGTTCCGTGCGGTCGATCACCAGCACGTCGAACAGCTGCGCAAGCGTCAGCTGCTCCGGATTCGCGAGCAGGATGTAGCGCGGCGTGGTTTCGCCGCCGCCGTCGAGCCGCGCAATCCACTCCCGCTCCTCCATCGTCGTCAGCAGGCGCTGGGCGGTTTCCATGTCGCAGCGCAGCATGGTCGCGAGCAGCATCGCCGTATAGCCGCGCTTGCCGGCCGTGCGCGCTTCGGCCAGCCGCGCGAGCATCTCCAGCGCGTCGAGCAGATCGCTGCCCGGATAGTGGATGCGGTGAAACTGGCCGACGCGAATCGCCGGCAGCGCGGAAGCCACCATCGCGCCGAGCAGCGCGATGAACCAGCTCAGGTACACCCATAACAGGAACACGGGCAGCGCCGCGAACGCGCCATAAACGGCCGTATAGGTCGGAATGCGCCGAACGTAGTAGCCGAAGCCGCGCTTCGCGAGCTCGAACGCGACGGCCGCGAACAGTCCGCCGATCACCGCGTCGCGCCATGCAACCGTGCAGTTCGGCAGGTACACGTACAGCAGCGTGAATGCGAGCACCGTCAACGGCAACGATACGAGCGCGAGCAGCCACTCGACGATCGATGTGGACGGCGCGGCGCCGGTAAATGCCAGCGACTGCGTGAACAGGTACGACGAGATCGACAGGCTCACGCCGAACAGCAGCGGGCCGAGCGTGATCAGCGCCCAGTACGCGAGCACGCGCTGCGCGAACGGCCGCGGCTTGCGCACCCGCCAGATCAGGTTGAAGGCCGACTCGATCGTCATCATCGTCATCACCGACGTGACGACGAGCACGATCAGGCCGGCCGTCGTCAGCCCCTTCGCCTTCGACGCGAACTGGTTCAGGTACTTGAAGATCTGGACGTTGAACTGCGCGGGCATCAGGTGATCCGCGAGGAACCCCTGCAGCGAGATCTGGAACGACGCGAACATCGGGAACGCGGTGAACAGCGCGAACGCGACCGTCACGAGCGGCACGAGCGCCAGCATCGTCGTGAACGTCAGGCTGCCCGCCACTTGCGGGATGCGATCCTCGGCGCTGCGCCGGGCCGCGAACTGCGCGAGGCGCTTGATGGTGTCGAGATCGACGCTCAACTTCGGCAAACGACTTCTCCTTCTTGATGCCGCGCGCCCGACGGCGCGCCGCCGCCGCGCTGCGCGACGGCTTCAGCCCCTATAATAGCCGCTCGATTCCAGCAGGGGCCGACTGCACCGGGCACGCGCGCGGCCGCACGCGGCTCCGTAGCCCATGAAAGACATCCTCGTCCTCTATTACAGCCGTCACGGCGCCACGCGCGATCTCGCGCTCGCGATCGCGAACGGCATCGACAGCGTGCCGGGCATGCAGGCCCGCATCCGCACCGTGCCGCCCGTGTCGGCCGTCTGTGAAGCCACCGCCCCCGACATTCCCGCCGACGGGCCGCCGTACGCGGAACTGCGGGATCTCGAGGAATGCGCGGGCCTCGCGCTCGGCTCGCCGACCCGCTTCGGCAACATGGCCGCCTCGCTCAAGTATTTCCTCGACGGCACCACACCGCAATGGCTGTCGGGCGCACTGACCGGCAAGCCGGCCAGCGTGTTCACGTCGACGGGCAGCCTGCACGGCGGCCAGGAATCGACGTTGCTGTCGATGATGCTGCCGCTGCTCCATCACGGAATGATGATCGTCGGGATCCCGTACACGGAATCCGCGCTCACCACGACGCGCACCGGCGGCACGCCGTACGGCGCGTCGCACGTCGCGCAGCACGATCGCTCGGCAGCCGCCGGGCTGTCGGCGGACGAAAAGGCGCTCGCGGCCGCGCTCGGCGTGCGGCTCGCGCGCGCGGCCGCCGCCCTTTCCAGCGCCCAGGCCGCCGAGACCGCATGAACGCGCCCGCCCGCCCCGCCGTCGCGGCCCAGCCGCGCTACGCGCTGGTCGCCACCGTGTGCCTCGTCGCACTGATCGCGCTGTCGCTCGCGTGGGAGCTGTGGCTCGCGCCGCTGCGTCCGGGCGGCTCCGCGCTGATGCTCAAGGCGATCCCGCTCGCGCTCGCGCTGCCCGGCGTCTGGCGGCGTAACATCTATACGATGCAGTGGGCGAGCATGCTGATACTCGTCTATTTCGCCGAAGGCGTCGTGCGCGGCATGTCCGATCGCGGGCTGTCCGCGACGCTCGGCTGGTGCGAGACCGCGCTCGCCGTCGTCTTCTTCGTGGCGGCGCTGGCGTACGTCGCGCCGTTCAAGCGCGCGGCGAAAAAGTCGCGCGCCGCGTCCTGACCCTTACGCGACAAGGTGATGATGTCCTCCGAAGCTTTCGTTTCCGCGTGCCGCGACGCGATCGGCGCCGATCACGTGCTGACCGACCCGCACGATACCGAACCGTTCCTGACCGACTGGCGCCGCCGCTACAAGGGCGCCGCGTGCGCGGTGCTGAAGCCCGCGAACACGGCTGAAGTCGCCGCGCTCGTCAAGCTGGCCAACGCACACGGCATCGCGCTCGTGCCGCAAGGCGGCAACACGGGCCTGGCCGGCGGCGCCACGCCCGACGCGAGCGGCAGCCAGGCCGTGCTGAGCGTCGCGCGCCTGAACCGCGTGCGTGCGCTCGATCCGCACAACAACACGATCACCGTCGAAGCCGGCGTGATCCTCGCAGACGTGCAGGCGCGCGCCCGCGAAGGCGGCCGGCTGTTCGCGCTGAGCCTCGCGGCGGAAGGCAGCTGCACGATCGGCGGCAACCTGTCGACCAACGCGGGCGGCACCGCGGTGCTGCGCTACGGCAACGCGCGCGAGCTGTGTCTCGGGCTCGAGGTCGTGACGCCGCAGGGCGAGATCTGGGACGGCCTGCGCGGACTGCGCAAGGACAACACGGGCTACGACCTGCGCGACCTGTTCATCGGCGCGGAAGGCACGCTCGGGATCATCACGGCGGCCGTGATGAAACTGCATCCGCTGCCCGCGGCGCAGGTCACCGCACTCGCCGCGCTCGAATCGCCGCACGCGGCGCTCGATTTCCTCGCCCTCGCGCAGCGCGCGGCCGGGCCGCTGCTGACCGGCTTCGAGCTGATGTCGGACTTCTGCATGCAGCTCGTCGGCAAGCACTACCCGCAACTGCGCTACCCGTTCGCGCAGACACATGCGCAGACGGTGCTGCTCGAACTGTCCGACAACGAAAGCGAAGCGCATGCGCGCGCGCTGTTCGAGAAACTGATGGAAGAAGCGTTCGAGGCCGGGCTCGTGGTCGACGCGGTGGTTGCGGAGAATCTCGCGCAGTCGCGCGCGTTCTGGGATCTGCGCGAGCACATCCCGCTCGCGCAGGCCGACGAAGGGCTCAACATCAAGCACGACATCGCGGTGCCGATTTCGTCGATCGCGCGCTTCATCGACGAGACCGACGCGGCGATCCAGCAGGCCGCGCCGGGCGCGCGGATGGTCACGTTCGGCCACCTCGGCGACGGCAATCTCCACTACAACGTGCAGATGCCCGAAGGCGGCGACCCGAAAGCGTTCCTGGCCGCGTTCCAGGCGCCGATCAACCGGATCGTCTACGACAACGTGCATCGCCACCACGGCACGATCAGCGCGGAGCACGGCATCGGCCAGTTGAAGATCGACGACGCGCAGCGTTACAAGTCGCCGGTCGAAACGACGCTGATGCGCACGCTGAAGACCGCGCTCGATCCGCGCGGCCTGATGAATCCCGGCAAGGTCCTGCGCTGAAGCCGTCCACTCCGGAGCCACGCCCGTGAAAGTCCGCGTCCTGTCCGACCTGCATCTCGAAAGCAACCTGCCCGATGCGATCCCGCATGCCGACGCGGATCTCGTCGTGCTCGCCGGCGACATCCACAATCACGCGGAAGGCCTGCGCTGGGCCGCCGAAACGTTCGATCCCGCGGTGCCGGTGATCTACGTGCCGGGCAACCACGAGTATTACGACGGGGAATTCGGTGCGCTGGAGACGGCGATGCGCGATGCGGCGCAGGCGCTCGACAACGTGCATTACCTGAACAACGACGTCTACGTCGATCCCGAGCAGCGCTTCCGCGTGCTCGGCACGACGCTCTGGGCCGATTTTTCGCTGTTCGGCAGCGACGAAGCCAGCGTCGCCGGTTCGATCGAGGCCGGGCTGCGCGTGATGCTCGATTTCAAGGGATTGATCCAGGTGACGTGGCCGCACGACGCGGCACTGCATGCGGCGCCGGGCACGCAAGAGCGGGATTTCTCACCGGCGGACGCGATCGCGCTGCATCGACGCAGCCGCGCGTGGCTCGAAGCGCAGCTCGCCACACCGTTCGCGGGCCAGACGATCGTCGTGACCCACCATGCGCCGCACCGGCGCTCGCTGGCGGAACGCTACGCGGAAGATCTTGCGTCGGCGGGATTCGTGACAGACATGGCGGAACTCGTGCAGCCGCCGGTCAATCTGTGGCTCCACGGCCACACGCATACGTCATTCGACTATGTGGCGGACGGCGGCACACGCGTGGTGTGCAACCCGCGCGGCTACATCCACCGGCGCACCGGTGAACTGGAAAATACCGCGTTCGCGTGGGACAAGGTCGTCGAGCTCGGCTGAACGCCGAGCCCGCGCGGCCGCGTTGCACGGCCTTTTTCGACCCGGAGCGTGACGGCCGGATCAGCGGCCGGGGCGGCGTTGCTCGCGCACTCGCACCGGTACCGGCTTCATCTGCGCCTTCGCCTTCATCGCGCGCAGCAGGTCGCGGGTCGCCGCGGCGGCCGCGGCCGCGCCCAGCAGGACTCCAAGGCCGATCATCAGGTGCGTATCCATTGCTACTCCGGGGTTGCGTATCTCGTTAATTCCCACAGTATCAAACTGTCTGACACGCGTTCGTAAAAAAATGTTGCGTGAAGGACAAATCTCGTCAGATTGCGGTCAACCGCGCTGTCATGTCGCACGCGTGTACGGCTCGAGCGCGGCTTCGTCGGCTGCGAGCGTGGCCGGCAGTTCGTCGCGCAGGAAATCGACCCAGGTGCGAATTTTCGCGTCGAGGTACTGGCGCGACGGATACAGCGCGTAGATGTTCATCACGTGCGACCGGTAATCGGGCATCACACGCACGATGTGCCCGCTGCGCAACCAGCCGATCGCCGAATAGAGCGGCAGACCGCCGATCCCCATCCCTTCCCGCACGGCCACCGCGAGCGCCTCGGCGACGTTTACACGAAACGGCGGCGCCGTGATCGGGACGACCTCGTCGCCGTTCGGCCCCGCCAGCGCCCATTCGTCGAACTGGAAGCCCGGCGCGATCATCCCGAGACAGACGTGCTGGGCGAGATCCGCCGGCCGCTGCGGCACGCCGTGCTCCTCGACGTAGCCGCGCGACGCGCACACCACGCTGTAGCTCTCGCCGAGCCGCTGCGACACGAGCCCCGAATCCGGCAGGTCGCGGCCGACGACGATCGCGACGTCATACCCCTCGTCGAGCAGGTCCGGCATCCGCTGCGCGAGGGTCAGCTCGACGTGCACGTCCGGGTAGCGCTCGCGATAACGCGCGATGGCCGGCACCAGATAGTGCTGGCCGAGGCTCGTGAAGCAATGCACCTTCAGCTTGCCCGACGGGCGCGCATGTGCGTCGCCCGCCTCGGCTTCGGCCTGGTCGACATACGCGAGGATCTGCTCGCAGCGCTGCAGATAACGCTCGCCGGCTTCGGTCAGCGCGATCCGGCGCGTCGTGCGGTTCAGGAGACGCGTGCGCAGGTGCGCCTCGAGATCCGAGACCGCGCGCGACGCGTAGGCGGTAGTCGAATTCATCTGCTGGGCGGCCGCGGTAAAGCTTCCCGCGTCGACCACGCGGACGAATACCCGCATGTTTTGTAACGTATCCATCCCATTACCCATTTGAATCCGGACGGATTGTTGCACAGAGGCGAACAAGTATTGTCTCAGGATTCGTAAAAATGACTTGCACCCTTGTCCATTTATTCAGGAATCACTGAAAAATATAATCGCATCCGACTCATCTATATCCGAAAGGGAGAAAATCGTGCAGTCTCCGGCGACAAAAGGGACGCTCGCACTGGCGGTTCTTGCAGTCTCATTAATAATGGCCGGATGCGCGAGCATGGGCGACAACAAGCCGCAGTCGGCCCGCATCGAGGCGAACGCGCTCGATGCCGGCGCCGCGATCCGTGCGGCCGACCGTGACGCGGGCTGGCCCGCAGCCGACTGGTGGCGCGCCTACCGCGATCCGCAACTCGACGCCTGGATCGCCAACGCCCAGGCCGGCAACCCGACGCTCGCGGCCGCCGAGGCACGGGTGCGCGAAGCGCAGGCAATGGCACGCGTGGCCCGTTCGGCCGAGTTGCCGCAGATCAACGGCAACCTGTCGCTGATGCGTCAGCACTGGCCGGACAACGTGTACTACGGCCCCGGCCCGCTCGCGAACGCCGATACCTGGAACAACACCGGCACGCTCGGCCTGTCGTACCACCTCGACCTGTGGGGCAAGGACAAGAACGCGACCGAGCGCGCGCTCGACACCGCGCATGCGACCGCCGCCGACGCACGTGCGGCCAAGCTCGAGCTCGAAGTCAACGTCGTGCGCGCGTACGTCGGCATGTCGATGAACTATGCGTTGCTCGACCTCGCGCACGAAACGTTCGAACGCCAGCGCTCGCTCGCCGATCTGGCGCGCAAGCGGCTGCAGGCCGGCCTCGGCACGCAGCTCGAAGTGAGCCAGGCGGAATCGACGCTGCCCGATTATGAGCGCCAGATCGACAGCTACGAGGAAGCAATCCAGCTCGCGCGGCACCAGCTCGCCGCACTGGCCGGCAAGGGCCCGGGCGCAGGCGATGCGATCAAGCGGCCAAAGCTGTCGCTCGACGCACCGGCCGGCCTGCCGTCGGCGATGCCGGCCGACCTGCTCGGCCGCCGCCCCGACGTCGTCGCGGCGCGCTGGACGGTCGACGCGCAGGCGCGCGGCATCGATGTCGCAAAAGCGTCGTTCTACCCGAACATCGACCTGCTCGCGACGGTCGGCGGCTTCGGCGTGACCGCGCCGTTCACCGACTTCCTGCGCGCGATGAACGGCGGCTGGACGGCCGGCCCCGCGCTGTCGCTGCCGATCTTCGAAGGCGGCCGGCTGCGTGCGCAACTCGGCGCCGCGAATGCCGGCTACGACCAGGCGGTCGAGCGCTACAACCAGACGATCGTCGGCGCGCTCAAGGACATCGCCGACCAGGTCGTGCGGATCCGTTCGCTCGATACGCAGAAAAAGGACGCCGCACGCTCGGTGGCCGCCAACGACCGCAGCTACCAGCTGTCGCGCGAAGGCTTCCGCCGCGGGCTGACCGACTACGTGAACGTGCTGGTCGCGCAGCAGCAGTTGCTGCGCGCGCAGGAGACGGCCGCCCGCATCGATGCGGAACGCCTCGCCGCACACGCGCAGTTGATGGCCGCGCTCGGCGGTGGCGTCGAGACGGGTATGGACGTTCAGGGCGGCGATCCGTCGCACGACGAATCCGCCGCGGGCGCAGCCGCGCCTGCCGCCGCGTCGGGCGCGAAGCCCGTGGCAGCCGTCGCCCGGCGCGCGCAGGTGGCCGCCGCCGGCGCGTCCGGCGTGCCGGCCGCACGGTAACGCGGAGCGACGCCATGTCAGCCTCCTCTCCCGCCTCCACGCCCGCCGGCGGCCCGTTCGCGGCCTGGGCCGCCGCGTTCGGCGACTGGGCCCGCACCGACGGCGCCGCGTGGCTCTACCTGTTCAAGGCGCTGCTCGCGACCTTCATCGCGCTCGGCGTGTCGATGCGGCTCGACCTGCCGGCACCGAAGACGGCGATGACGACCGTCTTCATCGTGATGCAGCCGCAAAGCGGCGCCGTGCTCGCGAAGAGCTTCTACCGGGTCGCCGGAACGATCTTCGGGCTCATCGCGACGCTCACGTTCGTCGGGCTGTTCCCGCAGCAGCCGCAGCTGTTCCTGCTGGCGATCGCCATCTGGATCGCACTGTGCACCGCAGGCGCCGCGCGCAATCGCAACTTCCGCAGCTACGGCTTCCTGCTCGCCGGCTATACGACCGCGCTGATCGGCCTGCCCGCGTCGCAGCACCCGGACGGGGCATTCATGAGCGCGATGACGCGCGTGTCCGAAGTCATCATCGGGATCGTGTCGGCCGGCGTCGTCAGCGCGCTCGTGTTTCCGCAGTACACGGGCGAACAGATGCGCACGACGGTGCGCAAGCGCTTCGGCAGCTTCGTGGACTACGTTGCGTCGGCGCTGTCGGGCCAGCTCGACCGCGCGCACATCGAGACCATCCACACGCGCTTCGTCGCCGACGTGGTCGGCTTCGAGGCCGCGCGCAGCATGGCCGTATTCGAGAATCCGGACACGCGCATGCGCAGCGGCCGGCTCGCGCGCCTGAACAGCGAGTTCATGAGCGCATCGAGCCGCTTTCACGCGCTGCATCAGTTGATGAACCGGCTGCACGCGGCCGGTGCGCAGGCCGCGATCGATGCGATCGAACCGTATTTTCGCGAAATCGCGCCGCTGCTCACGCGCCATGGCGAACCCGTGCGCACGTCGATCGACGCCGCGCACTCGGCCGAGCAACTGCTCGCGTGGCGCGACGCGCTGCCGCGCCGCATCCGCGCGACGCGCGCGGAACTCGAAACGCAGCCCGATTTCCCGCTGCTCGACTTCGACACGGCCGCCGAGCTGCTGTACCGCTTCATCACCGACCTGCAGGAATACGCGGCGACCTACGCATCGCTCGCGACCGCGACGCACGAGCGCGAACGCTGGATCGAGCGCTACGAGCCGCGCACCAACCGGACGGCCGCCACGATCGCGGGGATCCGCACCGCGACGGTGATTCTCGCGCTGGGCTGGTTCTGGATCGAGACCGCGTGGCCGAGCGGCGTGATGCTGGTGCTGAACGCCGCGGCGACCTGCGCGCTCGCGTCGTCGGCACCGCGCCCGACCGCGATGGCCGCCCAGATGGGGGTGGGCACGGCGCTGGCCGTTTGTACCGGCTTCCTGCTGATGTTCGGCATCTACCCGCGGATCGACGGCTTCTGGCTGCTGTGCGCGGCGCTCACGCCGCTGCTCGCGATCGGCATCTACATGACGCTGAAGCCGAAGCTCGCGGGCTACGGGATGGGCTACCTGATCTTCTTCTGCTTCCTCGCCGGCCCGGACAGCATCACGCACTACGATCCGATGAGCTTCATGAACGACGCGCTCGCGCTGCTGCTGTCGATGCTGGTATCGGCGATCGCGTTCGCCGTGCTGTTCCCGCCGACCGCGCCGTGGCTCAAGAAACGCCTGTTCGCGGACCTGCGTCACCAGGCCGTCGCGGCCTGCCATGCGCGGCTCGCCGGATTGCGCACGCGCTTCGAGAGCGGCGCGCGCGACCTGATGTACCAGGCGCACACGCTGTCGGCCGACCAGCCCGACGTGCAGCGCGACGCGCTGCGCTGGATGTTCGCCGTGCTCGAAACCGGCAACGCGGCCATCGACCTGCGCCTCGAGCTGGCCACGCTGCCGTCCGATCCGCGCTATGCGCCGGCGACGCCGTGGCGACGTGCGATCGAGACGATGCGCGCCGCGCTGTCGTCGCTGTTCGCCCGGCCGGACGCCGAACGCTTCGACGCAACGCTCGCCGCGGTCAACGATGCGATCGACGCGACCCGGCAGACGCTCGACGCGTTCACGCCGACGCGCGAGGAGCGCCACCGGCTGCAGCGCATCCTGAGCCACCTGCATTTCGTGCGCACGGCCCTGCTCGATCCCGAATCGCCGCTCGCCGCGCTCAACCGCAACCGCCCCGTGCGTCCCCAACCAGGAGCCTCGTCATGATGCCGCGTGAAATCGCCATTCTCGATGCCTACATGCCCACGGTGGTGCTGATGTTCGTCGTCGGCGCGCTCGCGACCTGGGCCGTCGACCGCCTGCTCGCCTACACGGGCCTCTACCGCCTCGTCTGGCACCCGTCGCTGTTCCGGGCCTGCCTTCTCGTCTGCATTTGCGGCGGACTGAGTCTTGCCGTTTACCGTTGATTCCGAACCATCATGATTCTCAGAAAACTCTTCGGCTTCGTCGCGACCGCCGTCATTCTTCTCGTCGCGATCCTGATCGGGCGCTCGCTGTGGGTGCACTACATGGATGATCCGTGGACGCGCGACGGGCGCGTGCGCGCCGAGATCGTCAACGTCGCGCCGGACGTGTCGGGCGCGATCGTCGAGCTGCCCGTGCATGACAACCAGCTCGTCAAGAAAGGCGACCTGATCATGCAGATCGACCCGTCGCACTACCAGATCGCGGTCGAGCAGGCGCAGGCGGCCGTCGCCGCCCGTCGCGCGGAACTGCAGATGCGCCGCGACGACGCGGCCCGCCGCGCGGATCTCGATGCGCTCGTCGTGTCGAAGGAAAACCGCGAGAACGCGGCACACAGCGCGTCGAGCGCCGATGCGCAGTACCAGCAGGCGATCGCCGCGCTCGATGCCGCGAAGCTCAACCTCGAGCGCACGCGTGTCGTCGCGCCGGTCGACGGCTACATCACGAACCTGCAGACGTTCAAGGGCAACTACGCGGTGGCCGGCCAGGCGAAGCTCGCGATCGTCGACAGCCATTCGTTCTGGGTCTACGGCTACTTCGAGGAAACCAAGCTGCCGCGCGTGAAGATCGGCGCGCCGGCCGAGATGCGGCTCATGAGCGGCGGCGTGATGAAGGGCCACGTCGAGAGCATCTCGCGCGGCATCTACGACCGCGACAACCCGCAGAGCCGCGATCTCGTCGCGGACGTGAACCCGACCTTCAACTGGGTGCGCCTTGCGCAGCGCGTGCCGGTGCGCATCAAGATCGACGACGTGCCGGCCGACGTGGTGCTGTCGGCGGGCACGACCTGCACGGTCATCATCGATCCGGACAAGCAGAAGAAGTCGTAAGCGCCGGATGACCGGGCGTGCTTACGCGGCGATGCGGAAACGCCCGACCAGCGACTTCAGCGCCTGAGCCTGCTCGTCGAGCGCATTCGCGGCCGCGGCCGCCTGTTCGACGAGCGCCGCGTTCTGCTGCGTGCCGGCATCCATCTGCGTGACCGCACGGCCAATCTCCTCGATGCCGGCGCTCTGCTCGTCGGATGCCGCCGAAATCTCGCCGATGATGTCGGTCACGCGCTTCACCGCCCGCACGACGTCGCCCATCGTGCGGCCCGCATCGTGCGCGAGCGTCGCGCCGTTCGCGACGCGTTCGACCGATGCACCGATCAACTCGCGGATCTCCTTCGCCGCGGTCGCCGAACGCTGCGCGAGCAACCGCACCTCTCCAGCGACCACCGAGAAGCCTCGCCCCTGCTCGCCGGCGCGCGCGGCTTCGACCGCCGCATTCAACGCGAGAATGTTGGTCTGGAACGCGATCCCCTCGATCGTGCCGATGATGTCGCGGATGTTCTTCGCGCTGTCGTCGATCTCGCTCATCGTCGCCACCACACGCCCCACGACTTCCCCGCCCGTCTCCGCGACGGCCGATGCGTTGGCCGCGAGCGCGCTCGCCTGCCGCGCGTTCTCGGCGTTCTGGCGTACGGTCGACGTGAGCTGCTCCATGCTGGCCGCGGTGCGTTCGAGCGCGACGGCCTGCTGCTCGGTGCGCTTCGACAGATCGAGGTTGCCGGTGGAGATCTCGCCCGACGCCGCCGCGATCGCCTCGGCGCTGACGGCGATCTCGCCGACCGTCGCCGCGAGCCCCGTCTGCATCTCGGCCAGGGCACGCACCATGCTGTCGCGGTCGTGTCGGCCCAGCGTGATCGGTCGCGTCAGGTCGCCGCGCGCGATGTCCGCGGCGATCGCCTTCGCGTGCGCGGGCTCGCCGCCGAGCTGCGACGCGAGACGGCGCACGACGCGCTCGGCGATCACGATCGCGAGCACGATCAGCGCAACCGTCATCGCCGCGATCATCGCGAACGACGACGAGAAAATGGTGGCGGACGCATCGAGCGTCGCCTTCGACTTCGCCCCGCGCGTCTTCACGAGTTCGGCGACGAGTTTCTCGAGCTTGCCGGTTTCGACCAGCAGCGACACGTCCTGCGTGCCGACCTGCCAGTTCATCTGCGACAGGTCGAGCGGCTGCGCACGCACGAGTTCGACGAAATCGCGCAGATGCGCGCTCCACGTACCGACCGCCGTCGAGAAGGCACGCAGCCGCGCCGAATCGTCGGCGTCGGCCGGATCCGCGTAGCGCTGCAGCGTGCCGAGCGCCTGGCCGATCGACGCGAGCCCCGCGCCCACGTCGGCGCCCAGTTCGTCGCGCTCCTTCGCGGTGGTCGCAGTCAGCAGCATCTTCTGGGCACGGCTCGCGCGCAGCACTTCGGCCCGGACCTCCTCGGCCGCGCGGCTCGCGACGTGGCCCTGCTCGTAGACCGACGAGATCGACGCATTCAGCCGGCTGATCTGCCAGAGCGAAAACATGCCGATCGCCAGCGTGCCGGCGAGCAGGATCGCGAATGCGGCGCGCAACGTCGCCTTGACGGTCCACGGCCGGCGCTCGCGACGCGCCGCGCGCAGGCGCCGTGCGGCGCGACCGGCGGCAACGTCGGGTGCGGCAGCCGCCGCACCGGGCTGTGGATGCAAAGATGCTGCTTTCATCGAACTATCCCCATATTGATCACGCAGCCGGAAAGGTCGGTCCCGGCGTTCCCGCGATGGCTGGCCTTGCCGCGCGTCCTGCGCCCGCACCCGCGGATAGCCGGTGCCGGGCGCGGCGCGCCTGTTGTCATTGGGTCGTTCTACGGCCGCCACCGCCGTTTCTTGAGTCCGGGAAACCACGCACCGGCCCCGGGCGCGCCCGCCATCTGACCGGCAGGCGCGCCGCCAGCGTTATACCCGGTCAAAAAAACGCGCACCCGGCGATCCATCAGATGAATGTCCGATTCACGATAAAAGTTGTCCTGACATTCTCGATACGCCACATTACACTTCTTTGACGCAGCAACGATTCAAGACGCGCCGATCCCCAGCAGAGCGCGCCCGCCACCTCAACTCGTTCAGCTCTCACATGGAAACCAGCCTCGACACCGGCTCCGCCGGCGCAGCCGCCGCCCAGCCATCCACGCCCGCCGTCGCCCGCACCGTCTACCCGGTGCTCGGCGCGATCAGCTTCTCGCACATGCTCAACGACATGATCCAGTCGTTGATCCTCGCGATCTATCCGATGCTCAAGAGCCAGTTCGCGCTGTCGTTCGCGCAGATCGGCCTGATCACGCTGACCTACCAGATCACCGCGTCGCTGCTGCAGCCGCTCATCGGCCTCTATACCGACAAGCGTCCGAAACCGTATTCGCTGCCGGTCGGCATGGGCTTCACGCTCGCGGGGCTGCTGCTGATGTCGGTCGCGACGAGTTTCCCGATGCTGCTGGTGGCCGCCGCGCTCGTCGGCTGCGGCTCGTCGGTGTTCCATCCCGAATCGTCGCGCGTCGCGCGGATGGCGTCGGGCGGCCAGCACGGGCTCGCGCAGTCGGTGTTCCAGGTTGGCGGCAATGCGGGTTCCGCGCTCGGGCCGCTGCTGGCCGCACTCGTGATCATTCCGCACGGCCAGCACAGCATCGCGTGGTTCTCGGCGGCCGCGCTCGTCGCGATGATCGTGCTCACGCAGATCGGCCACTGGTACAAGAAGCATCCGTCGATGAAGAAGAAGGCCGCGGCGGCCGGCCACCCGACGCTGTCGCGCGGCCGCGTGATGGGCGCGATCGGCGTGCTGGTGCTGCTCGTGTTCTCGAAGTATTTCTACCTCGCGAGCATCAACAGCTATTTCACGTTCTACCTGATCGACAAGTTCCACCTGTCGGTACAGGCCGCGCAGATCCACCTGTTCGTGTTCCTCGCGGCCGTGGCGGCCGGCACGCTGATCGGCGGGCCCGTCGGCGACCGGATCGGCCGCAAGTACGTAATCTGGGTGTCGATCCTCGGCGTCGCGCCGTTCACGATGCTGCTGCCGTACGCGAACCTGTTCTGGACGAGCGTGCTGACCGTGATCATCGGCATCGTGCTGGCATCGGCGTTCGCTGCGATCCTCGTCTACGCGACGGAACTGATGCCCGGCAAGGTCGGGATGGTCGCGGGCCTGTTCTTCGGCTTCGCGTTCGGCCTGGGCGGCGTCGGCGCGGCCGTGCTTGGCCAGCTCGCCGACGCGACGAGCATCCCGTTCGTCTACAAGGTGTGCTCGTTCCTGCCGCTGATCGGCGTGCTGACGGTGTTCCTGCCGAACCTCGAAAGCAGCCGGCGCAAGCGGGCGTGACGAACCGGCCGCGGCGTGCGCGCCGCGGCCGGTCGAACGGCTCGAATGAAGGAAAGAAGAAAACGGCGGCGGCGTCAGGCCGCCGTCGTCGCATGCAGCGTCAGGAAACGCTTGAGGATGCCGGACGAATAGCTGCTCGCGATCGCCGACAGGAAGTGCGAGAACGACTGCGTCGCGTGATCGTCGGCCGTATCGGAGATCGTGCGCACGAGCGCGAACGGCACGTCGTGCTCCGCACAGACCTGCGCAATCGCGGCGCCTTCCATCTCGACCGCAAGCGCATCCGGCAGCGCATCGCGCAGCGCGATGACCTCGCGCTCGCTCGACACGAAGCGGTCGCCGCTGATGATGAGCCCCGCATGCAGCGTCGCACCGGCCAGGCCGAAGCGCGCGGCGAATTGCGCGCCCTCTTCCTCGACGAACTGCGTGCACGCCGCCCGCAGGCTCGCGGTCAGCGCCGTGTCGGTAGCGAAACGCGTGATGCCGAGCAGCGGCACCTCGTAGCGCGGAAAGAGCGGCGACGCATCGAGATCGTGCTGCAGCAGCATATCGGCCACGACGACATCGCCGACCCGCACCGTGCGCGACACGCCGCCCGCCACGCCGGTGAACACGACGCCCGCCACGCCGAACACGTGGATCAGCGCGCTGACCGTCGCGGCGGCCGCAACCTTGCCGACCCGTGCGAGCGTCACGACGCAGGCCGCGCCGTGCACGGTGCCGACGTGATAATCGCGACGGCCGAGCGTGACCGTCTTCATCGCGCCGTCGGCGCGCATCGCGGCGATCAGGTCGCCGAGTTCCTCGGGCAGCGCGGCCAGAATGCCGAGCGGACGGGCCGCAAGCGTCACATCCATGTCGACGCCCATCATTCCACCGCCTGCAGTTTCGCGACCGCGAGCGCGAGCCACTTCTCGCCGTGCCGCTTGAATTTCACCTGCGCCTTCGCATCGGTGCCGTTGCCTTCGAGCGCGGTGACCGTGCCTTCGCCGAACTTGGTGTGGAACACCTGCTGCCCTACCCGGAAGCCGGCATCGGCGGCGCGCTGCTTGTCCGCGAACGCGGGCAGCGGCGCGGATACGGCCGGGTCGACGATCTGCTCGCGACTGCCGCCGCCCGGCCGCGCGAACCAGTCGCGACCGTACCCGGCGTTGTCCGACCGGCCGCCCCAGCGCGAACCGGCCTCGACCTTCGGCGTCAGCCACTTCAACACGTGCTCGGGCAGTTCGTCGAAGAAGCGCGAGCGCACGTTGTAGCGCGTCTGGCCGTGCAGCATCCGGCTCTGCGCGAACGACAGGTAGAGCCGCTCCTTCGCGCGCGTGATCGCGACGTACATCAACCGGCGCTCTTCCTCGAGGCCGTCCGATTCGAGCACGCTGTTCTCGTGCGGGAACAGCCCTTCCTCGAGGCCCGTGATGAACACGGCCGAAAATTCGAGCCCCTTCGCCGCGTGCACCGTCATCAGCTGCACGGCGTCCTGCCCGGCCTGCGCCTGGTTGTCGCCGGCCTCCAGCGACGCATGCGACAGGAAGCCGGCGAGCGGCGTCATCGTGTCGGGGTTCTGTGCCGGGTCGGCGGGCGATACCGGATCGAGCACGTCGACCGCCGGATCGTCCGTCGCGGTGCCGAGCTCGGGCGCCGCGATCGCGCCCGCGCGCAGCGGGATCGAACGCGCCGGCGTGTCGAGCCCGTAGCCTTCCTCGGCGATGAACGCGGTGGCCGCGTTCACGAGTTCCTGCAAGTTCTCGAGACGGTCCTGGCCTTCGCGCTCGCCCTGGTAGAAATCGGCAAGGCCGCTGGCGCGCACGATGTGCTCGACGGTGTCGGGCAGGTTCATGTGCTGCGTGTCCGCGCGCATCTTCGCGACCAGGTTCGCGAACCCGCCGAGGCTCGTGCCGGCCTTGCCCGTCACGTACGGGATCGCGGCGGCCATCGAGCAGCCGTACAGGCGCGCGGCGTCGGCCAGCTGCTCGATCGAGCGCGCGCCGATGCCGCGGGTCGGGAAGTTCACGACGCGCACGAACGCGGTGTCGTCGTTCGGGTTGTCGATCAGGCGCAGGTAAGCGAGCGCATGCTTCACTTCCTGGCGCTCGAAGAAGCGCAGGCCGCCGTACACGCGGTACGGGATGCCCGACGACATCAGCGTGTGCTCGATCGAGCGCGACTGCGCGTTGCTGCGGTACAGGACGGCCACTTCGCTGCGTGCCATCCCGGTGTTGATCAGCGAGCGGATCTCCTCGACGATCCAGCCGGCTTCCTGCGAATCGGTGCTCGCCTCGTACACGCGCACGGGCTCGCCGTGGCCCGCGTCGGTGCGCAGGTTCTTGCCGAGGCGGTGCGCGTTGTTCGAGATCAGCTGGTTCGCCGCGTCGAGGATGTTGCCGTGCGACCGGTAGTTCTGCTCGAGCTTGATCAGGTTGCGCACGCGGAATTCGTCTTCGAAGTCGCGCATGTTGCCGACGTTCGCGCCGCGGAACGCATAGATCGACTGGTCGTCGTCGCCGACCGCGAAGATCGCGTTCTCGCCGCCCGCGAGCATCTTGAGCCACGCGTACTGCAGCTTGTTGGTGTCCTGGAACTCGTCGACGAGGATGTGCCGGAAGCGCGCCTGATAGTGCGCGCGCAGCGGCGCGTTGTACGCGAGCAGTTCGTAGCAGCGCAGCAGCAGCTCGGGGAAATCGACGACGCCCTCGCGCTGGCACTGCTGGTCGTACGCCTGGTACAGCTCGACGAACTTGCGGTTGAAGTTGTCGGACGCGTCGACCTTGTCGGGACGCAGCCCCTGCTCCTTCGCGTTGTTGATGAAGTACTGGACGTTCTTCGGCGGGTACTTTTCATCATCGACGTTCGCCGCCTTCATCAGCCGCTTGATCGCGGACAGCTGGTCGGCCGTATCGAGGATCTGGAAGGTCTGCGGCAGGCCGGCGTCGCGCCAGTGCGTGCGCAGCATCCGGTTGCACAGGCCGTGGAACGTGCCGATCCACATCCCGCGCGTGTCGATCGGCATCATCGCCGACAGGCGCGCCATCATCTCGCGCGCGGCCTTGTTGGTAAAGGTCACGGCGAGCACGGTGGGCGGCGATGCGTAGCCCTGCTGGATCAGCCACGCGATGCGGGTGATCAGCACGCGGGTCTTGCCGCTGCCCGCCCCTGCAAGGATCAGCGCCGGTTCGTTCGGCAACGTGACGGCGGCGAGTTGTTCGGGGTTCAGATTGGCGAGCAGGTCGGGCATGGAGCGGCAGCGGACGGGCGAGAAAAATGCGGACCCGACATTATAAGTCGGCCGCGCGATGCTGTTCCCGATCCGTTCGACGGCACGTCACAGGCGCGCTGCGACCGCGTCCCGAGCGCCCCGCGCCGGCAAGGCGATGGCTGGTCGATGTGCATCCATTTATAATTGTCAGATTCGGCATCCAATTCACGCATTTTTCGGCAGATTTCCAACATGAGCGACAACACGCTTGCGAAGAGCTTCGAGCCCCACACCATCGAGTCCCAATGGGGGCCGGAGTGGGAAAAGCGCGGCTATGCGGCCCCGGCCTTCGATCCGGCCCGCCCCGATTTCTCGATCCAGTTGCCGCCGCCGAACGTGACGGGCACGCTGCACATGGGCCACGCGTTCAACCAGACGATCATGGACGGCCTCACCCGCTACCACCGGATGCTCGGCGAGAACACGCTGTGGGTGCCCGGCACCGACCACGCGGGGATCGCGACCCAGATCGTCGTCGAGCGCCAGCTCGACGCGCAGGGCGTGTCGCGCCACGACCTCGGCCGCGAGAAGTTCGTCGAACGCGTATGGGAATGGAAGGAAAAATCGGGGTCGACGATCACCGGCCAGGTGCGCCGCCTCGGCGCATCGCCCGACTGGTCGCGCGAGTACTTCACGATGGACGACAAGATGTCGGCCGCCGTGCGCGACGTGTTCGTCACGCTCTTTGAACAGGGCCTGATCTATCGCGGCAAGCGCCTCGTCAACTGGGATCCGGTGCTGCTGACCGCCGTGTCGGATCTCGAAGTCGTGAGCGAAGAGGAAAACGGCCACCTGTGGCACATCCGCTACCCGCTCGTCGATGGCTCGGGTTCGCTGACCGTTGCCACGACGCGCCCGGAAACGATGCTCGGCGACGTCGCGCTGATGGTCCACCCGGAAGACGAGCGCTACGCGCACCTGATCGGCAAGCTCGTCACGCTGCCGCTGACGGGCCGCGAGATCCCGGTGATCGCCGACGACTACGTCGACCGCGAGTTCGGCACGGGCGTCGTGAAGGTCACGCCCGCGCACGACTTCAACGACTACCAGGTCGGCCAGCGCCACAAGCTCGCGCCGATCGAGATCCTGACGCTCGACGCGAAGATCAACGACAACGGCCCCGAGCAGTATCGCGGCCTCGACCGCTTCGACGCGCGCAAGGCGATCGTCGCCGACCTCGACGCGGAAGGCTTCCTCGACTCGGTGAAGCCGCACAAGCTGATGGTGCCGCGCGGCGACCGCACGGGCGTCGTGATCGAGCCGATGCTGACCGACCAGTGGTTCGTCGCGATGACGAAGCCGGCGCCGGAAGGCACGTTCAATCCGGGCAAGTCGATCACGGAAACGTCGCTCGACGTCGTGCGCAGCGGCCAGATCAAGTTCGTCCCGGAAAACTGGACGACCACCTACTATCAGTGGCTCGAGAACATCCAGGACTGGTGCATCTCGCGCCAGCTGTGGTGGGGCCACCAGATTCCCGCGTGGTACGGCGAGAACGGCGAGGTGTTCGTCGCGCGCAACGAGGAAGAAGCGCGCGCGCAGGCTGCCGCGAAGGGTTACACGGGTGCGCTGAAGCGCGACGAAGACGTGCTCGACACGTGGTTCTCGTCGGCGCTCGTGCCGTTCTCGTCGCTCGGCTGGCCGAACGAAACGCCTGAACTGAAGCACTTCCTGCCGTCGTCGGTGCTCGTCACGGGCTTCGACATCATCTTCTTCTGGGTCGCCCGGATGGTGATGATGACCACGCACTTCACGGGCAAGGTGCCGTTCCACACCGTCTACGTGCACGGCCTCGTGCGCGACGCGGAAGGCCAGAAGATGTCGAAGAGCAAGGGCAACACGCTCGACCCGATCGACATCGTCGACGGCATCGACCTCGACACGCTGGTCGCGAAGCGCACGACGGGCCTGATGAACCCGAAGCAGGCTGCGACGATCGAGAAGAAGACGCGCAAGGAATTCCCGGACGGCATCGCCGCGTTCGGCACCGATGCGCTGCGCTTCACGATGGCGTCGATGGCGACGCTCGGCCGCAACGTGAACTTCGACCTCGCGCGCTGCGAAGGCTATCGCAACTTCTGCAACAAGCTGTGGAACGCCACGCGCTTCGTGCTGATGAACTGCGAAGGCCACGACTGCGGCAGCGACAAGCCAGAAGTGTGCGGCGCGGGCGATTGCGGCCCGGGCGGCTACCTCGACTTCTCGGCGGCCGACCGCTGGATCGTGTCGCTGCTGCAGCGTACCGAGGCCGACATCGCGAAGGGCTTCGCCGATTACCGCTTCGACAACATCGCCAGCGGCATCTACAAGTTCGTGTGGGACGAGTACTGCGACTGGTATCTCGAACTCGCGAAGGTGCAGATCCAGAACGGCACGCCGGAGCAGCAGCGCGCAACGCGCCGCACGCTGCTGCGCGTGCTCGAGACGGTGCTGCGCCTCGCGCACCCGATCATCCCGTTCATCACCGAAGCGCTCTGGCAGAAGGTCGCGCCGCTCGCGGGCCGTTATCCGCAAGGCAAGGCCGAAGGCGAAGCGTCGCTGATGACGCAGGCGTACCCGATCGCGAACCTGCAGAAGATCGACGAGGTGTCCGAACAGTGGGCGGCCGACCTGAAGGCGATCGTCGACGCGTGCCGCAACCTGCGCGGCGAGATGAACCTGTCGCCGGCCACCAAGGTGCCGCTGCTCGCAGCCGGCGATGCCGAGCGCCTGCGCTCGTTCGCGCCATACGTTCAGGCCCTCGCGCGCCTGTCGGAAGTGCAGATCCTCGCCGACGAAGCGACGCTCGACAAGGAAGCGCACGGCGCGCCGATCGCGATCGTCGGGCCGAACAAGCTGGTGCTGAAGGTCGAGATCGACGTCGCGGCCGAACGCGAGCGCCTGTCGAAGGAAATCACGCGCCTGACGAACGAGATCACGAAGTGCAATGCGAAGCTCGGCAACGAGGCATTCGTCGCGAAAGCGCCGCCGGCCGTGGTCGAGCAGGAGCAGAAGCGCGTCGCGGAATTCCAGAGCACACTCGAGAAGCTGCGCGCGCAGCTCGATCGGTTGCCTGCGTAACAAAGGGTAAGGTCGTTTGCGTTCACTATAATGGGGACGTGAACATACATCGTCTGACAAGTCGATTACAGGAATAAAGGTTCGATCATGTTGAAAGTTACCAAGGCAGTGTTCCCCGTTGCTGGTCTCGGCACGCGGTTCCTCCCGGCAACGAAAGCGAGCCCCAAGGAAATGCTGCCGGTCGTCGACAAGCCGCTGATCCAGTACGCTGTCGAAGAAGCGATCGCCGCCGGCATCACCGAGATGATCTTCGTCACCGGGCGCAGCAAGCGCGCGATCGAGGACCACTTCGACAAGTCGTACGAGGTCGAGGCCGAACTCGAGGCGCGCGGCAAGGAAAAGCTGCTCGAACTGGTGCGCAGCATCAAGCCGAGCCATGTCGACTGCTTCTACGTGCGCCAGCCGGAAGCGCTCGGCCTCGGTCATGCGGTGCTGTGCGCGGAAAAGCTCGTGGCCGACAACCCGTTCGCGGTGATCCTCGCGGACGACCTGCTCGACGGCAACCCGCCCGTGATGAAGCAGATGGTCGACGTGTTCGACCACTATCACAGCTCGGTGATCGGCGTCGAAGAGATCCCGCCGTCGGAGACGAAGTCGTACGGGATCGTCGACGGCAAGGAGTGGGAAGAGTCGATCGTCAAGATGTCGGCGATCGTCGAGAAGCCGGCGCCGGAAGTCGCGCCGTCGAACCTCGGCGTGGTCGGCCGCTACATCCTGAAGCCGCGGATCTTCGAGCACCTGCGTGCACTGAAGCCCGGCGCGGGCGGCGAGCTGCAGCTCACCGACGCGATCCAGGCGCTGCTCGCCGATGAGCAAGTGCTGGCCTACAAGTACCAGGGCACGCGCTACGACTGCGGCAGCAAGCTCGGCTACCTGAAGGCGACGGTCGAATTCGCGCTGCGCCACGCGGAAGTCGGCGCGGAGTTCGACGCGTACCTGCGCGCGCGCGACGGCGCACACCCGGCCGACTGAACGCGGCAAGGGCACGAGGGCTCGCTCCCGCGAGCCCTGCCCTCACCTCACCGGCCGACGCTCAGCGCGCTTCGGCCGGCTTCACCGAGACGACGCCCGGCATTCCGCCCGCGTCGTCTTTTTTCGTCTTGACGAGCCAGCCGCCGCCGTCGCCGAACGGCACCTTCGCGAGCGCGCTCTTCACGAGCGCCGGCGCGGCCTGCTGCGTGCCGGGATCGCGATCGCGCAGCGCGGCCGATACGCGGTAGACGTCGGCGCCCGATTTCGCGTCGACGAAGCGCAGCGTCAGCACATGGCGATACACGCGGCCCATGAACGGCAGCTCGAACGGCGCCGGCCCGTCGACCGTCACGCATGCGCTGCTTGCGGCCCCGCACCCGTCGGCGCTCGCCACGACCGAGGCCGGCTGCGTCGCATACGCGATCGACAGCCGGTAGCGCGCGGCCGCGAGCGGCTGCGCATCGAAGCCGCGGTGCGCGAGTTCGTCGCGCACGAGCGCCTCGATCTGCCGGTATTCGGCATCATTGGCCTGCGCGGCCGTCCGCACGAAATCGTAGCCGTGCGCGTCGGATGCGAACGCGTTCGGCTGCCCGACCGCACTGACGCCGCTCGTCACGCCGGCGCAACCCGTCAACAGCGACGCCGCCAGCGCGGTCGCTGCCCATTGCTTTCTCATGGCTTTCCCCAAATGCCTGCCGTCGCGCCCGGCCCTGTCAGGCGGACGGCTCGTCGATCGCGGGCAGCGACACCGTCACCGCGGTGCCGACACCCACCTCGCTGTCGACCGACACGCTGCCCCCATGGCGCGTGACGACCGTCTTCACGAATGCCATGCCGAGCCCGGAACCCGAGATTTCGGGCCGCTCGCCGGCATGGAATCGCTTGAAACGCTCGAACAGATGCCGCTGATCTTCCGGCGCAATGCCGTATCCCTGATCGCGAATCGTACAGAACATCCGTTTCGACGCGTGCTCGACCGCCAGCGTACACGTGATCACGGTATCGGACGGACTGTATTTGACCGCATTGTTCAGCAGGTTCACGAACGCGCGCGTGATCAGCGAGCGGTCCGCGCGCACCCAGCACATGTCGGTGCCGACGTCGGCGTCGACGCGAATGTGCTTCGCCTGCGCCTGCGGCCACACCTCGTCGCTCGCATCGATCAGCACGTCGACGAGGCTCGTCACCTCGAGCTGGTACACCTGCGACTCCGCGCGCGCCAGCTGCACGAACTCGTCGGCCAGCGACAGCGCGCGGTGCGCATAGCGCTCGATCCGCGCGAGCAGCCCGCGCATCGCGTCGGTCTCGGCGCGGTCGCGCTCGATCTCGACGAGCGCGAGAATCGACGACTGCGGCGAGCGCATGTCGTGCGACAGCAGGTGCAGCGCTTCCTCGCGCTGCCGCTCGGCCGCGTGCAGTTCGGTCACGTCGACGAGGCCGGCGATCCAGCCCGTCACGCGGCCCTGCGCGTTCGTACACGCCGCGTAGCGTAGCAGATGGTCGAGCCCGTCACGATCGCGCACCTCGATGCCGCGCGCCATCGCGTCGTGCTCGGCCTCGAGCGTCGGGTCGAGCGCGGCCGGCCAGTGTTCGCGGATCGTCACGTCGTGCTCGGTGTTGCCGTCGACGGTCTTCATGAACGTCAGCTCGCCGAGCGCCGTGCGCAGCGGCCGACCTTCCGGTAGCGGCAGCGACAGGCGCGACCCGTAGCGCTTCGCCGCATGGTTCGCGATCAGCACGGTGCCGGCCAGGTCGGTGACGAAGATCGGCTCCGGCATGCTGTCGAGGCTGTCCCACACGAAGCGCTTCATGTCCTGCACGCGCTGCGCGGCCTGCGCCATCAGCGCCATCTGACGCTCGAGCACGTCGCCGCCGACGCTGCGCGTGCGCGGCGCCTCGGGCAGCAGGTGCGGCTCGTCGGCGAGCTTCTGCAGCTCGCGGCGCAGGTACGACATCGTCATTTCCAGGCGCCGCCAGTTCCAGATCGGGTAGACGGCGATCAGCCCGAAGATCGCGGGCGCCGGCGACAGCCAGATGCGCGCCTCGAACAGCAGCGCCAGGCTCGCGACGACGGCAAGCGCGGCCAGGCTCAGCGTCAGCAGCAGCGCGCGCCACGGCGACAGCATCAGGAAGCCGCCCAGCAGCGCGGCGAGCGGCAGCAGCGACGCGACGAACAGCCCGGTGCGCGACGCGGGTGAGATCGCACTGCCGGTCGCCAGCATGTCGAGCACGTTGGCATGGATATACACGCCGGCGAGCGGCCCGAACTCGCCGGACACCGGCGTGGCGAAGCGATCGTACAGCCCGGACGCGGTCACGCCGACGACGACGATCTTGCCGCGCAGCGCGTCGGGCTTCACGCGCCCTTCGAGCACGTCGTCGAACGACAGCGTCGGATACGCTGGCGTGTTGCGGCTGAACGGGATCAGGTAGCGGCCCTCGCCGGTCGCGTCGCGCGACAGGTCGTGCGCATCCGCGCCGGGCACGCCGCCGACCGGCTGCAGCCGGCCGGCCTGGATCGCGCGATACACGGGCACCATCAGCTGCGGCCAGCGCACGCGGCCGTCGCTTTCGTACAGCGCCACGCTGCGGACGATGCCGTCGCGGTCGACTTCGAGGTTGATATGGCCGAGCCCGACCGCACGCGCCGCGAGCGCGGCCACCGGCGGATCGACCGCGCGCGTGCCGTCCCCCTGCTCGGGGCTCAGCAGCACGGGCAGGAAGGTCGGTACGTGGGTCATTGCGTCCGCGAACGCGCGATCTTCCGGCGACGGTTCGGTAAACAGCACGTCGTAGACGACGGCGGCCGGCTGCGCGCGCGCCAGCGTGTCGAGCAGCCGCGCATGCACTTCGCGCGACCACGGCCAGCGGCCGAGCGCGGACACGCTCTGGTTGTCGATGTCGACGACGACCACGTCGGGTGACAGCGGCAGGCTGCGCAGCATCAGCAGCCGGTCGTAGATCAGGCCGTCGACGCTCGCCGACAGCCGGCCGAGCGCGCACGCGAGGATCACCGCGATCCCGAGGCAGCCGATCGCGATCCATTCGATCAGGAAGCGGCGGCCGAGGTGCCGCCGCGGAGAAACGGAATCGGGTTTCATGCGCCGCGGATCAGCGCGACAGCGTGAACGCGCTGACCGGACTGGTCTTCTCGTAGAACTTGCCGCCTTCGAACTCCTCGACGGTCACGGCCCAGAAATAGTCGCCCGGCGGCAGGTGCGCGACGGTGATCTGGCGCGTATGCAGGCCGATCTGGTCGACGACCGGCGCGCTCAGGTCCTTCGAGCGCGACAGCACGAACCGGTAGCGCGCACCCTGGCCCGAACCGTTCGGCGACCAGCGGAACTCGTAGCCGCCCGCGCCAGGCGACGCGCTCGCGTCGAGCCCCATCACGCGGCGTTCGAACGCGTACGTACGCGGCCGGCCCTCGAGACCGTTCGCATCGATCGCGGCGACACGCACGAAGTAGTTCCCGTTCGGCACGTCGCGGAAAACCGCGCGCGGCGAATCGGTGCGCGTTTCTCGGAACAGGTCGAGCAGCCCGGCGTCGTGCGCGAGTTGCACGCGGTACGCATGCGCGTCCGCGAGCGGCGTGACGTCGAAGGCGACGTCGGGCTCGTCCTGCACCTTGTCGGGATGCGCGAGTGCCGGTGCGGGCAGCAGTTCGACGGGCGCGCCGACCGCGCCGGACGATGTCGCGACACTGCCGAAATTCGCATGCACGAGCGTCGGATCGGCCGGCTTCCGGCCGCCCGCGACGCCGACGGTGCCATCGAGCACTTCGACGCGTGTCGACGCATTGCCGGCCGCGTCGTAGTTCACGCGAAAGTGCGTGCCGCGCACGCCGGCCACGACCGACGGCGAACGGATCTGGAAGCGGTCGTCGCGTTTCTTCAGATGGGTGACCTCGCTGTCGACCGAGCCGCGCGTGAGTTCGAACTCACGATCGAGCGTGCCGGTCAGCACCGTGCGGCGCAGCGCCTTCAGGTCGAGCTGGCTGTCGGGCGGCAGGCTCATGTGCGTGCCGTCGGCGAGCTCGAGCGTGACGAAGCCGTTCGGGCCCGTGCGCACGCGATCGCCCTCGGCGAGCGTCGCGTCGTTCGCGAGCGGCGCAAAAGCATCGCCGGACGCGCGTTCGGCCGTGCCCTGCACCGCGACGACACGGGCGGTCAGCTTTTCCTTGCGCAGGCGCGCCACCGGCAGCTTCAGCGCGATGCCGGGCTGCAGGTGCTTCGGCGCGGGCACGCCGTTGATCTGTTGAAGCAGTTGCCAGTCGTCCGCGCCCTGCAGGTAGCGCGCGGCGACGTCGTACAGCGTGTCGCCCGCCTGCGTGCGGTAGACGACCATCTTGCCCGCCGCCGCGGGCGGCTGGGCAGCCGCATGCTGCGCGGCGAACGCAAACGCGACCGCGCCGGCCGCGCGCAGCGCGACCGTGCGCAGGTTCGCCGTGCGCTGCGTGATTCCCGTGGTCACTCCGGTTCTCCCTGGCCGACCCGCTCGAGCCGGTAGCCGTAGCCGTAGATCGGCGCGAGGCGATAACCGTTTTCGGGCCGCAGGCCGAGCTTGGTGCGCAGCATCGAGATGTGCGTATCCATCGTGCGCGACGGGATGTCGGTCGCCTGCTTCCACACGAGATCGAGAATGTGCGCGCGCGACAGCGGCCGGTCGAGGTGCTGGAACAGCAGCAGCGCGAGTTCGAATTCCTTCTGCGTGAGGCTCACGGCCTTGTCGCCGACGTAGGCCTGCTTCAGGTTCACGTCGAAACGGAATTGATCGAATTCGCGAACGGTGGCCTCGGCGTTGACCGGATATGCGCGACGCAGCAGCGAGCCGATGCGCGCGCGCAGGATCGGGCCCGACACGGGCTTGACCACGTAGTCGTCGGCGCCGGCGTTGAGGATCTGCGTAATCCCCGCCTCGTCGTCACGGCTCGTCATGAAGATGATCGGCAGGCTGTGCTCGGTCTGATTGGCACGCACCCACTTCAGCACTTCCTCGCCGGACATGTCGGGCACGTTCCAGTCGAGCACCAGCAGATCGAACGTCTCGCGCTGCAGACGCTTCTTCAGGGCCTTGCCTTCCTTGAACGCATAGCACGTATGGCCAACGGCCGTCAGCGTTTGACTGACGAAATCCGTCTGGGCCGGATCGTCATCCAGTACAGCAATTCTCATAGCACCCCGCAAATCGAAAGCGATTCGTCCAGTTCAGCTTCCCGCCCCCACCCGGCCGCGCAGCACGTGGGCCGCTTCCGGATACCGGCCGGCGAGCCGTCATTCGCCGCTCGCGCCACCTGCGCAAACCGGCGACCCCGGCTAAATATCTCAAAAACGGGGCACGGACGAACCGGCGATTTCATCATAGTAGTACGAAATTCGCCAATAAATTGCGCGGACTACCGTCTTTTCTTCGAATAATCCTTCCCACCGCGCAATCGAGCGCCTAATCGGCGCCCGTGAAGCCCGCCACCGGCTCGGCCACATCGTCGGCCGGCACGCGATGCGGCAGCGGTTCCGGACGCGCCGGCTCGACAAGCATGCGCTGCAGCTGGCCGCGCACGCGTTCCCACGCGGTGGCCGCATAGTCCGGCTGGCTCGCTGCCCACGCCTGCGCCAGATCGAACACGCGCTCGATCGTCGCACCGCAGTAAGTCAGGCCCGAGCCGTCGTCCTGCGCGGCATCGCGCAGCCGTTCGTCGAGCCACTCGGCCAGCCACGGCATCTCGGCCGCGGCGGAATCCGCGTAGGCCTCCAGCGCGGCACGCGCGTGGCGATCCTGTTGCGGGTCGAGCTCGATACGGCTCAGTCCCGATACGCTGCGTTCCGCTCTGGACGGACTTCGAATGGTCCCTGGTCTGAAGGACATGTCCTCTCCCCGTTGTACGACGGTAGCATCAGGCATGGCCCCCGTGCCCGCCGTACGACGTACCGTGGCCGGCGCATCCGCTGGGAGCGGACGACCGGCCGGGTCAGTATACGCAGCCGATCACGAAGCGAGGTTTAAGAATTGTCAGAAAAGGGTAGCCGGCGCCAGGCGCTGCCGGCAGCGTGATGCGGGCCGTCAGCGGCGGCGCATCAGGAACACGAAGGTCTTGTCCTGCGTCGTCGATTCGACGATCTCGTTGCCCGTCTGCTTCGCGAACGCGGCGAAATCGCGCTGCGAGCCCGGATCGGTCGCGAGCACCTTGAGGATTTGCCCGCTTTCCATATCGGCGAGCGCTTTCTTGGCACGCAGGATCGGCAACGGGCAATTGAGCCCGCGCGCGTCCACTTCCTTGTGAATCTGCATCGGCTGTCGACCTTCGAATGACGCGCCGTTCAAGGCGCGGAGAGAAGCCGCGATTTTACCGCAGCGCCGCCGTGCCTGCCCGGGCCGCCCGCGGCCCGGCGCTCGCGGACACCGGGCTCAGGTGCCCGAAAAGCCCCCCGCGAGCCGTTCGCGCAGGTGCCGCACGAGCGCGCGCACCGCGCTCGGCACGACCGGACTGTACGGGCGGATCGCGAAGATGTGGTCGCCGAACGCGCCCGACGGCCGCCAGCCGTCGAGCAGCGCGACCAGCCGGCCGGCGTCGAGATCGCGCTGCGCGCTGAAATCCGGCAGCAACGCAATGCCGAGCCCGCCGAGCGCGGCCTCGCGCATCGCCTCGCTGTTGTTCGCCGCGAAGCTGCCGCGCACCGGCACGCTCACGCGCTCGCGCCGCCGGCCGTGCGGCTCGAAGCTCCATGCGGCCGGCTCGTGGTCGCGCAGGTAGCACAGGCAGCTGTGGTCGACGAGCTCGCCCGGGTGTCGCGGCGCGCCGCGCGCGTCGAGGTATTCGCGGCTCGCGACGAGCAGCGAGCGCGTGTCGCACAGCTTCCATGCGACGTGGGTCTGCGGCGCGGTGGTCGTATGGCGGATCGCAAGGTCGAAACCCTCCTGCGTCAGCGAATGCAGCCGGTCCGACAGGTCGAGCTCGATCTGCACGCCCGGATGCTGCCGCAGGAAATCGGGCAGGTGCGGCACGACCTGCTGGCGCCCGAGCGCGACCGGCACCGTCAGGCGCAGCAGGCCGCGCGGCTCCCCGGCCAGGTCCTTCACGCGCGCGAAGTGCTGCCCGATCGACTCGAACGCGTCGCGCGTGCTGTCGACGAGCGTCTGGCCCGCGTCGGTGAGCCGCACGCTGCGCGTCGTGCGCCGCACGAGCGGCACGCCGGCGGCCTTTTCGAGATCGGCGATGCGCTGGCTCATCGCGGCCTTGCTGATGCCGAGCCGCTGCGCGGCGGCCGTGAAACTGCCGGCCGCGGCCAGCACCGTCAGCGAATGGATATGCGGCCAGAGCGCCTGGACATTTTGCTGATTCATCCGGTGATTATTCAGAATTCTGAACAGTGAATCAAGCTGCGCGGCCTTCTCCCGCCCTGCCCGTTTGCCTAGACTGGGCGCTGTCCACCCTCACCCGATCCCCCAGGAGACACGATGAATCCGGTTCCCGCGTATACCTCCGACGCCGACGTCGGCCACTATGTCGACGGCGCGCCCGTCGCCGGCCGCAGCGGCCGCTTCCAGGACGTCCTCAATCCATCGCTCGGCCGCGCGGTGCGCCGCGTGGCGCTCGCCGACGACAGCGAAGTGCAGCAGGCCGTCGCGTCGGCCCACGCCGCGTTCCCGGCCTGGGCCGCGACGCCGCCGATCCGCCGCGCGCGCGTGCTGCACCGCTTCCTGCAACTGATGAACGAGCACCGCGACGCCCTCGCGGCGATCATCACGGCCGAGCACGGCAAGGTGTTCTCCGATGCGCAGGGCGAAGTCGCGCGCGGCATCGACATCATCGAATTCGCCTGCGGCGTGCCGCAGCTCCTGAAGGGCGACTTCACCGACCAGGTCAGCACCGGCATCGACAACTGGACGATGCGCCAGCCGCTCGGCGTCGTCGCGGGCATCACGCCGTTCAACTTTCCGTGCATGGTGCCGTGCTGGATGTTCCCGGTCGCGATCGCGACGGGCAACACGTTCGTGCTGAAGCCGAGCGAGCGCGACCCGTCGGCGGCTCTGTTCATCGCCGACCTGCTCACGCAGGCAGGCCTCCCGGCCGGCGTGTTCAACGTCGTGCAGGGCGACAAGGGCGCGGTCGACGCGCTGCTCGACCACCCCGACGTGCAGGCCGTCAGCTTCGTCGGCTCGACGCCGATCGCGGCGTACGTGCAGCAGCGTGCCGTACAGTCCGGCAAGCGCGTGCAGGCGCTCGGCGGCGCGAAGAACCATCTCGTCGTGATGCCCGACGCGAACCTCGAGCAGGCGGTCGACGCGCTGATCGGCGCCGCGTACGGCTCGGCCGGCGAACGCTGCATGGCGATCAGCGTCGCGGTGCTGGTGGGCGACATCGCGGACCAGATCGTGCCGCTGGTGGCCGAGCGCGCGCGCAAGCTGGTGATCGGCGACGGCATGTCGCCGGAAGTCGAGATGGGCCCGATCGTCACCGGCGATGCGCTGAAGCGCATCGAAGGCTATATCGAGCAAGGCGTGAACGAAGGCGCGCAACTGGTGGTCGACGGCCGCGGGCTGCGCGTGCCGGGCCGCGAGGCCGGCTTCTTCACCGGCGGCACGCTGTTCGATCACGTGACGCCCGACATGCGCATCTACAAGGAAGAAATCTTCGGGCCCGTGCTCGGCTGCGTGCGCGTGAAGGATTTCGGCGAAGCGGTCGACCTGATCAACGCGCACGAATTCGGCAACGGCGTGTCGTGCTTCACGAGCGACGGCGGCATCGCGCGCGAGTTCGCGCGGCGCATCCAGGTCGGGATGGTCGGCATCAACGTGCCGATTCCGGTGCCGATGGCGTGGCACGGCTTCGGCGGCTGGAAGAAGAGCCTGTTCGGCGACATGCATGCCTACGGCGAGGAAGGCGTGCGCTTCTACACGCGCCAGAAGTCGGTGATGCAGCGCTGGTCGTCGAGCATCGGCAAGGGCGCCGAATTCGCGATGCCGACTGCGAAGTAACCGCCCTACGGCACACCGCCCGCCGATCGGTCGCGCGGGCGGTACGCCGGCAGGCCGCGTCAGCCGGCCTTCGTCCCGTGCGCGCCGTCGGCGGTCGGCAGGTACGACAGTTCGAGCCGGTACGCGAGCGCGACGAACAGGCTCTGCGCAAGACCCATGGTGGCCGTCAACGCGCGGAAGCCGAACGTCGCGCTGTCCTGCACCATCAGCGTCACCTCGGCCTCCCGCGCCAGCGGGCTCATCCGGCTGTCGGTGATCGCGATCAGCCGCGCACCGCGCTGCACGGCCTGCTGCGCGACCTGCACGGTTTCCTCCGCGTACGGCATGAACGAGATGACGATCATCACGTCGCCCTCGCGCACCGAGCGGATCTGCCCGAGATGCATGCTGCCGAGCGCGCTGAACAACCCGATGCGCTTGTCGGTGTGCTGCAGCGCATAGTCGAGATACACGGCGATCGGAAACGCGCGCCGCGAGCCCGCGATCCAGATCGCCTGCGTATCGGCGAGCAGGTCGACGGCCCGCGCGAGCGCCTGCGAATCGAGCGTCTGCCGCAGCTGCTGCATCCCGGCAATGCTGCCCTTGATGAATTCGTCGGCGATCTGCTCGGGCTGCAGGCTCGACGAGCCCGATTCGATCACGTCGCGCAGCCGCAGGTTGTACGCGCGCCCCGGCGCGATCTGCTGCGCGAGCCCTTCGCGGAACAGCTTCTGCATCTCGGAGAAGCCGGAAAAGCCGAAGTGCTTCGCGAAGCGCACGACGGCCGACGGCTGGACGCCGCACGCCTCCGCGAGCGACTGGATGCCTTCCAGGCCAAGCTGGTCCCGATGCGTTTCCACGTGGCGCGCAATCACCTTCAGGCGATTGCTGAGGCCGTCGTACTCCTGCGTCAGGTGCTGCAGGAACTGCTCGACGGTGGCGGGAGGTTTCTCGGATGAACTCATCGGATAGCGCGAAGTTGACGGCCCCGATGCGCGCGCGGTACTGGCGGGCGCGGCCCGGGACTCGACTGGATACATGCTTGACGTCCTCCACCGCCTAAAGGCGGCGAATTCCCACAACTGGCGATGCACGTCCGCATCGGAGAATGTTTAATGCAGCGTTGATATCGCGATCATGCACGACACCACAGTCACTGCAAGCCCATTCTCTTATTCGCAGCCCCGCGATACCTTTCGGCCGCGTCGTGCTGTCTTTCGAACCACACGCCGAACAGGACTGGGTAGAGTTGAATTCGTTCACTTCCTCGAACGTAGCCCCGTGCGCGATCGCTTTGTAACGAAGCTTATTTCGAAAGGACGACCAGGATGCGTCGTAGACGCTCTTCGCCATCTTGGTTCTGGCGAGTTTTCCGGCCGACACGTTGCCGACCGCGATGTAGTCGAAGCGTCGCACGAGATCGAGCGCGAGCTTGTGCTGGAAATCAGCACGTGCATTCGCCACCTTGGCGTGCAGTTTCGCGACATGCCGCTTGTGTTTTCTTGCTCGCTGAGCTTTCGCCAGCTTTTCAGCCGCGCGCCGACCGAACCGGTCATTGGGCAATTTCTCCCCGGTCGAAAGTGTGGCGAAGTCTTTCAGGCCGAGATCGACGCCGACACCGGAACGAATCGGGCGAACCGGAATATCTGGCATCTCGATCACGATGTTGAGAAACCAGTTGCCACGCGCATCCTGCGCAAAGTTGGTTCCGTCCTTGATCTTGCCTTCAGGAAGCGGTCGGCTATTGAACACGCGGAAAGTATTGCCTGCGAATCGAAACGCATCGCCCTCGCGTTTCAGATCACGGCCCTTCAGCGGCACCCAGCCGAGCGACTTCCTGCCGCGATAGCGCAAGCAGGGGCGTCGCTGCTGATTGCGAGACTTTGCGTATTGCTCGCACGTCGCGTTGACGGTACCGGAGTGGATGCAGAGGTCCTTACTGCTGCCGGTCGTCAGCACATTCAGATCAAAACCCGTCGGCCACTTCTTGCTCCATTTGACCGCGTGCCTTTGCGTGTCATTGCAGAAGTTCCAGACGTAGTTAACCGCACGGCTTTGCTTGTTCAGCAATCCGTTGAGCGACTTCACGCGGTAGCGGTATACAAGAATCATGCCGATCATTCTAGCGTCGGAATAACATCTGTCGACAGCGCACCTTCCTCTTCACCACAAATGAGATTGCTCTGAGCAACTGACGAAGGGCGAATTTAATCACGTTTGCGGCGCGGCCCGCGCCGCGTGCTCGCTCCCACGCGCTCGATCATCACTTGCCTACGCTCCACGGCAACACTGGAAGCGATTGTCCAACGCTCTCGCGGCGTCGTAAAGATCAGGGTGTCTACCCACGCCGGCCGTCGGTGCGAAGCCTTGTACGACAGGCGCGCCGCGGCCGGCCCATGCCGCCGGTTCAGCGATAGTCGACCCACACGCCGCCCGCATCGGCGGAGCGCACGCAGTTCTCGACCCAGCGTACGCCTTCCACGCCCGCATGGACGTCCGGATAGCGAATGTTCTTCAATGCCGCAACGTCGCCGCGGTCGGCCGCATCCATCGCGAGCGCGAAGCGCGCATACAGATTCGACCAGGCCTCGAACAGCCCTTCCGGATGCCCGGCGCCGATGCGATCCTCGCGCAATGCATGTGGATGCAGATAACCCATCCCGCGATCGAGCAGTTGCGCCGGCTGCCCCTGCACTTCGTAGCGCAGCTGGTTCGGATGCTCGTCCCACCATTCGACGCTCGCCTTCGAGCCGATCACGCGCACCTTCTGGCCGTGCATCGAGCCCGCGTTCACCGCGCTCGACCACACGTAGCCGACCGCACCCGTGTCGTACTCCATGATCGTGAACGCGTTGTCTTCCAGCGGCGCACGGCTCTTCACGAAGCTCTGACGCGAGCACATCAGCCGCCGGATCTTCAGCTCGGGCGCCATCACCTCGGAGATGTACAGCGGATGCGTGCCGATGTCGCCGAGCACGTAGCTCGGGCCCGCGAACTTCGGGTCGACGCGCCAGCGCGCGGCCGCACTCGCGGCCTCGACACCCTCGCTGTGGAACCCGTGCGCGAACTGCATCTGCACGATGCGGATCTCGCCGAGATCGCCGCGCGCGATCATCTCGCGCGCCTGCTCGATCATCTGGTGTCCGGAATAACCATACGCGACGCCGACGATCCGGTTCTTCTCGACCGACAGCCGCTCCAGCGCCTCGGCCTCCTCGGTCGTGAAGCACAGCGGCTTCTCGCAGACCACGTGCAGCCCCGCGTTCAGCGCGGCGCGGCAGATCTCGAAGTGCGTGTTGTTCGGCGTCGCGATCGACACCGCGCGGATGCCGTCCGGGCGGCG
This sequence comes from Burkholderia sp. HI2714, assembly GCF_002223085.1. Lineage (NCBI taxonomy): Bacteria > Pseudomonadati > Pseudomonadota > Betaproteobacteria > Burkholderiales > Burkholderiaceae > Burkholderia > Burkholderia sp. HI2714. The sequence continues at coordinate 101,950 of NZ_NKFM01000018.1, read as the reverse complement.
CGCCTCGGCGTCGAACATCGTCGCGTAGTCGGGATAGCAGCGCTCGGCCGCGACGCCGAGCTTCACGCCGAACTGGCGGCCGCGTTCGGGATCGATGTCGAACGCGCCGGCGACCAGCTGGAAGCTGCCGTCGCGCAGCGCGGCCGACCGGTGGCTGTAGCCGATCTGGCTGCCGAGCCCGCCGCCGACCATGCCCCAGCGAATCGAATGTCCAAGCAGAATCTGTCCGTCAATCATGATGGTGGTGTTCCTGGTCCGTGTTCAGTTCAGGGTGTGCGTGATGCGGTGGATCACGCGAAGCCGGCCGACGCGAGAAACGCGCGGCTCGCGGCGACGTCGCGCAGGCTCGTGCCCGCATTGCGCGGGTCGCGCTCCTGCTCGATCGTGATATAGCCCGCGTAGCCGATGTCGTCGAGCGCGCGCCGGATCGACCGGTAGTCGAGCACGCCGGTGCCGATCGGGCACATCACGCCGCGCGCGCAGGCGGCGAAGAACGCGATGTGCTCGCCCATCACCGTGTCGTACACGGCTGCGTCGATGTCCTTGAAATGCACGTAGTCGACGCGCGTCGCATGGCGGCGCAGCCAGGCCTCCGGGTCCATGCCCGAGTAGTACAGGTGGCCCGTGTCGAGACAGAGGCCGGCCGTGGCCGCCGGAATGTCGGCGACGATCCGGTCGATCTCGTCCGCGAACTCGATGTAGCCGCCCGCATGCGGATGAATCACCGTGCGCACGCCGAATTCGTCGCGTGCGATCGTCGCGATCTGCCGGATGTGCCCGACCATCGCCGCCCAGCTTTCGTCCGACAGCCGCGGCGCGCGCTCGCCATGGCCGGCCGCGTAGTCACGCTCCTCGTGGCCCCAGTCCATCACGACGAGGTACGGCGCCGCGTAGCGCTGGCCGTCCTGCGTCGGCAGCTTCGGCAGCCGCGTGATCAGCGCGCAGATCTCGCGCGTCTGGCGCAACAGGTTCGGCAGGTTCTCCGGCGACACCAGATCGTCGAAGATCGTGCCGGCGGTGATGCTCAGGCGCTGCCGCTCGAGCTCCGCGCCCACCACGTCGAGTTCGAGCGGGATGTAGCCGTACGGCCCGAGCTCGATGCCCGAGTAGCCGGCCTCGGCGGCTTCGGCAAGCACCTGCCGCCACGGCGGCAGGTGCGGGTTCTTCACGTCGTCGACACCCCAGCAGCACGGTGCGCAACCTATCTTCATCGTCATGTCGGTCAGTCCGGCAAATAGGCGGCTGCGGGTCAGCCGCGATAGAACGCAGGGCGTTCAGCCATCGCGATCGGTTCGACCGCCCCGCTCTTCTGCGCACGCACGCAGGCGTCGGCCGCAACCGCCGCCGCGTAGCCGTCCCAGGCCGACGGCCCGGTGAGCGCCTGCGCGCGCACGCCGTCGATGAACGCCTGCAGCTCGACGTCGTACGACGCGATGAAGCGTTCCTTCCAGTCGGTCATGATCTCGACCGACTGCCGCGCCGCATGCTTGAGCCCGACGGCCGGCGGATCGGGCAGCTTCGCGATGCCCTGCTCGCCGACCACCTCGCACTGGATGTCATAGCCGTACTGGCAGTTCACGAAGATCTCGACGTCGATGCGCACGCCGCTCGCGGTTTCCAGCAGCACGATCTGCGGATCGGCGAGATGGGTGGACGCATGGCGCGTCTTCTTCGGATAGACGACCTGCGTGCTCACATAGTCCTCGCCGAGCAGCCAGCGCAGCACGTCGAGCTCGTGGATCAGCGTATCGGTGATCGCCATGTCAGTCGTGTAGCGCTCGCCGACCGACTGGTTGCGGTGCGCGCAATGCAGCATCAGCGGCGCGCCGATCTCGCCGCTGTCGATCACGCGCTTCAGCGCGCGATAGCCTTCGTCGTACGGCCGCATGAAGCCGACCTGCACGAGCCGCTTGCCGTACGCGACTTCGGCTTCGACGATCCGCATGCAGCCTTCGGCCGTGACGGCGAGCGGCTTCTCGCAGAACACGGGCTTGCCGTGCGCGATCGCGTCGAGCACGAACGCTTCGTGCGTCGGCCCCCATGACGTGACGAGCACGGCCTGCACGTCGGCGGCCGCGATCACCTCGTGACCGTCGCCGTAGATTTCGGCGTCTAGCCCATACTTCGTCACCGCGTCGCGCGCCTGCTGCGGATCGATGTCGTTGACGGCCACGACGCGCGCGCCGGACAGCGTGCGGGTCAGTCTGCGAATATGGTCCTGGCCGATCGCACCGCAGCCGATCACGCCGATTTGCAAGGTCATCTAGGAGTCTCCAGTCGTTCATTGGCGGTGCGGCACGCGCCGCACCGGTCAGTCATCCGTCAGCGCGCCGTGCGATCGAAATGACGATCGACGTAGCGCTGGATCGTGTCGCGCATGTAGCGCGACGACGCTTCCGCGCGGTCCTCCCACGCGAACACACACGACGACATCACGCCGTCGAAGCCGGCCGCGCCGAGCGCGCGAAAGAACACGTCCCAGTCGATCTCGCCCTGCCCGATGTCGAGATGCTGGTGCACGCGAATCTGGTTCGAACCCGGCGGGTTCACGATGTAGCGCAGCTGGCTGCTCTTGCGGTGGTCGAAGGTATCGGCCACGCGCACGTGTGCGAGGATCGGCGCCGCCTGCGCGATCATCGCGGCCATGTCGTCGCCGTAGTAGAACGTGTGCGGTGCGATATACGACAGCTTCAGCGACGGCGAGCCGATGTTCGTGACGATGTCGATCGCCGGCTGCAGCTGCTCGATCCAGTCCTCCGGATGCGGCTCGACCGACAGCACGATGCGTTCGCGCTCGAGGATCGGCAACAGCTCGTCCATCGACCGGAACCACGCGGCTTCGCACAGCTCTCTCGGGTTCGCGCCCGGCCGTTCGCCGACCGAGCGCTCGGGCGACGCGCCGCGCCCGAACTCCGACACCATCAGCGCGCACTCCATCTCCACCGCCACCTCGATCGCCTTCTTCCAGCAGCGCACCGCCCATTGCCGCTCGTCCTCGAACGGGCTCGCCCAGCGGTACATCGGCTGCAGCGACGCGAGGCCGACGCCGCTCGCGCGCATCGCCTGCCGGAATGCGGCCATCCGTTCGCGCGTGGCGCGCGGCATCACCCACCAGTCGAGGAAGTCGCTGCGCGGCGACAGCTCGATCTGGTCGTAACCGAGTTCGGCCACCGCGTGCGGCAGGCGGTCGAGCGGCAGGTGGCGAATCATGTAGGGGTCCAGCGCGATCTTCATCGAATGTCCTCGACAGTGACAGGTGCCGGACGCAGGCGGCGGCACGTGCCGCCCTCGCCCGGCGATGCATGACAGGTCAGCGGCGCTTCTTCTTGTTGCGGTACTGGTCGGCGATCACGGCCGCGACGATGATCGCGCCCTTGACCATCTCCTGGTAATACGCGTCGATGCGGATGAACGTGAAGCCCGACGTCATCACGCCGAGGATCAGCACGCCGATCACGGTGCCCGTCACGCGGCCGAGGCCGCCCGACAGCGACGTGCCGCCGATCACGACCGCCGCGATCGCATCGAGTTCGTACATCACGCCCATGCCCGACTGGCCGGAGATCGCGCGCGCGGCCGTCACGGTGCCGGCGATCCCGCTCAGCAGGCCCGCGATCGCGTAGACGAAGATCAGGTGGCGCGTGACGTTGATGCCCGACACGACGGCCGCATGCCGGTTCGCGCCGATTGCATAGGTGTACTTGCCGAAGCGCGTGTAGCGCAGCACGACGTGGAAGATCGCGGCGATCACGAGGAAGACAATCACCGGATTGGCGCCGGCGCCGATGGCCGCGAACTGATCGGTCAGCATCGACACCGGCATCCCGTTGGTGAACCACTTCGCGAAGCCGCGCGCGGCGACCATCGTGCCGAGCGTCGCGATGAACGGCGGGATGCCCGTCATCGCGATCAGCGAGCCGTTCAGCAGGCCGACCAGCAGCCCGACGCACACGCCGGCGAGCACGGGCCAGATGATCGGCAGGTCGGTCAGGTGCGGAAACACCGCGCGGGGAAAGTCGGACACCTGCGCGAGACTGGCCGAGACGACCGCCGCGGCGGCCACGACCGAGCCCGACGAAAGGTCGATCCCGCTGGTGATGATCACGAGGTTCACGCCGACCGCGATGATGCCGATCACGGCCATCTGCAGCACGATGATCTCGAGCCGCTCGGTGTTGAACAGGAAGCTCTGGCCGACGACGATCCAGCCGACGATCTCGAAGAACAGGCTGATGCCGACGAGCACGAGGAAGATGCTCAGCTCGGGCGGCCACTTCGCGTGCCGCGTCTTGAGGGTCATGGTCTGCGCATCCGCGACCGGGTTCAGGTTGCCCATTGCTTTGTCTCCAATCTTGGTTCGGCTCAGCGCGACGCGAGATCCATGATGCGGACCTGGTCGGCGTCCTTGCGATCGACGATGCCGGTCATGCGCCCTTCGTGCATCACCATCACGCGATCGCTCATTCCCAGCACTTCCGGCATCTCCGACGAGATCATCAGCACCGCGACGCCCTTGCCGGCGAGCGCGCTGACGAGCCGGTGGATCTCGGCCTTCGCGCCGACGTCGATGCCGCGCGTCGGTTCGTCGAGGATCAGGATGCGCGGCTGCGTGAGCAGCCACCGGCCGATCAGCACCTTCTGCTGGTTGCCGCCCGACAGGTTCTGGATTTCCTCGTGCAGCCCGGGCGACTTCACGCGCAGCATCCGGCTCATTTCCTCGCAGTCGCGCTTCAACTGTGCCTGCCGCACGAAGTTGAACTTCACGTAGCGGTGGCTGAGCACCGCGGCTTCCATGTTCGCGAGCAGGTCGAGATTCAGGAAGCAGCCGGTGTCCTTGCGGTCTTCGGTGAGGAAGGCCATCCCGTGCTTCATCGCCTGCGCGGGCGTCGTGATGCGCACCGGCTTGCCGTCGATGCGGATCTCGCCCGACGTGGCCGGCACGACGCCGAACAGCGCCTCCGCGACGTTCGAGCGCCCCGAGCCGACGAGGCCGGCTACGCCGAGGATCTCGCCCGCGCGCAGCTCGAAGCTCACGTCGCGGAACACGCCGTCGACGCCGAGGTTCTGCACCGACAGCACGACCTCGCCGATCGGCACCTCTTCCTTCGGGAACATCTGCGTGATCTCGCGCCCGACCATCATGCGGATGATGTCGTCGCGCGTGACGTCGCTCGATGCATGCGTGCCGATGTACTTGCCGTCGCGGAACACCGAGAACTCGTCGGCGATCTCGAACAGCTCGTTCATCTTGTGCGTGATGTAGACGATGCCCTTGCCCTGCTCGCGCAGCTGGCGAATGATCCGGAACAGGTGCGTGACTTCCTTGTCGGTCAGCGCGGAAGTCGGCTCGTCCATGATCAGCACGTCGGAGTCGAACGACACCGCCTTCGCGATCTCGACCATCTGGCGGCTCGCGACCGTCAGCGTGCGCACGTCGGTTTCCGGATCGATGTCGATCGACAGCCGCTCGAACAGCGCGGCCGTCTGGCGGCGCAGCGCGGCGTGATCGATCAGGCCGAAACGGTTCTTCGGTTCGCGGCGGATCCAGATGTTCTCCGCGACCGTCATGTACGGCATCAGGTTGAGTTCCTGGTGGATCATCGCGATGCCGCGGTCGAGCGCGTCGAGCGGGCCGTTCAGCACGACGGGCTCGCCGTTGATCAGGATCTCGCCCTGGTCGGGCGTGTAGACGCCCGCGATGATCTTCATCAGCGTGGACTTGCCCGCGCCGTTCTCGCCCATCAGTGCATGGACGGTGCCGCGGCGCACGCGGAACTGCACGCCGTCGAGCGCGACGACGCCCGGAAAGGACTTGCCGACGCCGCGCACCTCGAGCACGCAGTCGGCCGCGGAAGAAGCCGGCGGGGCCGACACGCCGGTCGAGCCGGACGAAGCGGCCCGCGCAGCGTCGCCGGCCATCGGGCGCGCGACTCTGGCTGTAAACATGGACGTTCCTCGACAAGTCGTGCGCGAACCCGGTCGTGCCGGGCCCGCGCCATTCAACGGATCACCGGTCAGTGCTTCGCGTACTGGTTCATGTTCTCGGGCGTCACGAGCTCGAACGGCACGTTCACGTAGCGGTCGACGGGCTGCTTCTTCGCGAGCTTGAGCGCGGCCGCGACGGCCTGCTGCCCCTGCCCGGATGCGTTCTGGTACACCGACACCTTCAGCTCGCCGCTCTTCATCGACGCCAGGCCGTCCGGCGTCGCGTCGATGCCGGCGACGATCGTCTTCGGCGTCCACTTGCGCGCGGCCTTCAGCGCGTTGATCGCGCCGATCGCCATCTCGTCGTTGTTGGAGATGATCGCGTCGTACTTCGTGCCGGAGCTCAGCCAGTTCATCGTGATGTCCTGGCCCTGCGTGCGGCTCCACTTGCCTTCGCGCTTGTCGACGATCTTCATGCCCGAGCAATCCTTCGTCGCGATCACGTCCTCGATGTCCTTGGTGCGGGCGCGCGCCGATTCGTTGGACAGCTCGCCCATCAGCACGAGGAGGTCGCCCTTGCCGCCGAGCAGCTTGCACACCTGGCGCGCCTGCAGCGTGCCCGACTGCTTTTCATCGGATGCGACCACCGCGACGCCGGCCGGCAGCTTGTCGAAATCGACCGGCTTGCGGTTCACGTACACGAGCGGGATTTTCGCCGCCGTCACCATCTTGGTGATCTTCGGCGTCGCGTCGGTATCGACCGCGTTCACGATGATCGCGTCGACCTTCTGCGCGATCATGTTCTGGACCTGGCTCAACTGCTTGCCGACGTCGTTGCCGCCGTCCTCGATCTGCACCGTCGCGCCGTCCTTCTTCGCCGAATCGGCGATGCTGTTGCGCAGGATGGTCAGGAACGTGTCGTCGAACGACGCCATCGTCACGCCGATCTTCTCGGCATGCGCGAGCGGCGCTGCCAGAATCGCGGCGGCCGCGACGGCCATCAGCTTGGTCTTCATGATCAATCTGTCTCCTCATCTCCGGGGGCGGAAGACGGCGCGTTGCGCGCCGCCGGGCCGAGTCCGATCGGGGCCCCATCGGGTCCGATCTGGACTGAAGCATCCGGATGAAACTGTAGATCACTTCCTCGAAAATTTGGAAATTTATTTCTACGTGATTTCACCTAGGGAACTGGATTTCCAAAAAGTCTAGACTCCGTTCCGTAGCCCGATTCCTTGCGGCAGGTAGTCCCGCGTCGTGCAGCACACGGTGCGGATTGCCGCCCGAGGTTCGGTCCCCTAATCCGCCGGCATCGCCGAACGCCGGCCGCGAGCGTGACACGTGATATGAGCCTGCTGAACTTTCCGAGTGACCGCCCCATCGATCTCGCCTGCCTCGGCCGCGTGGCCGTGGATCTCTATGCGCAGCAGTACGGCAGCCGCCTGGAGGATGCGCGCAGTTTCCAGATGTATCTCGGCGGCTCGTCCGGCAACGTCGCGTTCGGCGTGGCCCGGCTCGGGCTGAAGACCGCGATGATTTCGCGCGTCGGCGACGAACAGATGGGCCGCTTCCTGCGCGAGACGCTCGAGCGCGAAGGCTGCGACACGAGCCAGCTGCAGACCGACCGCGAGCGCCTCACCGCGCTGGTGCTGCTCGGGCTGAAGGACCGCGACACGTTCCCGCTGCTGTTCGTGCGCGAGAACTGCGCGGACATGGCCGTGCGCGCCGACGAGATCAGCGAGGACTTCATCGCCGGCTGCCGCGCGCTTGCGATCACCGGCACGCATTTGTCGACGCCGGGCACGCGCGAAGCGTCGCTGACCGCGCTTGGTTACGCGCGCCGCCATGGCGTCGTGCGGATTCTCGACATCGACTACCGGCCGGTGCTGTGGGGGCTGACCGCGCGCGGCGCGGGCGAAAACCGCTACGTGCCGGACGCGCAGGTGACGCGGCAGCTGCAGCAGGTGCTCGGCGAATTCGACCTGCTGGTCGGCACCGAGGAGGAATTCCTGATCGCGGGCGGCGTACCGCACGACGTGATCGGCTCGTTGCAGGCGGTGCGCAAGATCACGAACGCGACGCTGGTCGTCAAGCGCGGCGCGCTCGGCTGCTGCGTGATCGAGGGCGACGTTCCCGCCCGCATCGACGATGCGCCGACCTTCCTCGGCGAACGCGTCGAGGTGCTCAACGTGCTCGGCGCGGGCGATGCGTTCCTGTCGGGCCTGCTGTCCGGGCTGCTGCGCGGGCGCGACTGGGCCGAGTCGACGCGCATCGCGAATGCGTGCGGCGCGATCGTCGTGTCGCGCCATGCATGCTCCGCCGCGATGCCGACGCCGGCCGAGCTGGCACACTGGTTCGACGGCAGCCGCAACCCGGTGGTCGACGCCGACCACGCGCTTGCGCACCTGCATCGCGTGACGGTACCGCGCCGCGAATGGAACGACCTGTGCGTGATGGCGTTCGACCATCGCAGCCAGTTCTACGAACTCGCGGTGCAGGCCGGCGCGGACGAAGCGCGGATCAAGACCTTGAAGCGCCTGCTCGTGCGCGCGGTCGAACAGGTCGAGCGCGATCGCCAGATCGAAGGCCACGTCGGCGTGCTGATCGACGGCGGCGGCTACGGCAGCGACGCGCTGGCGTCGGCCACCGGTCGCGGCTGGTGGGTCGGCCGACCGGTCGAGCTGCCCGGCTCGCGGCCGCTGCGCTTCGACGAAACGCGCTCGGTCGGCTCGTCGCTCACGCATTGGCCGACCGAACAGGTCGTGAAGTGCCTCGTGCACTATCACCCGGACGACCCGGTCGACCTGCGCGTCGAACAGGAGCAGCGCGTGCTGGAACTGTGGGAAGCCACGCGCGCCAGCGGCAACGAACTGCTGCTGGAAATGATTCCGCCGCGCGCGATGACGCCGGCCGGCACCGAGGACGACGCGGTGCTGCGCACGATCGCGCGCCTCTACAACCTCGGCGTGAAGCCCGAATGGTGGAAGCTCACGCCGCTCACCGCCGACGGCTGGACGCGGCTCGCCGCGCTGATCGCCGAGCGCGACCCGCATTGCCGCGGCGCCGTGATCCTCGGGCTGAACCAGCCGCTGCAATACCTGGTCGACAGCTTCCGCTCCGCGACCAATCCGATCGTCAAGGGCTTCATGGTCGGGCGCACGCTGTGGGCCGATGCGTCGCTGAACTGGTTCGCCGGCCGGATCGACGACCAGGCGCTGATCGACGAAGTCGCCGGCAACTTCGCGCAGCTGGTCGACGCGTGGCTCGGCCGCCGTGCCGCGGCCGCCCGCGCCGCCGCGGCCTGATGCGACGCCCGCGATGACCCATTCCTCTTCACCGACCGACATGACCTCTACCGTGAGACTGACCGTCAGCCAGGCGCTCGTGCGCTACCTGGCCGCCCTGCGCGCCGAAGTCGTCCAGCCCGACGGCCGCACCGAGATCCTGCCGTACTGCGGCGGCGTGTTCGCGATCTTCGGCCACGGCAACGTGGCCGGGCTCGGCGAGGCGCTGCACGCGGAAAAAGACCGGCTGCCGACCTTCCGCGCCCACAACGAGCAAGGGATGGCCAACGCGGCCGTCGCGTTCGCGAAAGCGAATTTCCGCCAGCGGATGATGGCTGCGACGTCGAGCATCGGCCCCGGCGCGACCAACATGCTGACGTCGGCCGCGCTCGCGCACGTCGGCCGGCTGCCGCTGTTGCTGCTGCCCGGCGACGTGTTCGTGTCGCGGCTGCCCGACCCCGTGCTGCAGCAGGTCGAGGATTTCGAACAGGGCGACGTCAGCGCGAACGACTGCTTCCGGCCGGTGACGCGCTACTTCGACCGGATCACGTCGCCCGAACAGTTGCTCGTCGCGCTGCCGCGCGCGATCCAGGTGATGACCGACCCCGCGCAGTGCGGCCCCGTGTGCCTCGCGTTGCCGCAGGACGTGCAGACCTTCGCGTACGACTGGCCCGAGGATTTCTTTGCGCCGCCGGTGATCCGGATGCGCCGGCCGCCGGCCGACGCGCTCGAACTCGCCGATGCGCTCGACGTGCTGAAGGCCGCGGAGAAGCCGCTGATCGTCGCGGGCGGCGGCGTGCTGTACAGCCAGGCGTGGGATGCGCTGCGCGCGTTCGCCGATACGCATGGCGTGCCGGTCGCCGAATCGCAGGCCGGCAAGGGCAGCCTCGCGTGGGACCATCCGCTGAATCTCGGGTCGATCGGCGTGACGGGCTCGCCTGCCGCAAACCGTGCGGCCGCGCAGGCCGACGTGGTGTTCGCGGTCGGCACGCGGCTGCAGGATTTCACGACCGGCTCGCATGCGCTCTACGGCACTGCGACGCTCTTGAGCCTGAACGTGCAGCCGTTCGACGCAGGCAAGAAACGCGGCCGTCAACTGGTGGCCGATGCGCGCACGGGCCTCGGCCAGCTGTCGGCCGCCCTGGCCGGCTGGCAAGCCGATCCGGCATGGACCGCCAGCAACCGCGACCAGGCCGCCGCATGGAACGCGCGCGTGACCGATCTGACGACGCGCATACCGAAAGACACGCTCCCGTACGACGCGGAAGTGATCGGCGCGGTGCGCGACTCCGCGGCCGACGCGGGCCGCGACAGCGCGCGCGACGACCTCGTCGTGTGCGCGGCGGGCACGCTGCCGGCCGAACTGCACAAGCTGTGGCGCAGCGGCGTGCCGGGCAACTACCACATGGACTACGCGTACTCGTGCATGGGCTATGAAGTCGCGGGCGGCCTCGGCGCGAAGCTCGCGCGGCCCGCGCGCGAAGTGATCGTGATCGTCGGCGACGGCTCGTACATGATGCTCAACGCGGAACTGGCGACGTCCGTGATGCTCGGCCGCAAGATCATCGTCGTGATCCTCGACAACCGCGGCTACGGCTGCATCGAGCGGCTGCAACTGAATTGCGGCGGCGCGAGCTTCAACAACATGCTCGACGACTGCGTGCCGGAGGGCGGCGAGCGCTCGACCATCGATTTCGCGATGCATGCGCGCGCGATGGGCGCCGAAGCCGTGCACGTGCGCGACATCGGCGAGTTGCGCAGCGAGATGAAACGCGCCCGCGCCGCGACGACGAGCCAGGTGCTCGTGATCGACACCACGCACCATCGCACGACCGACGACGGCGGCGCGTGGTGGGAAGTCGCCGTGCCGCAAGTATCCGAACGCGCCGGCGTCGATGCAGCGCACCGCGCGTATCTCGATGCGAAGACCCGGCAGCGGCGCTGATCGCGCGCACGGCCCACGAACCCTCCCCGAGAAAAACACATTCGAACCAAGGAAGCACGCCATGAGCTGGAACGTTCGCATCGGTATCAATCCCCTGTCGTGGATGAACGACGACCTGCCGTCGCTCGGCGGCGAGACGCCGCTCGAAACGGCGCTGAAGGAAGGCGCCGAAATCGGCTACGCGGGCTTCGAGCTCGGCAACAAGTTTCCGAAGACGGGCCCCGAGCTGAAGGCGAAGCTCGCCGAGTTCGGCCTCGTGTGCGTGTCCGGCTGGTATTCGGGCTTCCTCGCCGAGGTCGAGCCCGGCATGAGCGACGCCGATGCGGTCGCCGCCGAGATCGAGCGCTGCCGCGCACACCTGACGAAGCTGCAGTACAACGACGTGAAAGTGGTGGTCTACGGCGAATGCGCGGGCACGATCCAGGGCAACATTGACACGCCGGTCGCGAAGCGCCCGCGCTTCGTCGACGACGACGCCTGGCGACGCTACGCGGCGCGCCTCGACGCGTTCGGCGCGCACCTGCTCGACACGTACGGCATCAAGCTTGCCTACCATCACCACATGGGCGCGTACGTCGAGTCACCCGACGACGTCGACCGGCTCATGGCGCTCACCGACCCCGCGAAAGTGTTCCTGCTGTTCGACACCGGCCACGCGTATTTCGGCGGCGCGGCCGATCCGGTCACGCTGCTGAAGAAGCATGTGTCGCGGGTGGTCCACGTGCATTGCAAGGACGTGCGGCCGCAGGTCGTCACGCAGGCGCGCAACGACGGCTGGAGCTTCCTGAACGGCGTGATCAACGGCACCTTCACCGTGCCGGGCGACGGCGCGCTCGACTACGAGGCGACGCTGCATACGCTGAAGGATGCCGGCTACGAAGGCTGGCTCGTCGTCGAGGCCGAGCAGGACCCGGCCGTCGCGCCGAGCTATGCGTATGCGAAGAAGGGTTACGAATCGCTGCGCGCGATCGTCGACCGGTTGAGCGCGTAAGCGCGTGAACGCGTGAACACATGAGCCCTACCCTGTTGCGGAGCCCCACCCCATGACGATTTCTCCCCTGCTGGTCAAAGCCTCTGCCGACCGCGAAATCTGCAACGTCACGCCCGAGTCGGCCGGCTGGAAGCACGTCGGTTTCCGCGCGCTGCGCCTGAAAGCCGGCGACACCGAAACGCTCGACACCGGCGCGCGCGAACTGTGCGTCGTCGTGCTCACCGGCACGGTGCGCGCGGATGTCGACGGCACCCCCTACGATGCGCTCGGCAAACGCGACAGCGTGTTCGAGGACATGTCGCCGGACGCGCTGTACGTGCCGGGCGGCAAGACGGTCACGCTGGTCGCGACGCGCGATGCGGAAATCGCGCTGTGCACCGCGCCGTATGCGAGCGGCGACAAGCCCGTGCAGCGCCTCGACGGCGAGCGGATGCGCCGCTCGGTACGCGGGCAAGGCACCAACACACGCTACGTGTGCGACATCCTGATGGGCGACAATCCGGCGGCCGACCGGCTGCTCGTGGTCGAGGTCGTCACGCCGGCCAGCCATTCGAGCAGCTATCCGCCGCACAAGCACGACCGCGACGCGGCGCCTGACGAGACGTCGCTCGAGGAAACCTACTACCACCGGATCGACCCGCCGCAAGGCTTCGCGTTCCAGCGCGTGTACACGGACGACCGCAGCCTCGACGAAGCGTGCGCGGTCGAGGACCACGATGTCGTGATGGTGCCGCGCGGCTACCACCCGGTGGTCGCGCCGCACGGCTACAACCTGTACTACCTGAACGTGATGGCCGGGCCGAGCCGCGCGTGGGCGTTCAAGAACGATCCCGCGCACGAGTGGATGCTCGATGCGGCGCCCAAGCGCTGAAACGCCGACGTGCCGACACGCCGAAGCACTGAACGGAAGACGGGCCCGCGCGCGGCCCGTGACGATGCGACGCCCGGCACGCGCGTACCGCGCCGGCAACGCTACGGAGCCGCCATGGTGACGCCCCTCTTTCGCCTCGACCACCCCGCCTTCGACGACGATGCGTCGAACCCGGCGCTGCCGCACTTCAATGCGTCCGTCGCGCGCCGCATCGGAGAGATCGCGGTCAACCTCGCGTCGCGACGCGGGCTGCCGATCGCGGTCAGCATCGTCGGCGGGCACGCGCCGCTGTTCTACTGCGCGCTCGACGGCAGCGGCGCGCACGACAGCGATGCTGTCCGCCGCCGGCAGAACACGGTGCTGCGTTTCGGCCAGAGTTCGCTCGCGGTCGGCGCGTGCTTTCGGCGTGCCGGCTGGTCGCTGCGCTCGCAGGGCCTGTCGGACGACGATTACGCGCTCGACGGCGGCGGCGTGCCGTTGCGGCTCGACGGCGCCGGCATCGTCGGCGCGATGACGATCGCGGGGCTCGGCTCCGAAGCCAATCACGCGCTCGTCGTCGAATGCTTGCGGTGGCACGTCGGCGCGAATGCGCTGGCGATGAGCGCGTAACAGCCGTTGCGCGGTCGCACGCGCGCCGTCACGAACGGCGCGTCGGCAACACGTCGAGCGTGCTGGCCGGCCGTTTCGCCACGGCCGCATCGGCTTGCTCGTCCGGGATATCGTCGAGCGACCGGTTGTTGGTGCGCGGCCCGAACGCGCCGATCGACAGCATCACGATCAGCATGCTGCCGCCGATCAGCGCGAACACCGCCGATACGCCCGCCCGCTCGAGCAACAGCGCGACGATGAAACTGCTGACGGCCCCGGTCAGGCGGCCGATCGAATGCACGAAACCGAGCGCGCGCCCGCGGATCGCGGTCGGAAACAGTTCCGCCTGGTACGCGGTGCCATTGCTCGCGAGTACCGTGCTCGACAGCGTGACGAGCAGGCCGAACGCAATGACGAACGGCGCTTGCGCCGACATCGCGAACGCGCTGCCGAACAGCGCGACGCCGAACGCCGACGCGACGATCAGCCACTTCCGCTCGATCCGGTCCGCGATCAGACCGGCGACGAGCGGCGACACCGGATAGGCGAACGCGATCACGAACGCATAGCCAAGACTCGTCGCGACGGTTGCGCCCCGGGCGGCGAGCAGCGTCGGCAGCCATTGGCTGAAGCCGAAGAAGCCGATGCTCAGGAATCCGTTGAACGCGATCAGCATCGCGGTGCGGCCGCGGTATCGCGCCCCCCACATCGACGGCGCACCCGGCGCGAGTGGCACGACGGCAGCCGGTAGCCGGACCGCGGGCAGCGGCCGGCCGGATTCACGCTCCACCCTCTGTTCGAGTTGCCGCACGATGCGTTCGGCCTCGGCTTCCCGGCCCACGCCGACGAGCCAGCGCGGCGACTCCGGCAAGCGCGCCTGCAGCCACCAGACGACCGCCGCCCCGCTTCCGCCGAGCAGCACGACCCAGCGCCAACCGGACCAGCCGAGCGGATCGTGCGGCACCCAGAGCCATGACACCAGCGCGAGCACCGGCATGGCCAGGTACCCGACGGCGAAGCAGACGGCGAATGCCCGGCCCCGTACCGCCTTCGGCACCAGCTCGGTCAGGAACGCGCCGATCGTGATCAGCTCCGCGCCGACGCCGCAGCCTGCGACGAAGCGGCACACGAGCACGCCGAGCGCGCTCGACTGCACGCACATCATCAGGCTCGCCGCGGTATAGAGCAGCAGCGCACCGGTAAACACCGCGCGACGCCCGTAGCGGTCCGCCAGGCGCGACACGAACATTTCGCCGATGAACAGCCCGATGAACGTCGCCGCGCCGAGCGCGCCCTGGTCCGACATGCCGAGCACGCCGCGTGCCCCGGTGTGAAAGATGCCGTCGCGAATCAGCCCGGGCGGCAGATAGGTCATCTGGAACAGGTCGTAGACCTCGAAAAAGCCGCCGACGCTCAGGAACAGCACGAGCTTCCAGATACCGGCTGTCGCGGGCAGGCGATCGATGCGCGCGGCAAGCGATGCCGCAAGGGAGTCAGACATGGCGTGTCCTCGGTAGTCGCCCGCGCGGCGCGCGGGACGGCGGTCATGGCGCGGCGCCGGCCGCGCGGCGTGGCAATCACACGGTGGCGACCGGATTGACCGGCGAACCGACGAGCCCGCGCAGATGCAGCGGCGGCGCGGTCAGCAGGAAGCGGCTGCGGTGATGTTCGTGCAGCCAGTCCGCGAGCGGCGTCAGGTGCCACAGTTCGCCGAGATGGATGCCGAGCTTGAACAGGCACAGCTCGTGCAGCGGCATCAGCGCACCCGGCTGGGCGAACGGCTGCGCGTCGCGCGGGCGCTCCTCGACCGCATGGTTGTCGGCCGCGAGCGCCGCGAGCCCCGACGCGTCGATCCAGTTCAGCAGGCGCGCGTCGGCACCGTCCAGCACGCAGCAGGCGTGCGGCGCACCGGTCTCGCCGCGCGCGGCCGCTTCCAGCAGACGGTCGGCGAAGCCCGTATGCACGCACACGATATCGCCGCGCTCGACGCTCACGTCATCCGCGCGCAGCACCGCCATCCAGTCGTCGAAGCCGATCTTGCGCCGCGCGTCGCCGAAGTGACGGCGCAGGTCGACCATCACGCCGCGCCCCTGCACGCCCGTCCGTGCCATCACCTCGATGCCGAGCGCCCGTGCGCCGCCTTCCGGCGCACCGGTCTCCGGCACGCGGATATGCTCGCCCATCCGGTAGCCGTTGTAGAACACCCGGCTTTTTTCACCGTCGCCCGCCGGATCGAACAGCGAGCCGACGTGCGACAGCGCGTCCCATTGCGTCGAGAACTGCGAATGCATGCAGAACGCGTCGTCGCACACGACATCGGTTGCGTTCGCAACCTGTTCGTCCGCGCGATAGCCGAAATACGGCCTGTCGCCGACCAGCGCCGGCATGATCGCCGGCGGACGCCGCCGTGCGTTGAGTCCGCCGCCGCGCGGCACGTCGAGCGGCAGGCTCAGCGAAAAAACGCGGCCTTCGCGCACTTCCGCGACGCCGCGCAGCACGGCGTCGGGCGTCAGCCAGTTCAGGCGCCCTTTCTGGTCGTCCGGGCCGAAATCGCCCCAGTTCGAGCCGGGCGGCCGATGGGTCCAACGCGGATTCATGGTGTCTCCTCCATGCAATGTCCGGTGCATCCGGTTTCCGTCGTTGCGCGGTCCGCTTACCGTGAACGGATCACGCCCTGCGCAGCGAGCCGCGCATACTCGTGCTCGCCGAGCAGCGGCTCGAGGATCTCGCGATTGTGTTCGCCGAGCGCGGGCGCGGGCCGGCGGAACGCGCCGGGCGTACCCGACAGGCGCGGCGTGACGTTGTGCATCGGCAGGCTGCCGACGTCGTCGTCGGGCAGTTCGACCAGCGCCTCGCGCTCGATCACGTAGCGATCCGCGACGATCTGCGCGATGTCCTGGATCGGCCCGACCGTCACGCCCGCTTCCTCGAAGAACGCGAGATTGGCATCGAGATCGCGTACGGCAATGAATTCGCCGACGATCGCGTCGAGCGCCTCCGCATGCCGCACGCGCAGCACGTTGGTGGCATAGCGCGGATCGTCGACCAGGTCCGCGCGGCCGATCGCGCGGAACAACCGCTCGGCCATCGCCTGCGTCGAACTCGACAGGCACAGCCACTTGCCGTCGCGGGTGCGATACGCATTGCGCGGCGCGGTGTTCGTCGAGCGGCTGCCGGTGCGCGGCTTGATCTCGCCGGTCATCACGTAGTTCGCCGCGGCCGGCCCGAGGATCGACAGCAGCGGCTCGAACAACGACACGTCGATCACCTGCCCCGCCGCCCGCTGCGTCCCGCGTGCATGCAGCGCGACCAGCACGGCGAGCGCGCCGGACATCCCGGCCGTCATGTCGGCAAGAAACATCGGCGGAAGGACCGGCTCCCGATCGGCGAATCCGTTGATCGCGGCGAAACCCGCATAGCCTTCGGCGAGCGTGCCGAAGCCCGGCTTGTGGCGATACGGGCCGGTTTGCCCCCAGCCGGAAATCCGCGCGATCACCAGTTCCGGCCGGATCGCAAGCAGGTCGTCGGGGCCAAGCCCCATCCGCTCCGCGACGCCCGGCTTGAAACTCTCGACGAACACGTCCGCGTCGCGCACCAGCCGGCGCACGATGTCGACGCCCTCCGGCGTGCGCAGATCGACGCACACGCTGCGCTTGTTGCGTCCGTAGACCTTCCAGTTCGTGCTGATTCCACCCGCGCCGACCGCGCGCAGCGTATCGCCGCGCTCGCTTTCGACCTTCACGACGTCCGCGCCGAAGTCGGCGAGCTGCACGCTCAGCATATTGCCGGCCATCAATCGCGACAGGTCGACCACGCGCACGCCGGACAGCGGTCCGCCCGCGCCTGCGTCGAACGATTTCTGACGGATCGGACCGGTGGGCGCGCGACGATGCGCGCCGGCCGCATGAGCGGCCTGCGTGTCGGGTACGGACATGACTGTCTCCTGGTAGGTGTCTGTCGGTGGGTCAGGGAGGCGCGCGCCGCGCGCCTGCGCTATTCGAGCAGTACGCCAAGCTGGTCGGCCGCCGGGAACGGCGCACCCGCGGCGGGCAGGTCGCCGCCGAGCGCATGCGTCAGCTCGGCAGCGGCGGCCTGCACGTACGGCAGGTAATCGGCCAGCACTTTCTTGTTGAAGCGATAGCGCGGCACGCCGAGCGAGATTGCCCCGCTCAGCACGCGGCCGACGCCGAACGCCGGACATGCGATCGCCGCGCTCTCCGGATCGCGCTCGGCAATCGACACCGTGTAGCCCTGCTCGGCCGTCTTCTCGTACTCGCCGCCGCGCGTGCCGGAAAACGCGAGCAGCACGCGCCCCGCCGCGCCGACGTCGAGCGGAAAACGGTCGCCTTCGCGCAGATGCGTACGCACCGCGCGCTGGGCCTGGATGCGGAACAGGCAGACGCGCTGGTCGCCCTCGCGCACGTAGAACGCGGCGGTTTCGCCGGTCTGCACCGACAGCGTCGACAGGATCGGCATCACATGCTCGCGCAGCTGGAACGACTCGCGGTACATCACGCCGAGCTGGAATACGGCCGGCCCCAGCACGTAGCGCCCGTCGGGCAAACGCTTGATGAAGCGGAACTGTTCGAGGGATTCGAACATCCGCAGCAGCGTGCTCATGTTGAGCCCGGTCACCTCGCTGACCTGCGCGAGCATCAGCCCGCCGGGCGCGCCGGAGAAAGCCAGCAGCGCGGTCAGCGCGCGATTGACCGCGGCCACGCCGCCTTCTGCCGGGTTGTTCGTCTCCACCTTGCTCATGTCCGCCTCACGCTGTGCCGGGCGACCGGGTGATCCGCATCGCCCAAGATCATCTGAAAATGAAAGTCGCTTTCATTATACGCAGAGCGCCGATGACATCAACATGAATTCGCATGGCGCCGATCGTTCATCTTCTTTCAATTCCCGTTATTTATAGGCGTTAACGATAATCTTGACGAATGCGCCAATCAGTCACAAAAATGAAAGTGACTTTTATTTTACGAGAACGACGATGAACTCCTCTTCCCAACCCGTCTGGCGCTCGCTCCTCTACGTCCCTGCCCACGTCCCCCGTTTCGTCACGAAAGCCGCGACCAGCGCAGCCGATGCGCTGATCCTCGACCTCGAGGACAGCGTCCCGTTCGCGTGCAAGCCCGACGCCCGCGCCGGCCTCGCCGACGCCGTGCCGATGCTGCGCGGCGCCGGCTGCGACGTGCTGGTCCGCGCCAACGGCCCGCTCGACCTGCTGGTGCCGGACCTGCGGGCGGCCGTGCGGGCCGGCGTGCACGGCGTCGTGCTGCCGAAAGTGCGTGGCGGCTCGCACGTCGAGGCGATCGACGAACTGCTGGCCACGCTCGAGGATGAAGCCGGTGCCGCGCCCGGCAGCACGCGTATCGTCGCGATCATCGAAACGCCGCGCGCGTTCCAGGCAATGGACCGTATCGCGCGCGCCTCGCCGCGCGTCCTCGCGATGATGCTCGGCGGCGGCGACTTCGCGCTGAACTGCGAAAGCGGCACCGGCGCCGACGTGCTGCGCGTGCCGAAGCAGTTGCTGATCATCGCCGCGCGAGCGGCCGGCATCCTGCCGCTCGGCCTGATCGACGGTCTCGACGAACTGCGCGACCTCGATGCGTTCGAGCGCATCGCCTGCGCGTCCGCGGCACTCGGCTATGCGGGCGCCACCTGCATCCATCCGCTGCAGGTCGATGCGCTGAACCGCGCGTTCCGCCCCGACGACGATGCAGTGCGCGACGCGCGCGCCGTGCTCGCCGCCTACGACGACGCGCGTGCCAACGGCCGCGGCGCATTGCGCATCGACGGCCGGATGGTCGACGCCGCCGGCGTCGCACAGGCGGCGCGCGTGCTCGCGCGCGATGCCGCCGTGCGGGCGCGCGCACGCTGACCCGCGCGAGCCTGCGATGCGCCCGTCCCCCCGCGTGATCCCGCAGCCAGGCCTCGCCCGCGTACGTCGCCCGACGCGCGCGAGCGGCCCGGCGCGGCACGCCCCGTTCGCCGTCCGCCCCGGATAGCGCTGCGGCGCCGCGCCTCTCGACCCGCGCGGCGCATGGAGAACAACAACCTCAAACAAGGAGACAGCCCCATGGGCAAGCGAATGTCCGCATTGTGCGGACTGGGCCTCGTATCGGCCGGCGCCTGCGCGCAAAGCAGCCTCACGCTGTATGGCGTCGCCGACGTGTACACCGAATTTCTCACCGGCCAGGTCGCACCGGACGGCAAATCGTCGGCATCGCTCGTGCGGATGGCGTCGGGCGGCAAGAGCGGTTCGCGCTGGGGCCTGAAGGGCGTCGAGAATCTCGGCGGCGGCTGGCAGGCGGCGTTTCGCGTCGAAAGCAGCATCAACCTGACCAACGGTACCGGTGCCGGCTCGGGCGGCTTCGACCGCTCCGCGTGGGTCGCACTGCAGCACGACCGCTGGGGCGCACTGCGGCTCGGCCGCCAGTACACGACGCTGTTCGACATCATGGAGCGCTATTCGCCGACGGGCGCCTATTCGACGCTGTACGAGCCGGACGGCGCGATCGTCGGCATCAACTATCGCGAGAACAACGTCGTCAAATACCTGGCGAAGCTCGGCGCGCTGACGCTCGAAACGCACTACGCGTTCAGCGGTACGGCGGGCGCGTTCCAGTCGAACGCCGCGTACGGCGCAGGCTTCGACTACGCCGGCGATGCGTTCTCGTTCGCCGCGGCGTTCGACGATGTCCACACGCCGCAGCCCGGCGGCTTCGCGCATTTCCGCCGCTACGCCGCTTCCGCCCTCGTGCCGCTCGGCCGCGCCCAACTGCTGGCCGGTGTCGAACACGCGCACAGCGACATCGCCGCGCCGTCGGTCGTGACGAACTTCACGTTCTGGTGGGCCGGCGTCCGTTACGCGATCACCGATTTCCTGCAGGTGATCGGCGCGGTCTATTACGAACACATCCGTACGCAGAATCCCGCCCATGCACCCGCGCCGGCGTCGCATCCCGTCAGTCCGCAGCAGGTCACGCTGCAGTTGAACTACTTCGTGTCGAAGACGGTGACGCTGTACCTGGCGGGCGGCTACGCGCATCGCGCCGCGCTCGATTTCGACAACGACAACTACAACTTCCTGCACTACTCGCTCGCCGCCGGCCGCTCGGGCAGTGCGGGCGTCGCGCTCGGCCTGCGCAAGGCGTTCTGACATCGCCGCCCCTCCCCGCACCTGACACCTTCGGAGTCCAGAACCATGAACCGCCGCCATTTCCTTTCCGCCCTGACCGGCGCTGCGCTGACACTGCCCGTCATGCGCGCCCGCGCCGATGCGTCACCCGCCGCCAGCGGCGCCGTGCGCGCCGACCTGCGCGATACCGACCGGCCCGAACTCGCGCGGCAGCTCGCCGACTATGCAGCCGGGCTGCAGTATCGCGACCTCGACGCCGCGACGGTCGAGACGATCAAGGCGCATCTGATCGACGCACTCGGCTGCGCGATCGCCGCCTACGACGAGCCGCCCGTGCGCATCGCGCGCAATGCGGCGCTCGCCTCGCCCGGCGGTGTCGCGACCGTGATCGGGACGAACCGGCGCACGAACCCCGATCTCGCCGCATTCGCAACCGGCACGGCGCTGCGCTACTTCGATTTCAACGATGCGTATGCCGGCAAGGAGACCGGCCATCCGAGCGACAACGTCGCCGCGTGCCTCGCGGTCGCCGAAGCGCAGCACGCCACCGGCCGCGACCTGATCCTGTCGATCGCGATCGCGTACGAAATCGCGTGCCGGCTGATGGATGCCGCCGCCATCAGCCCCCGCGGCTGGGACCACACCTGCTACAGCCTGCCCGCCGTCGCGCTCGCCACGGGGAAACTGATGCACCTGCCCGCGCCGCAACTCGTGCAGGCGGTCAACCTGTCGATCAACAGCCATCTCGCGCTGAACCAGACACGGGTGCAGCAGTTGTCCAACTGGAAAGCGCTCGCCGACGCGGACGCGGCGCGCAACGCGGTGTTTTCGACCGAACTCGCCCGCGCCGGCCTCACCGGCCCCGCGCCGATCTTCGAAGGGACGGCCGGGTTCTTCGAGCGGGTATCCGGGCCGTTCACGCTCGATACGGGCGAATTCGGCGGGCGCGGCGGCGCGTTCCGGATCGGCCGATGCTTCGTGAAGTTCTATCCGGCGCAAGGGCTCACGCAAACGGCGATTCCGGCCGCGCTCGCGGTCGCCGCCCAGGTCGGCGACCTGCGGCGCATCCGCCGCATCGAGATCCACACGACCGAAGTCGGCTACGTGACGGCCGGCCGCGATCCGGAGAAATGGGCGCCGTCGACCCACGAGACCGCCGATCACAGCCTGCCTTACATCGTCGCGCGGGCGATGCTCGACGGCGACATCACGACCCGAAGCTATGCGAGCGCCGCGCTGCGCGACCCGGCATTGCGCGCGCTGGTCGGAAAAATCACGGTCAGCGCCGATCCGGCGCTGACGGCCCGCTATCCCGCGCATGCGCCGAATCGCGTGACGGCCGTGTGCGACGACGGCACGATTCACGCGAAGCAGGTGGACGACCTGCCGGGTTCGCCGACGCAACCGATGCAGCGCGACGACTACGAAGCGAAGTTCATGAAGAACTGCCGGCCGCACTGGAGCGCGGCACGGATGCGTGCCGCGCTCGATTATCTGTGGCGCCTCGACGAACAGCCCGACGTCGCGACGCTGCCGCCGCTGTTCGTCATGGGCTGACCCGTGCACGGCCGGCACCACGCGGCACCCCGCGGCTTCACGCTCAGCCGACGCTGAACGCGTCCGCCGCGACGTCGTCCTCGAGCGACTCCGCGACCGCAATGATCATGCGACGCATCCAGCCGTGCGCGTTGCTCGCATCGTACCGGTGATGCCAGTACAGCGACCACGTGACCGGCTCCATCGCGAGCGGCAGTTCGCGGATCACGAGGCGCGGATCGCCGAGGCTCAGCGCGTGCCGCTCCGACATGATCACCGCGTACGGCAGCGCATCGAGCATGTTCGGCACGACGAGCCAGTGCGGCACGTTGAGCACGATGCGGCGCTTGCAGCCCATGTTCGCGAGCAGGTTGTCGATCAGGCTGTGGTCGACCGGGTTGATCGATACGTTGAGGAAGTCGAGTGCGAGGAACCGTTCGAGCGTCAGCGGCTTGTCCGCGTCGGGATGCTTGCGGCTCAGCATGCAGACCAGCCGGTCGTGAAATACGGTTTCCGACGACAGCGTGCCGGCATGCTCGAGGCCCGCGCTGATCGCCATGTCGAGCCGCCCCGCTTCGAGCGCTTCGGCCGTCTTGGCGGCGCTCGGATGCACGACGTCCAGGCTGATATTCGGCGCCGCCGTGCGCATGCGCCGCAGCAATGCGGGCAGCAGCAGCAATTCGGTCAGATCCGACATTCTGACCGTGAAATGACGTTCCGATGTAAAAGGATGGAATTGATAATCCGATTCAAACAATTCTTCTATTTGTTGCATGATTTGCCGGACCGGCGAGATCAGCGCCTGGGCACGCGGCGTCAGTTCCAGCCCTATCGCGCCGCGCGCGAGGATCTCGTCGTTGAACAGATACCGCAGCCGCGACAGCGCATTGCTGACCGCCGGCTGCGTCAGGCCGACCTTCAGGCCGGCCCGTGTCACCTGTTTCTCGGTCAGCAGCGCATCGAGTATGACCAGCAGGTTCAGGTCGATCGAACGTAGATTCATGATTGTGACCATCCACTAAACGGGTTAATCGCCCTCCCCGGTTCACGATTATCGCAATGGGGAATTCCCCTGATATTTAGTTCAATAAACGAGAATAGTCCAATCTTGACGTTTCAATATTTTTTATATACCTGCCGCCATTGATTCGGTTTTTGATTTAAATGACTCGTTTTCCAGGATTTTTTTTGAAAAACGAGTCAATCGAAATCAGCAATCGATGGATGGAAACGGTTCGCGCCGGCACGCGCGGACGGGCCGCCGTCCGCCCGCGCGTCAGACCGTCGCGACCGGATTCACCGGCGCACCGACCAGGCCCCGGATATGCAGCGGGGGCGCGGTCAGCAGGAACCGGTTGCGCCGATGCGCACGCAGCCAGTTCGCGAGCGGCGTCAGATGCCACAGCTCGCCGAGGTGGATGCCGAGCTTGAACAGGCACAGCTCGTGCAGCGGCATCAGCGCACCCGGCTGCGCGAGCGGCTGCGCATGCTGCGGCCGCTCCTCGATCGCATGGTTGTCGGCCACGAGCGCGGCGAGCCGTGACTCGTCGATCCACTGCAGCAGGCGGGCGTCGCTGCTGTCCAGTACGCACGCACTCGCGATGGTCGCGGGCGACCCGCTCTCGTCATTCAGCAGCAGATCGGCGAAGCCGGTGTGAATACAGACGATGTCGCCCTGCTCGACGCGCACGTCGTCTTCTTCCATCACGCGCATCAGCTGCGCGTAGCCGACTTTCGTACGGGCGATGCCGAAGTGATGCCGCAGGTCGATCAGCACGCCGCGCCCCTGCACGCCGGTCCGCGCCATCACCTCGATGCCGAGTGCGTGCGCGCCGCCGGTGGCGTCGCCCTCCTGCGGCACCCGCAGATGCTCGCCCATCCGGAAGCCGTTGTAGAACACGATTTCAGGCACGCCGTCGCCGTCCGCATCGAATACGCCGCCGACATGCGCGAGACCGTCCCATTGCGTAGAGAACTGCGAATGCATGCAGAACGAATCGTCGCAGACCACGTCGGTTGCGTTTGCAACCTGTTCATCCGCGCGATAGCCGAAGTACGGCTTGCCGCCCAGCAGCGCCGGCATGATCGCCGGTGGCCGGCGGCGTGCGTTCAGCCCGCCGCCGCGCGGCACGTCGAGCGGCAGGCTCAGCGAGAACGACAGGCCTTCGCGCACCTCGGCAACGCCCTGCCGCACGTTGTCCGGAGTCAGCCAGTTCAGCCGCCCTTTCTGGTCGTCCGGACCGAAATCGCCCCAGTTCGAGCCGGGCGGCCGCTTGTTCCAGCGTGGTGTGCTCAAGATGGATCTCCTCCTTTCGGGTTCGCATGCGCGCCGGACGTCAACGCCGCCAGCCCATCGAGCGGCGCGCCGTCGGCGAGCGCCTGCACCGCGTCGCGCAGTTCGAGCGCGCGAGGCAGGCCGATCGTCGAACTCGCCGCGAGTACAAATTTCGCGACGAGTTCCTGTTCGGTCAGCGGCCGCGCATTGGTGCCCTTGCTCGACTCAACGCGCGCCTCGAGCACCTGTCCGTCGCGCAATTCCACCCGCAGCACGGCGGGCAGGAAATGCGGGAACCGCTCGTCGCACCACGGATCGCCGACGCAGCGCACCTTCGCGGCCAGCGCACGGCGCGCGGGATCCCGCACGAGCGTGTCGTCGAAATCGTCGAACCAGACACCGAGCCCGCCGCCGCCGAGCAGCGCGGCCGCGACGGTGTACGGCCCCGAGAACGCCGCCGCATACCCGTCCGGCGGGTTGGCCTTCAGCGCGGCCGGCTCGCCGATCGTGCGCAGCGTCGACGTCGCGACCCGCAGCTCGGCGGACACCACGTCGTCGGCCGTCACGCCCTGCACCTTCAACTGCAATGCCGCGTCGATGCCAGGATGCGTGAAGTGGTTGCACGGATACGGCTTGAAGATGATCCGGCTCGTCTCCCAGTCGACACCGAGTTCGCGCAACACAGCGTCGACGTCGGCCAGCTCGCCGCACCACGCGCGGAAGAAGCCGAAGCGGCCTTCGAGCGCGGTCGGCGGCGCGGTCACGCCCGCGCCCGCCAGTTCCGCCGCGCTCACGCCCGCATGCGCGGCCCAGCCGCAGTGGATCCGCTTCACGGAGCCGCCGGTGCGATTGGCTTCGAGCAGGCCCGCGCCCATGCTCGCGGCAATGCCGAGCGCGGCGGCGATTTGCGCGGCGTCGAGCCCGAACAGCATCGCCGCGGCCGCAGCGGCGCCGACCGTCCCGCAGATCGACGTCGCATGCTGGCCGCGCTCGAAGAACACCGAATTGCCGATCTGCGGGTTATAGGCGGCCACGCCGAGCCGGATGCAGATTTCGGTGCCGACCGTGATCGCATCGAGCAACGCCGTGCCCGACGCGCCGCTCGCCTGTGCGGCGGCAAGCGCGGCCGGAATCACCGACGCGCTCGGATGCAGCACCGACAGCATGTGCGAGTCGTCGAAATCCATCGCGTGCGCAAGCGTGCCGTTGACGAGCGCGGCACTCGCGGCCGGCAGCCGGTCGGGCGCGCCGATCACGGTCGCCGGGCCGTTGCCGGCCCAGCGCCGCGCGACCTGCAGCACGGACTGTGCGACGGGCTCGTCGTGCGCGATCAGGCTGTTGCCGACCAGGTCGAGCACGCGGGCGGCGGCCTCGACGCGCAGCGTGCGGTCGAGCCCATCGGTGCGCACCGCCGCCGCGAAGCGACCGAGCGCGCCGATGATGCCGTCCGGACTCACGGGCCCGGCGACCGCGGCCGGGGCGGTAAGCGTGTCGGGCGCGTTCATGCCGGTGCTCCGTCGCGCCGGAGATGGGTCGCCAGCGCGAGCGTCACGCGCGCGTTCGCGATCAGCGGCGGCGCCACCACGCGGCCGTCGGGCAGCACGAACACCGACGATTCGCCGTCCGCCGCATCGACCGCCTCCAGCACGCGCTCGGCCGCGCGGATTTCCTCGTCCGACGGCGTGAACACCGCGTTGATGACCGGAACCTGCGAAGGATGAATCGCGAAGCGGCCGACGAACCCCATCGATTTCGCGCGCAACGTCGACTCCTTCAGACCGTCGAGATCGTTCAGCGTGTGATAAACCGTCTGGATCGGCCCGTTCAGCCCCGCCGCGCGCGACACCACCACGCAGCGCGCGCGACACACTTCGAGCGTGAAGTTGTCGACGCCGATCCGCAGGTCGGCGCGCAAATCGCTTTCGCCGAGCCCGATCCGCTCCAGCCGCGGCGATGCGGTCGCGAGCTGGTAAGCCGTCTCCACGCCATACGCCGATTCGATCAGGATCTGGATCCCCGCTTCGCTGCCGAGCGCATCGAGCCAGCCCGCGACTTCCTGGATATGCGCGGGGAAATCGCACTTCGGCAGACGCAGCGCCTGCAGCGCGGGCAGCGCGATCGCCTCGACGTCGTCGCGGCACCATGGACTCCCGATCGGGTTGACGCGCACGTAGGTCGGCTTCGGCGGGCGGCCCGCGAGGATCGCGGCGGCGGCCTTGCGGGCGTCGATCTTGTGGCTCGCCGGCACGGCGTCCTCGAGATCCAGCACGATCGCATCGGCGTCGCTCGCATAGGCCTTCTCGACCACCTGCGTCTTGTGCGCAGGCACGTACAGATAGCTGCGGCAGGTTGCGCTCTGTTTCAAATCACACCTCGTTCGGTCAAATCGGCAAGGTCCTGCGGTTCCAGTCCCAATGCGCCGAATACTTCATCGTTGTGCGCGCCGCGCGACGGCCCGCCCCAGCGGATCGCGCCGGGGGTATCGGACAGCCGGAACGGCACGTTGTGCGTGCGGAACGCGCCCAGTTCGGCGTCGGCCACCGATACGACCGAGCCGAGCGCCGCATACTGCGGATCGTCGAGCACGTCGGCCACGTCGTAGATCGGCGCGACGGCCGCCTCCGCGCGTTCGAACTCATCGAGCACCTCGGCGCGCGTGCGCTGCCCGATCCAGCCGCCGACCGCCGCGTCGAGCTCGTCCGCATGCTTCGCGCGCTCGACGCCGCTCGCGAACCATGGCTGGCCGATCAGGTCGGCTCGGCCGACGAGCCGCATCACGCGCTCGGCGATGCTGTGCGCCGACGTCGACAGCGCGACCCACTTGCCGTCCGACGTGCGATACACGCCGCGCGGCGAATTGTTCGGCGAGCGGTTGCCGGTGCGCTCGGGCACGCGCCCCGTCTGGTCGTAGCTCGCGACCTGCGCGCCCATCGCCGCCAGCATCGTCTCGATGATCGCGAGATCGACCACCTGCCCGCGTCCGGTGCGATCGCGCGCCTTCAGCGCCGTCATGATCGCGAACGCGGCGGTCAGCCCCGCCACCGTGTCCGCCAATGGAAACGACGGAAGCAGCGGCGGTCCGCCGGCCTCGCCGGTCGCCGCCGCCAGCCCGCTCATCGCCTCCGCGAGCGTGCCGAAGCCCGGGCGGCGCGCATACGGGCCGAACTGGCCGAAGCCCGTCACGCGGACCAGCACGAGCCGCGGATTGATCGCGGACAGCACGTCGTAGCCGAGCCCCCAGCGCTCCAGCGTGCCGGGCCGGAAATTCTCGACCACGACGTCGGCCTGCGCCGCCAGCTCGCGGAAGATCCGCTGGCCGTCGGCCGTGCCGAGATTCAGCGTGACCGCCCGCTTGTTGCGCGCGACCACCTTCCACCACAACGGGACGTCGTCGCGGCGCGCGCCGTACTTGCGCGCCGGATCGCCCGTCGGATGCTCCACCTTGATCACGTCGGCACCGTAGTCGGCGAGCATCGTCGCCGCGAGCGGGCCGGCGAACAGCGTCGCGGCGTCGATCACGCGAATGCCGCCGAGCGGCGCGCGGCTGGAGCTGTCCGACGCCGTGCCGGCGTCGACCTCCCCGGTTTCCACTGAGGCCATGGCGTTCTCCTACGAGATGGATTGCACGGCGCGCCGTGCGTCGCCATCGTCTGCATGACTAATCATCGTGCGACGAGGCAGGCACGGCGCGCGACCCGCGGCTTAGACCGCGTTGATCCGATAAATCGGGAAATACGTCTCGATCTTCCCGTTCAGGTAATCGGACGCCAGCTTCGGCACGTCGTCGAAATCGAAGATCTCGGTCGGTTCCTGGCCGATCCAGCCGGTCGACTCCTGGAAGTCGCGGATCGTGATGCTGTCGTCGTAACGCCACGCGTGCGTGTGGATGTGCAGGCGGCGGTTGATGCATTCCGTCGCGCGCAGGTTCCACAGACGCATCCCGGTTTTCCAGCCGACGGTTGCGACGATGCCGGTGCGGCCCGTCACACGCATCGTCGCGCGATACAGTGCGCCGCCGAGATTGTCGAGGAAGATCGCGACGCCGCGGCCGCCGCTCAGCTCGGCGATCGTTTCGGCAAAGATGCGCTCCGACTCCCGGTAACGTGCCTGATATTCCGGATCGGCGCGGTAGCGCGCCTCGTCATACGCGAGATCCGGAAACTTGCGGCGGTCGACCGGCGTGATGCCAAGCTTCGCGAGTTCCTCGAGCCGGCGATCGTTGCTCGCCGTCATCGCGACGCGAAAGCCCTCGCGCTTCGCCAGTTGCAACTCGGCCAGCGTCGTGCCGCCGCCCCAGCCGAACACCAGATAGTCGGCCGGATCGACGTCCGGCAATTGCGAACGCCAGCACGTCGACGCGACCTTCCAGTTGTCCCACGCGGTGAAGTAGCGGCCGTAGGTCGCCCATTGCAGCAGCGAGTGACGGCTGTCGGTCGGCACCGGCACCAGGTTGTCGGCGCGCATCTTGGTGCGCTGCGCCATCACGCCGATCGTGCCGGGCGCGTCGTACGCGTAGACGAGTTCGGCGAACCCGTATTCGTCGCGCTTGCCGAACGGCATCACCATGCAGATCTCGCCGTCCTTCAGCGTACCGACCGCGCTGCCGCGCTCCAGGACACGCACCAGCGCGCCGTTGCCCAGCACGATCTTGTCCTCGCGGCGCTGGCGGCAGATATCGACCGGATTACGCGACAGCGCGTGGTCGAGGTTCGCTTCCCACGATCCGTACAGCGGCTCGACGAGCACCTCGTCGGCTTCGAGACTGGAAAATTCGAAGGTCTCGCGGCGCAGCTCGCCCGCGACGGGCGGCTGCTGGCGGGTCGGTTCCGGTCCTGCGTAAAGAACCCATGCATCGGTCTTGATCATCGTCATTCCTCGGTAAACGACTGGTATGTGAAAAAGCGCGCCGAACGACTCGCCGGCTTCAGCGCGACTGGGCCTGCTCCAGTGCCGCCTCCACGTCCGCCGCCGCGGCGACCTGCCCGAGCTTCGGGAAGATCTGGGTCAGCGCGAACGTCTGCGCATCGGCCGACGAGGTGCTGACCGCGTCGCTCACGACGACGACGTTGTAGTTGTTTTCGTAAGCCTGGCGCGCCGTCGATTCGACGCCGATGTTGGTCGCGATGCCCGTCAGCACGATGTCGGTGATGCCGCGGCGGCGCAGCTGCACGTCCAGGTCGGTGCCGGTGAACGCGCCCCACTGATGCTTCGTCACGACGATGTCGGACGGCTGCACGCCGAGCGCCGGCGCGAACGCGCTCCATTCGGGATCGAGATTCGGCGGCGGCGACGGCGCGTCCGTCTTCACCTTCAGCGCGACGCCG
The DNA here is from genome assembly GCF_002223085.1 of Burkholderia sp. HI2714. NCBI lineage: Bacteria > Pseudomonadati > Pseudomonadota > Betaproteobacteria > Burkholderiales > Burkholderiaceae > Burkholderia > Burkholderia sp. HI2714. The sequence continues at coordinate 72,073 of NZ_NKFM01000018.1, read as the reverse complement.
CCGTCCGGCAGGTAGCTCGTGTGCACGTAGATGACGGGCAACCCCAGCGCGCGAAAAGCCGCCGCCAGCTCGACCGTCTTCGCGACCACCTGTGCGCCGGTGTAGGGCGTGACCGGCAGCGAGACGATACCGTTCTGCAGATCGATGGCGACGAGCGCGGCGGTGCGATTGAGCGTCGGAATGGACATGTAAAACCCTCACTTTTGTTGTGGAACGGAAGAAACGGCGGCATCGAGGTGCCGGCTCGATACGGCATTGAGCAACAGCAGCACGCTGATGACCGCCAGGACGACGGCAAGCTCGCGCAGGCCGCGGTCGCTCGCCGGATGGCCGAGCGCGAGACCGACGAGCGCGAACGACAGGCTGCCGCCGACGTACTGCGCGGTGCGATACAGCCCCGAGGCCGTGCCGATCCGGTCGTGCGGCGTGCTCTGGTAGAGCGTGGCCTGGTTGCCGAGATTGTTGAAACCATTAGGAATACCAAACACGATGGACAGCAGGACGATCGCAGCGATCGGCAGGCTGCTCGTCATCAGGCTCATCACGACGCTGCCGATGCAGAGCAGCGCGGAACCGATGACCAGCACCGGGCGCGCGCCGTGACGGTGCACGATGCGGGTCGCGAGCATCGTCGTGACCGTACCGACACCGGCGACCGGCAGCATCACGAGGCCGGCATCGGCGGCCGACAGCCCCCTCGCCTCCTGCAGCCACATCGGCAGCGCGTAGAAGATCGCGTAGAACACCGCATAGGTGCCGACGCAGCGCAGGTACGTGCCGAGCAGCGGACGGTTGTCCGCCAGCATGCGAATGTCGATCAGCGGCGCCGCGGCCTGGCGCTCGCGGTGGATCAGGAGCGGCACCAGCACGAGCGTCGCGGCCAGCAGCAGCCAGTCGGGTTCGCGCGTCACCGATTGCAGGAACAGCAGCAGGCTCGCGAGTGTCAGCACGAACAGCACGACGCCCGGCAGGTCCAGTTCCTTCAGCGTGTCGCGTGCGTGCCCGCCGCGACGGACGGGGTCGGCCGGAATCCACAGCCACGCGAACAGGAAGGCGGCCAGCACGATCGGCACGTTGATCCAGAAGATCGCGCGCCAGCCGGCAAACTGCACGAGCGCGCCGCCGAGCGGCGGGCCGAACGCGACGGCCACCTGTGCCGCGATCGAGATCGCGCCGAGGCCGCCCGTCGGCGTCGCGCCGTTCGCGTGCCGCTGCGACCACGCACGAATCATCGCCATGCCGGCCGGATAGGCGGCGGACGTGCCGATGCCGAGCGCGACGCGCGACGCGATCAGCCAGCCGAGCGTCGGCGCGAACGGCGCAAGCGACGACGCGACCAGCACGATCGCGAGGCCGACACAGAAGATCCGCTTCGCACCGAAGCGATCGGCGAGCCGCCCCATCGTCGGCTGGCCGGCGGCCGTCGCGAGATAGAGACCCGATACGAGCCAGAGCGTATCGATGCGCGCCTGCGCGGCGCCGTGCGGCGCGAATGCCTGCTGGATGCTGACGAGCGCGACCGCGATCATCGACGAGTTCAGCGCGTTGAGCAGCGTGCCGAGCACGATCGGACCCACCAGCTTCGCCGGCAGGCGCAGACCTGCGTTGCGTCGGTCGTCGCCGCCTTCGAGCGGGCCGCCGGCGGTTGGACGTGCCGCGTGCCCGGATCGATCGTGAGTCGTTTTCATGGCGCCTTCGCGTGGTGAATGTGCATCGTTCGATGAATGTCGAACGTGCGTTCACCATACCGCTCGGCGCGCCGCGGATGAAATGGATTGTTGCGATGCACACATTCGCAACTTGAATGGGTGGCATGCGCGTGACGCACCGAACCGGCACCTGTCGAGAGGGTGACGCGGCACGGGAAACGCCCGTCAGCCTTACGCGACGGGCGATCGAAGAGAATTCGGGGAGATGGCTTCAGTCATGCACGGCGAGCGGGACGCACCGTCGCCACGCACGTCGCATGACAGTTTTATGCCGCGGTGCGATGCGGGATCAGAGGGCGGCCTCTACAGGAATCGTAGTCATCCCGCATGTGTACATCGAATGCCGTGGGTCGCACGGCAACCGGCGGCACGCCGCGTGGCCTGCCGACGCAGACTCGCCGCAGCGTCCGCCGGATTTCGTCGCCCCTGCTGCCGGGGCGGCGTGATCCGGTCAGTTCAACCCGCCGCTCACGACGAGGTGCTCGCCGGTCATCCAGCGTGCATCGTCCGATGCGAGGAACACGGCGACCGACGCGATGTCGCCCGGCTCGCCGAGGCGGCCGAGCGGCGTCTGGCCGAGCACCTGCGCCTCGAGATCGGAACCGATGATGCCCGCGCTGTGCGTGCCTTCGGTCACGACCATCCCCGGGTTGATCGCGTTCACGCGGATCTTGCGCGGCGCGAGTTCGAGCGCGAGCACGCCGGTGATCGCGTCGACCGCGCCCTTCGTGCCGCTGTACACGGCGCTGGCGGGCGGCGTGATGCTGGTCACCACCGAGCTGATGTTGATGATGCTCGCGCCTTCGCCAAGATGCTTGACCGCTGCCTGCGTGGTCAGCAGCACACCGAACACGTTCGTGTCGAACTGACGGCGGTAGTGCTCTTCGGTGATCGCTTCGATCGGCGCGAATTCGTACACGCCGGAATTGTTGACGAGCACGTCGAGACGGCCGTACGTGTCGATCGCCGTATCGACGATGCGCTGCGCATCCGCCGCCTTCGACACGTCGCCGCCCACCGCGACCGCGCGGCCGCCGGCTTCGACGATCGCGCTCACGACCGCATCGGCGCCCGCCTTGCTGCTCGCGTAGTTGACGACGACCGACGCGCCTTCCGCGGCCAGTGCCTTCGCGATCGCCGCGCCGATGCCCTTCGAGCCGCCCGTGACGATCGCGACCTTGTTTGCCAGCTTGCTCATGATTTCATTCCTCAGTCCAGGACTTTCGATGGATGGCGCCGGCTGCCGCGTTGCTGCGTCGTTGCGTCGATATGCAACCGGTATGGCTGGCAATTTACGGTGCGGCACCGCAGCGATAAAGCGGCTCGACGCGAATTGACTGGCAGCGTTTTCCGAACAATCGCTCGCGCGCCGTCAGCCGGCGCTCAGCCATGCGTTCGCGACGTCGCCGCCCAGGCCGTCGAGCGCACCGTCGTAGACGATCCGTCCGCGCCCCATGACCGCGACGCGCCGCGCGAGCCGCGGCGCGAACTGCAGCCGCTGCTCGATCAGCACGATCGCGACACCGTCCGCCTGCAGCGCGGCAAGGCACGTGCCGACTTCGTCGACCGCGAGCGGCGCGAGCCCTTCGGCCGGTTCGTCGACGATCAGCACGCGCGGGCGGGCGGCCAGCGCCCGCACCAGCGCGAGCACCTGCTGCTCGCCGCCCGACAGCCGCCCCGCTTTCACGTCCGCGCGCGCGGCCAGCAACGGAAAGCGGTCGAACAACCGTTCGAGCGCCGTCCGTTCGGCCGCGCCGCTGGCGCCGCGCAGCCCGAGCCGCAGGTTGTCACGTACCGTCAGCAGCGGGAACACGTCGCGGCTTTCGGCGACGTAAGCAACGCCGCGCCGCGCGATCTCGAACGTGCGCGCCCCCACGCATTCGGCGCCGCCGATGCGCACCGAGCCGGCCGTGCGCACGAGCCCCATCACGGCCTTCGCGAGCGTCGAGCGCCCCGAGCCGTTGCGGCCGAGCAGCGCGAGCGTCTCGCCCGGCGCGAGCGCGAGGTCGACGCCGTCGAGCACGGGTTGCAGCCCGTACCACGCGCGCAGGTCGCGAATGTCGAGCAACGCGCTCATGGGCCGCCCTCGCCCAGATAGGCGGCACGCACGGCCGGATCGGCGCGGATCGCATCGGGCGCGCCGGTCGCGACCACCGTGCCGCGCACGAGCACCGTGATGCGTTCGGCGAAGCCGAACACCGCATCCATGTCGTGTTCGATCAGCAGGACCGTGCGCCCCTGCGTCGTTGCACGAATCAACGCGATCATCCGCGCCGCCTGCGCGCGGCTCATCCCGGCCGTCGGCTCGTCGAGCAGCAGCGTGCGCGCGCCGCTCGCGAGTGCGATCCCGAGATCGAGCGCGCGCTGTTCCGCGTAGCTCAGTTCGCCGGCCGGCGTGTCGCGGTGCGCATCGAGGCCGATGTCGTGCAGCACGCGAGCGGCCGCGAGATCGACCGACGCCGATTCGCGCAGCCGGTTCCACCAGCGCCGCCGTTCGGCCGGCGCATGCAGCGCCGCGCAGCGCAGGTTATCGAACACGGTCAGCCGCGCGAATGCGCTCGTCTGCTGGAAACTGCGGCCGATGCCGAGCCGGCTCGCGACGACCGGCCCGCGCCCGCGCAGCTCGACGCCGTGCAGCACGACGCGCCCGCGCGTCGGCCGCACCGCGCCGGCGATCACGCCGAACAGCGTCGACTTGCCCGCGCCGTTCGGCCCGATCAGCGCATGACGCTCGCCGGCCGCGATGCTCAGCTCGACGCCGTCGAGCACCGTCTGCGCGCCGAAGCGCTGCACCACGCCGTGCAGCGCGATCGCGTTGCCGTTCATCGCCGGTCCTCCCGCTTGCCGGCCTGCCCGCCCGGCGCGAGCCGCGCGCGCCAGCCCCACAGCAGCGTACCGATGCCGAACGCGGAGCACGCGACGGCCCAGCCGGCCGGCGTATCGGCGTCGACGCTCCAGGCGCCGAACGCGAAGCCCGCGCCGTCGTCCTGCGCGAAACGCCACGCGTAGCCGAGCTCGGCCGCGCAGACGATCGCGACGCTCCAGAACACGCACGCACCGACCGCGCACAGCATGCGCCACCGCTCGGCCGCCGGCGCACCGCGCCGCAACGCATGCGCGAGCGCCTGCACGATCCCGGCGATCCCGCGCGGCGCGGCCACGACGATCACGACGAACAGCACGCCGAGATACAGCGCCCACGCGCGCGACACGCCCGCGACGACGATGCTCAGCACCGTGAGCACGGCCGCACCGGCCGCCGGCCCGAAGAACGCGCCGGTGCCGCCGATCACCGCGGCGATCAGCACGGTCGCCGAGCGCGCCATCGATACGCTGTCGGGCGTCGCGATCTCGACGTCGATCAGCGTCAGCGTGCCGGCGACGCCGGCGAAGAACGACGCGCAGGTGACCATCGCGAGCCGCACGCGGCGCGGATCGGACCCGAGCGCGGCGACGCGCACCGGGTTGTCGCGCACCGCATTCGCGAGCCGCGCGAGCGGCGTGCGCGTCAGCGCATGCATCGCCCACGCCGACGCGAGGCACCACGCGGCGATCACCGCATAAGCCTGGACGGGTGCGCCGAAATGCCAGCCGCCCCACGGCGTGCCGCTCGCGCGGTCGATCGGCACGCCGCCGATTCCGCCGAACCAGGCCGGCACGCTCCACGCGGCGGCCGCGACGCATTCGCCGAGCCCGAGCGTGATCATCGCGAACGCGGTGCCCGAGCGGCGCGTCGCGAGCAGCCCGGCGACGAAGCCGAAAGCGGCACCGGCCACGCCGCCGACGAGCGGCAACAGCGGCAGCGGGCCGCCAAAGTGGTTGAACCAGTGCGCGGCCGCGAACGCGCCGAGGCCCGCGAACGCCGCGTGCCCGAACGACAGCAGCCCGGTCGTGCCGAGCTGCAGGTTGTACGACAGTGCGAGCACGACGAGCGCGGCCGTCTGCGCGAGATAGCCGAGCACCACGCCATGCGGCCACAGCCACGCGGGCAGCACGACGCATGCCGAGAACAGGGACCAGCGCGCGACGCCGGCGAGCATGCGGCTACGCATCGGCACGCTCGCCGAACAGCCCGCGCGGCCGCGCGACCAGCACCACGACGAGCAGCAGGTACGGCACCAGCGGCGCCAGCTGTGCGATCGACACCGCGGCCACGCTGTCGGGCAGCACGATGCCGGCCCATTCCGTCAGGTCGCGCAGCGACGTGTCGCTCGCGGCCGCGAAGGTCTGCGCGAAGCCGACCGCGAGCGACGCCGCGAACGCGCCGCCGAGCGAGCCGAGCCCGCCGATCACGACGATCGCGAACACGACCGACCCGACGGTCTCGGCCAGCGCGGGTTCGATCACCGCGAGCGGCGCGCCGATCACGCCGGCCAGCGCCGCGAGCGCGGTGCCCGCGCCGAACAGCGCCGTCATCACGCGCGGCACGTCATAGCCGAGCGCCTCGACGGCCGCGCGGTGCGTGAGCGCCGCGCGCACGACGAGCCCGATGCGCGACGCGCGCAGCAGTGCGCCGAGCGCGACCAGCATCGCCGTGGACATCCCCATCATGAACAGCCGGTAGCGCGGCAGCGCGAGGCCGAATACGGTCACGGGCGCGCCGTCGAACAGCGCCGGCACGGGCGCCGGCAGCGGCGCGAGGCCCCACACGAGTTTCGCGCCCTCGCCGATCAGGTACGCGAGGCCGAAGGTCAGCAGCAGTTCGCTCGTATGGCCGCGCGCCTGCACGCGGCGCAGCAGCATGCGTTCGCAGCCGGCGCCGAGCAGCCCGACCGCGAGCGGCGCGAGCACCAGCGCGGGCCAGAAGCCCGCGCCGGCCGCGATGCTGTAGCCGACGTAGGCGCCGAGCATGTAGAAGCTCGCATGCGCGAAATTGAGCACGCCCTGCACGCTGAAGATCAGCGTGAGGCCGGCCGACAGCATGAACAGCAGCATGCCGTAGCTGAGGCCGTTGAAGGCCTGGAGCGCGAACGCGTGCACCGCGCAGTCAGGCCGCGAGCGGCTCGAGCGCGGCGCGCAGCGCATCGGGCAGCGGCACCGGCCGGCGCGTGCCGCGATCGACGTACACGTGCACGAAATGCCCCTGCGCGGCGGGCGTGGCTTCGCCCTGCGCGAACAGCCCGACCTCGTAGCGCACGCTCGACGTGCCGAGCTTCACGACCCGCAACCCGGCGTCGACCGACTGCGGAAACACGAGCGGCGCGAAGTAGTTGCACTGCGTCTCGACCACGAGGCCGATCGTCTGCCCGTGCTCGACGTCGAGCACGCCGGCGCGGATCAGGTATTCGTTCACGACCGTGTCGAAGTAGCTGTAGTAGACGACGTTGTTCACGTGCCCGTAGACGTCGTTGTCCATCCAGCGGGTCGTGATCGGCAGGAAGTGGCGATAGGCGTCGCGCGGACGCGGTTGCGGCTTGTCGGACATGGCGATGGCGGTCAGGACGAGGGAAGCGAGGTGGACGACGCGCGGCGGCCGCGGGACACGGCGCACCGGCAAGAAGCGGAACGCCGCGCCGCGATCGCTCGCGGCACGGCGGATGCAACGCTGCTGACGGGCCGGCCCGTCACTGCCCCGGCCGGTCGACGAACTCGAAATCGAGGCCGCGCGCCCGCATCCAGTCGGCGAGCGCGACGCCCGTGCCGGCGCGCCACGGGCGCAGCAGCGGCGGATCGACGAGCTTGTATTCGAGCAGTTCCGGCGACAGCGCGACCGTGCCCGATGCACGCACGTGGTACGCGATGATCAGCTCGTTCTTGCGGATGAATTCGTAGACGCCGACGAGTGACACGTGCTCGGCCTTCAGCGCCGTTTCCTCGAACACCTCGCGCGCGATGCCGTCCTCGGGCGTCTCGCCGTTCTCGAGGAAGCCGGTGATCAGCGCGAACATGCCTTCGGGCCAGGCCGCGTTGCGCGCGAGCAGGATCTTGCCGTCGAGCTCGACGATCGCCGCGACGACCGGCAGCGGGTTGTTCCAGTGCACATAGCCGCAGGTGTCGTCGGGGCATGCCTGGCGGATGCGGCCGCCTTCATGGTCGGGATCGGCGCGCTCGGTGAGCGGGCTCGCGCAGCGCGGGCAAAAGCGGTAATCGGCGGTGGTCATCGATGGGAATCTGGCAGGCGCCGGACGGCCGCCAGCCGGCTGCCCGCGCACCCGCTCGGCGCGGGAAAGGCTTCATTCTAGCGAGTTTGCCCGTGCCGCAGACGATCCGGCCCCGCCGACATCAGGGTTGCCGCCGCCCTCGCGCGGCGGTCGCCGCGAAGCCGGCGGCGCCCAGCAGCAGCGCGGCCACCGCGACCCACAGCGCGGGGGAAAACGACCCGAAGCGCGCGGCCAGCGGTGCCGCGACGAGCGGGCCGAGAATCTGCCCGACCCCGTACGACGCGGTCGCGTAGCCCATCAGCCCGGCGGCCCGCTCGCCGTGCAACCGCCGCGCCTCGCGCATCGCGAACAGCGTGATCGCGGTGAACGGCAGGCCGAGCAGCGCGCTGCCGACCGAGAAGCCGGCCGCGTTCGGCCACACGATCCCGGCGGCAATGCCGAGCGCCTGCGTCGCGCAGCCGGCCGCCAGCAGCAGCCGGTTGTCCCAGTGCCCGGGCAGCCGCGCGGCGGTGATCGCACCGACGATCAGCGCCGCGCCGAACATCGGCCAGAACAGGTCGGGCCACGGCGAACCGGCCGGCAGCGCGGCGCGCGCGATCACCGGCAGGAACGTCGCGGTGATGATGTAGCCGAAGCCCGGCATGCCGTACAGCACGACGAGCCATGCGGCGTCCGCGCGATGGCGGCGCTTGTGCGCGTGGTTCGACGCGGTGGCGGCGGCCGCCTGCGTCGCGGCACCGCCCGACGGCACGGCTTGCGCCGGGGCAGCGGCAAACGTGCGCCAGATCACGACCGACAGCACGGCCGACAACGCCGCGAACCCGAGCCAGCCCGACGCCGCGCGCTGGCCGGCCAGCGCGCTGCCGATCAGCCCGGTCACCACGATGCCGACGCCGGGCCCCGCGTAGATCACCCCGCTCCACTCGGGCGCATGCAGTTCGGCGAGCCGCCGCAGCCCCCATTGCGACACGAACACGAACGTCCATGCACTGACGACGCCCGCGACGAAGCGCACCGCGAGCCACACCGGCAGCAGGTGGCCGACACCCATCGCGGCGGTGAGCAGCACGGTAGCCACGAGCCCGACGCGCACCATGCGTGCGGGCGCCACCCGCAGCGCCGCGCAACTGACCGCGCCGACGAAGTAGCCCGCGTAGTTCGCCGACGCGAGCCAGCCGCCGGCCTTCAGGCCGATCGAGCCGTCCGCGAGCATCAGCGGCAACAAGGGCGTGAACGCAAAGCGGCCGACGCCGAGCACGACCGCGAGGCCGACCATGCAGGCCAGCGCGGCCGCGCGTGCGCGGCGGTCGGCATCATCGACGGAAGGCGCGCCGGCGGCGGCGGTCGGGGCATCGGAGCGGGACATGGCGGCAAGGGCCGGCGTTCGACGCGCCGGCCGGATCGGAAATCGGAATGCTGCCATCCTAGCTTGACCAAATGTTCTCGAAAAATGAATAATTAAGAATCCAATCATCGCTCGGAGAGAATCATGGACCTGGCGGCGCTGGCGATTTTCCGGGCCGTGGTGCGCGAGAACGGCGTGACGCGCGCGGCGGCCAAGCTCAATCGCGTGCAGTCGAACGTCACGACGCGCATCAAGCAGCTGGAGGAAGAACTCGGCGCGGCGCTGTTCGTGCGCGACGGCCGCCGGCTCGTGCTGACGCCGGCCGGGCATACGCTGCTGCCGTATGCGGAGCGCCTGCTCGCGCTCGCCGACGAGGCGCGCGACGCGGTGCGCGAGGACACGCCGCGCGGGCGGCTGCGGCTCGGCACGATGGAAAGCACGGCCGCGAGCCGGCTGCCGACCCTACTCGCGCGCTATCACCATGCGTGGCCCGACGTGTCGCTCGAACTGCTGACGGGCACGACGGGCTGCCTGATCGATCGCGTGCGCGACTTCGAGATCGACGCCGCCCTGTTCGCCCGCCCGCCCGAACCGGACACGCTGCCCGACACGTTCGACACGGTGCCGATCTTCCGCGAGGATCTCGTGCTGCTCACGCCGCGCGGCCATCCGCCGGTGCGCACACCCCGCGACGTGATCCTGCCGACACTGATCGCGTTCGAGCGCGGCTGCGCGTATCGGCAGTACGTCGAACGGTGGTACGCGGCGCACGGCGTGAAGCCGGAGCGCGTGCTCGAACTCGGCTCGTATCACGCGATCGTCGCGTGCGTCGCGGCCGGCGCGGGCATCGCGGTCGCGCCGCGCTCGGTACTCGATCTGCAGCCCGAGACCGGCAACATCGCCGCGCACGCGATTCCCGAACTCGAAGGCATCGACACGCTGCTCGGGTGGCGGCGCGGTTATGCGTCGGCGGCGCTCGCCGCCCTGCGCGATGCGCTCACCGACGCCACGCGGCAGCCTGGCGACGCGGCGAAGCCGGCCGCGACCGTGCCGGCCTGACCCGGGTTCGCGCGCCACCGTAGCGATCGACGCGCACGGACCGCACAAACGAAACGACCCGACCGGCACCTGCCGATCGGGTCGTTTTTCATTTCACGCGATGCCGTCACTGCGACGGCATCGCATCGGTCATGCAACGATCAGAGCCGCTCTTCGACCCAGCCCTTCACGCCAGCCAGCGCGCCCGGCAGGTTCGCCGGCTCGGTGCCGCCTGCCTGCGCCATGTCCGGACGGCCGCCACCCTTGCCGCCGACCTGCTGCGCGACGAAGTTCACGAGCTCGCCGGCCTTGACCTTCTTGCTCGCGTCGGGCGTGACACCCGCGATCAGGCTGACCTTGCCGCCTTCGACGGCCGCCAGCACGATCGCCGCGCTCTTCAGCTTGTCCTTCAGCTTGTCGACCGTTTCGCGCAGCGTCTTCGCGTCGGCGCCGTCGAGCGTCGCGGCCAGCACGAACACGCCGCCGATTTCGACCGCCTGCTGCGCGAGCTCGTCGCCCTGGCTCGACGCGAGCTTCGACTTCAGCGCACCCAGCTCCTTCTCGAGCGACTTCACCTGGTCCTGCACCTGCGCGATACGCTGCGTGAGCTCCGACGGCTGCGCCTTCAGCGCGGCCGCGGCTTCGTTCACGCGGGCGTCGAGCTCCTGCACGTAGCGCACCGCGTTGTCGCCGGTGATCGCCTCGACGCGGCGAATGCCGGCCGCGACGCCGCCTTCGACGACGATCTTGAAGAAGCCGATGTCGCCGGTGCGGTGCACGTGCGTGCCGCCGCACAGTTCGCGCGAGAAGCCGAGGTCGAGCACGCGCACTTCATCGCCGTACTTCTCGCCGAAGAGGGCCATCGCGCCGCCCTTCACCGCTTCGTCGTATGGCATCACACGCACGATGCCCGGCGCGTTCGCGAGGATCTCGTTGTTGACGATCTGCTCGACGCGACGGATTTCGTCGTCGGTCATCGGTGCGTTGTGCGCGAAGTCGAAGCGGGTCTTTTCCGCGTCGACCAGCGAGCCCTTCTGCTGCACGTGCGCGCCGAGCACTTCGCGCAGCGCCTTGTGCATCAGGTGGGTGGCCGAATGGTTGCGCTGCGTGCGGGCGCGGCGATGCGCGTCGATTTCCGCGCGCAGCACGTCGCCCACTTTCAGCGTGCCCTGCTCCAGCGTGCCGTGGTGGCCGATCACGTCGGCCTGCACCTTCAGCGTATCGGCCACCGCGAAGCGCGTCGCGGCGTTCGCGAGCACGCCCTGGTCGCCGACCTGGCCGCCCGATTCCGCGTAGAACGGCGTGTGGTCGAGCACGACGACCGCGTCCTGGCCGGTCTTGACTTCGTTGACCGACGAACCATCGACGTACAGCGCGACGACCTTCGCGTCGTCGAACGCGATTTCTTCATAGCCGTGGAAGGTGGTCTTCGCGCCCGTGTATTCGAGGCCCTGCGCGGCCTTGAACTTGCCGGCCGCACGCGCCTGCTCGCGCTGGCGCGCCATCGCGTCGTCGAATGCCGGCTCGTCGACCGTCATCCCGCGCTCGCGGCACACGTCGGCCGTGAGGTCGAGCGGGAAGCCGTACGTGTCGTGCAGCTTGAACGCGAGCTCGCCGTCGAGCACCTTGCCGCCCTTCGCCTCGACGTCGGCCAGCGCCGCTTCGAGGATCGACATGCCGTGCTCGATCGTCTCGAAGAAGCGCTCTTCTTCCTGGCGCAGCACGTCGGTCACGCGCTGTTCGGCTTCCTTCAGCTCCGGGTAGGCCGTGCCCATCTCGGCGACGAGGTCGGCCACCAGCTTGTGGAAGAACGAGCCCTTGCGGCCGAGCTTGTAGCCGTGGCGGATCGCGCGGCGCACGATCCGGCGCAGCACGTAGCCGCGGCCTTCGTTGCCGGGAATCACGCCGTCGACGATCAGGAACGAGCACGCGCGGATGTGATCGGCGATCACCTTCAGCGAGTTGTTCGTGAGGTCGCTGATTTCGGTCACGCGCGCGGCGGCCTTGATCAGGTTCTGGAACAGGTCGATCTCGTAGTTGCTGTGCACGTGCTGCAGCACCGCGGCGAGACGCTCGAGGCCCATGCCGGTGTCGACCGACTGCTTCGGCAGGCGCGTCATGTTGCCCTGCGCGTCGCGGTTGAACTGCATGAACACGAGGTTCCAGATCTCGATGTAGCGGTCGCCGTCTTCCTCAGGCGATCCCGGCGGGCCGCCCCACACGTCCGGACCGTGGTCGTAGAAGATTTCGGTACACGGGCCGCACGGGCCGGTGTCGCCCATCGTCCAGAAGTTGTCCGACGCGTAGCGCGCGCCCTTGTTGTCGCCGATGCGGATGATGCGCTCGGTCGGCACGCCGACTTCCTTCGCCCAGATGTCGTACGCCTCGTCGTCTTCCTGGTAGACCGTGACCCACAGCTTCTCCTTCGGCAGCTGGTAGACCGTGGTCAGCAGCTCCCACGCGAACTTGATCGCGTCGTGCTTGAAGTAGTCGCCGAACGAGAAGTTGCCGAGCATCTCGAAGAACGTGTGATGGCGCGCCGTGTAGCCGACGTTCTCGAGGTCGTTGTGCTTGCCGCCCGCGCGCACGCTGCGCTGCGCCGTCGTGGCGCGCGAGTACGGACGTGGGTCCGTGCCGAGGAACACGTCCTTGAACTGGACCATGCCCGAGTTCGTGAACATCAGCGTGGGGTCGTTACCGGGCACGAGGCTCGACGAGCGGACGATCGTGTGGCCCTTCGATTCGAAGAATTTGAGGAATTTCTCGCGGATTTCGGCAGCTTTCATGGCGTGCGGGGACAGTCTGGCAAAGACGGCTTCAAACGCCGGCGCCCTCGTCGGGGCGCGCGGCGGCATGGATTCGGAAACGATCGATTATACGGGATCGGGGCCGGCTTCCGGGCAAAGCGGCGGAAAGCGGCTCGGCCCTCCCGCCGGCCCGGGTGGGCCACTCGCACAGCCGATTCGCCGTAAGATGCTCGGCATGCCAACCGGCCCTGCCCGACAAGGCGAGCCATGAAAGGAGACGATTCGACGATGGGTGCCCTGAGCCATATCCGCGTGCTGGACCTCACCCGCGTGCTCGCGGGCCCGTGGTGCGCGCAGACGCTTGCCGATTTCGGCGCGGACGTGATCAAGGTCGAGCGCCCGGGCGCCGGCGACGACACGCGCCACTGGGGGCCGCCGTACCTGAAGGACCCGGACGGCGCGGATACCGCCGAGGCCGCGTACTACCTCGCGGCGAACCGCAACAAGCGCTCGGTGACGATCGACATCGCGACACCCGAGGGCCAGCAGATCGTGCGCGAGCTCGCCGCGCAGAGCGACGTCGTGCTCGAGAACTACAAGGTCGGCCAGTTGAAGAAATACGGGCTCGACTACGACTCGCTGCGCGCGGTGAAGCCCGACCTCGTCTACTGCTCGGTCACCGGCTTCGGCCAGACCGGCCCGTACGCGCACCGCGCGGGCTACGACTTCATCATCCAGGGGATCGGCGGCTTCATGAGCATCACCGGCGAGCGCGACGGCGAGCCGGGCGGCGGCCCGCAGAAGGCCGGCGTCGCGATCGCCGACCTCGCAACCGGCCTCTATTCGACGATCGCGGTGCTCGCCGCGCTCGCGCACCGCGACCGGACCGGCGAAGGCCAGTACATCGACATGGCGCTGCTCGACGTGCAGGTCGCGCTGCTCGCGAACATGAACACCAACTTCCTCGCGAGCGGCAAGCCGCCGGTGCGCTGGGGCAACGCGCATCCGAACATCGTGCCGTACCAGACGTTCCAGACGCGCGACGGCTGGATCATCGTCGCGGTCGGCAACGACGGGCAGTTCCGCAAGTTCGTCGAGGCCGGCGGCCGGCCTGAGCTGGCGGACGACGAGCGTTTCGCGACGAACCCGTCGCGCGTGCGCCACCGCGACACGCTGGTGCCGATCCTCGCGGAGATGGTGAAGGCGCGCGACAAGGCCGACTGGATCGGTGCGCTCGAAGCCGCCGGCGTGCCGTGCGGCCCGATCAACGATCTCGGCGAGGTGTTCGACAACGAGCAGGTCGTCGCGCGCGGGATGCAGGTGTCGCTGCCGCACCCGTGCGGCGCGGACGCGAAGCTCGTGCGCAACCCGATCCGGATGAGCGCGACGCCGCCGGAAGCACGCACGGCCCCGCCGCTGCTCGGTGCGCAGACCGACGACGTGCTGCGCGACATGCTCGGCTACGACGACGCGAAGATCGCCTCGCTGCGGGCGAAACAGGCGATCTGAACGCGGCGGATGGTACGGGTGCGGATGGCCGGCGTGGCAGCGGCCTCAACCGCCGCCCTGCCTCGCGCGGTCAATCGAGCTGTCAATCCAACGGTCAATCGCGACGGGCGAGCGCGTCGAGCCAGCCGCGCGCATCGGGCCAGTCGCCCAGCCCGCTGTCCGCATTGATGTGGCCGCGCGGGCCGATATCGTGGAATGCGCTGCCCCACGCGTTCGCGCAAGTACGGGCGAACGCGAGCGAGCCATACGGATCGTCGCTGCTGGCGACGACGCAGGTCGGAAACGGCAGCCGTTCGTATGGCACGGGCCCGAAGCCGTGCGCGTCGGTCGGAAACGCGGGATCGTCGGGATCGGGCAGCGCGACGAGCAGCGCGCCGCGCACTTTCGCGAGCGCGGCCGGGCGCGCATAGCGCGTCGCCCACCACGCGGTGGTCAGCGTACCGAGGCTGTGGCCGGCAATCAGCACCGGCCCGCGCGCGGCTTCAACGGCGCGATCGAGCGCGAGACACCAGCCGTTGCGGAACGCCCGGTCCCAGTCGGGCATCGCGACGCGCGAGAAACGTGCATCGGCACGCTCCCAGCGGCTCTGCCAGTGGAGCGGGCCCGAATTGGCGTAGCCCGGCAGGACGAGAACGGGAAATCGGCTCATGGAAAGTGCGTCGACGGGCGAAATCGTTATGGTGCGTCGACGCAGTGTCGCACACCCGTTCCTCCCTGATGCTGCCTGTCTGATACCGGAAGGATGTGCGTGGGGTCGGGACGCGTCGAGCGCAGCGTCTCGCCCGGACGGCGAGCCGCCTGGCAGGCGGCTCGCGTCATGTCATCGGTCAGCGCACGTTCGCGCCGACGATACCGCCTGCCGCTGCGCCGGCGACCGTGCCGAGCGGGCCGCCCGTGACCAGGTAGCCGAGCGCGCCGCCCGCGGCTGCGCCGATACCGGCATTGCGCTGCGTATGCGTCATGGCGCATGCGCCGAGTTGCGACAGGGCCGCGACGATCACGGCGGTACGAACGATAAACGTGGTCTTCTTCATCATGATTTTTTTGTCCTCCCGCCGCACGGCATCCCGAACGGCGGCATTGATTTGGTGAAGGCATCATAGGCAACGCCAAACGGCCCGGGCAATCCGATTTACGTCGTGTTACAGCCGACACAATATCGAGATAATCGGTCGAAACCCGCCCCCGCCATGCCGCAAGCCGCGCGGGACGGACCCCGGTCAGGTAGAATTACAGGATTAAACCGGCGCGACGCGCCGACACAACCCTGACGCCATCCGCATGAGCACCGAACGCAACGACGCCCCCGCGGCTTCCAATTTCATCCGCAACATCATCGACGACGACAACCGCACCGGCAAATGGGGCGGCCGCGTCGAGACGCGCTTTCCGCCCGAGCCGAACGGCTATCTGCACATCGGCCATGCCAAGAGCATCTGCCTGAACTTCAGCGTCGCGCGCGACTACGGTGGCGTGTGCCACCTGCGCTTCGACGATACGAACCCGGAAAAGGAAAGCGTCGAGTACGTCGATTCGATCGTCGACGCGGTGCGCTGGCTCGGTTTCGACTGGCGCAAGGACGCGGTCGATCACCAGTACTTCGCTAGCGACTACTACGACAAGCTGTACGAGTTCGCCGAGCTGCTGATCCAGCGCGGCAAGGCGTATGTCGACAGCCAGAGCGCCGATGAAATGCGCGCGAACCGCGGCTCGCTGACGGAAGGCGGCAAGCCGTCGCCGTTCCGCGATCGCACGCCGGAAGAAAACCTCGACCTGTTCCGCCGCATGAAGGCAGGCGAGTTCAAGGAAGGCGAGCACGTGCTGCGCGCGAAGATCGACATGGCTTCGCCGAACATGAACATGCGCGACCCGGTGATCTACCGGATCCGCTATGCGCACCACTACCGCACCGGCGACGCATGGTGCGTGTATCCGATGTACGACTACACGCACTGCATCTCGGATGCGCTCGAAGGCATCACGCATTCGCTGTGCACGCTCGAATTCGAGGATCACCGCCCGCTGTACGACTGGGTGCTGAACGAACTCGCGGAAGCCGGCATGTTCACGCGCCCGCTGCCGCAACAGATCGAATTCTCGCGACTGAACCTCACGTACGCGATCACCAGCAAGCGCAAGCTGCTGCAGCTCGTGACCGAAGGCCACGTCGACGGCTGGGACGACCCGCGGATGCCGACGATCGTCGGCGTGCGCCGCCGCGGCTTCACGCCGGAGAGCATCCACCTGTTCTGCGAGCGGATCGGCGTGACGAAGATCGACTCGTGGATCGACATGAGCATCTTCGAAGGCGCGCTGCGCGACGACCTCGACGACAAGGCGGCACGTACCGTCGCCGTGCTCGATCCGCTGAAGCTCGTGATCGACAACTATCCGGAAGACCTCGAGGAAGCCTGCACGGCGCCCGTGCATCCGCACCACCCGGATCGCGGCGTGCGCACGTTCCCGATCTCGCGCGAGCTGTGGATCGAGCGCGAGGACTTCGTCGAGAACCCGCCGAAGGGCTATTTCCGCCTGTTCCCGGGCAACAAGGTGCGCCTGCGCTACGGCTACGTGATCGAGTGCACGGGCTTCGACAAGGACGCCGACGGCAACGTGACGGCCGTGCACTGCAACTACTTCCCGGACAGCAAGTCGGGCACCGAAGGCGCGAACACGTACAAGGTCAAGGGCAACATCCACTGGGTCAGCGCGAAGCATGCGCAGCCGGCCGAAGTGCGGATCTACGACCGCCTGTTCAAGGAACCGCATCCGGACGCGGGCGGCGCGAACTTCCTCGAGACGCTGAATCCTGACTCGAAGAAGATCGTGCAGGCATACATCGAACCGGGCAACGACGACGTCGCGCCGGAAACGCGCCTGCAGTTCGAGCGCCACGGCTACTTTGTTGCAGACCGTGTCGATTCGAAGCCGGGCAAGCCGGTGTTCAACCGGATCGTCGGGCTGCGCGACAGCTGGGGCAAGCCGGCCTGACGGTTGGTCGGGCGCAGTGCCGAACGCACGCGCCCGGTCAGATCGTCATTCGCGGTCAACGGCTGCACCGATGCGTAGCCCGATTGACCGATCGTCGGGGCAGCCTTCCCCGGACTCCATGTCAGGAACCGTTACCGTGGCATATTCGCTTCAGGCCATTGTCGCCAGATCCGGCGCGTTTTCGTCCGCGCCATTGCCGCAAGGGCTGCACGTCGTTCGCCTGCGCGGTGACATCGACATGATCCCGCTCCACACTGCATTCCGGAAGGCTCACGACATCCCGTTCTGTCCGTTTACCGACGGCGACGGTACGGTGCTCCCGCCCGCACTTCTATCGCTGTGCCAACAATGGAGTGCGCAATTTGCGCTCGCCTATATCGAAGCCGAATTCTTTGGCGGCAGCGGCTGCCAGGCACATGCGCTCTTTTCGGATGGCCGTGCGGCCAGCCCGCTCGTCGTGTCGGACCATGCGATCAACGAAGCGCTTCGCTATCTCGGCGTCGCCAAAGGCGAGGCGCGCGACGAATTCGAAGCGATCGGGCTCGACCAGCATCGCGACACGGACCGATGGACTACGTGACCCACTGACGACGAATTGGATGAACGAAAAAACCGGCTTTCGCCGGTTTTTTTTATGCATGCTGAGGTCACGGACCCATCAACCGCCGATGCAAATCCACCAGCGACAGCTTCGTGCGAAACAACCGTGCGAGGCTGCGGCTCGCATACGCGTCGATGTCGCCGGGTGTGGTCCAGCGATACGCATCCATCTCTGGAATCATCGAGCCGTCGCGACGGCTTGGAAACAGCGACGTGCACGTACAGTGCGCGAGATCGACTTCGTCGTCGGCCACGCGCACCGCGAACAGGTGCAGATCCTTGTCGTGCCGGTAAGCGAAGCGGCCGAGGTCGAGCAGCCGATCGGCGCCGAACGCGATGCCGGTTTCCTCGAGCAGTTCACGCAGCGCCGCGTCGGCCGGCGTCTCGCCCGGCTCGCCCTGCCCCTTCGGGATATCCCAGTGCGTGGTATCCGTCGCGTGCGCGAGGAACACGCGGCCGGCTCCATCGAGGATCACGACGCCGCACGACACCGTGCGCGGCGCGCCGCCCCGCTTCATCACGTGCGTGCTCAGCGCTTCTGCAGTTGCCACTTGCCCGCGGCCGTCTTGCAGTAGACGGGCTTGAGCGTCATCGTCTGGCCCTTCGCGGTGATCTCGGTGGCGATTTCGCGGCAGGTCTTGCCGTCCGTCTCGGTCGTGCTCGGCGTGAGCTTCGCGTCGATCTGCGTGCCGCGGCCGCTGCTCTGCCACGTCGTGGTTTCGCCGTCCTTGCCTTCGTCGCGCACCTGCACGACCGCCTTCGAGAGCGACGCGCGGTCGGTCTTGTTGAAATAGCTGATCGGCGTGTCGTTCAGGAAGTTCAGGTTGTTCTGTGCATGGGCGGGCAGCATCGCGGCTGCGCACGCGGCGCCGGCCAGCACACGCGTGACGACGGAAAGGGATGCACGCATCGACATGTTTTTTCTCCTTGGATGTTCGATCGAACGGCGCGGTGCATGCCGGCGAACCGGGGGCCGGCCATCCGGCCCGCACACTGCGCCTGTCAGCGAGCGAGGATAGCATGCGTGCCGTCGGCGCCGCCTTCTAGTGGCCGGCCGGCGCGGCCGTTTGCTGATATCCGTCAGTCAGCGTACCCAGGAACGCGATCACGTCCTTGATCTCGGCCGCGTTCAGCGCCGGCTGGTCGCCGCGCTTGCGGTCGAACGGCGGCTCGCGGTTGATGTTCGGCCAGTAGCGCTTCGGCAAATCGTCGTAGATCTGCACCTTGCCGTGCACGACCGGATAGAACTTCTCCGGATGGATGTCGCGCTCGACGTAGAAGCTCATCACATCCTCGAGCGAGTGATACACGCCGTTGTGGAAGAACGTCTTGCGCAGCGCGACGTTGCGCAGCGACGGCGTGCGGAACAACCCGCAGAATTCGTCGCGCCCCTTCAGGTCGGTGCGCTCGGGGCCGCAGGCGCCGAGATCGTGGAAGCGCGGGTCGCGATTGACGGGCAGCGCGCGGTTGCGCGGCACCGCGACCGCGATCAGCCCGAAATCGCTGAACTGCGGCGGGCCGCCTTCGAGCGTGCGCTGGCTGATGTGGCAGCTCGCGCAGTTGCCCTTCTTCTCGTCGTTGAACAGCTGCAGCCCGCGCAACTCCGCGGGCGTGAGCTGCGCGTGGCCAGCAAGGTACGCGTCGTACTTGCTCGTGTACGGGTCGAACAGCGCCGGCTGTTGCTGGAACGCGTCGAGCGCGCGCAGCACCGCATTGAACGTCGCCTGGTCGTCGCCGAGCACCTGGTCGCCGAACGCCTTGCGGAACGCATCGGCATACGGTGCGGCGCGAACCGCCTTCGCGACCCGCGCGGGCGAGCTGCTCATCTCGAACGGCGACGTGAGCGGAATGCGCGCCTGCGCGTCGCGCGTGTCGACGCGACCATCCCAGGTCAGGCCGCCGGTCGGACCCGCGTCGATGCTTTCGTCCCCTTCGTCCGGCGAATCGTGGAAGTGCTCGCTGAACGGCGGGATGCCGCGCAGGTACTTCAGCGACGGCACCGCGCGAAAGCCCGTGCGGTGCATGTCGTCGCCGCCGAGCTGTACCGACAGCGCGTTCGGCGGCCCGAACGCATGCTCGGCGCTATGGCACGACGCGCATGCGAGCTTGCCGGAGCCCGACAGCGACGGATCGAAGAACAGCTGCTTGCCGAGCGCCGTCATCTGCTTGACGCCCTCGAACACCTGCGCGCGGGTCTGCGGCTGGCCGGCCGGCGCGACCGCCGGGGCGGCCGGCGCGGCCTGAGCCGCGGGTACGACGGACGCGGCCGATGCAGTCGTGCCGGGCTGCGCGTCGCAACCGGCGAGCGCCGCGAGCGCGCCGACCACCGCGAGCGTCGCCGCGGCCGGGATCAGCGATCGCGCGGACGCGAAGGTTTTCAGAAGGGTGTGCATCGTCATTGTTCTGGTAGCGGTGGACAATCGGCCGGAGCTTATGTCAGTTCCGTGACCGTTGCATGACGTTCAACCGACAGTCAATTGAAAGCGTCCCTACACCCGGCTGTCAAATCGGTTCCAGATAATGCGCGCAGCCGGGCGGTACCGCGAGGTTCGTGCGCCGGCCCTCCCGCCACCCGGTTCCCACACGCGACCAACGACGAATGAGAGAGAACATCGCATGAAGAAGCACGCCTGGATTCGCTATACGCCGATCGCCCTCGCGGCCGCGCTCAGCCTGACCGCCTGCGGCGGCGACGACGTCACGCAGCAAGGCCTGTCGGCCGTCAAGAACGTTGTCGTGATCTACGCGGAAAACCGCAGCTTCGACAACCTGTATGGCAACTTCCCCGGCGCGAACGGCCTGCAGAACGCGACGGCCGCGAACTCGGTGCAGAAGGATCGCGACGGCTCGACGATGGCGACGCTGCCGAAGATCTGGGGCGGCCTGACCGCGACCGGCATCACGCCGGCGGTGACCGAGGCGATGACGGCGAACCTGCCGAACACGCCGTTCGCGATCGACGATCCGAAAGGCTTCAACCAGTCGATGAGCATCGCGACGCGCGACATCGTGCACCGCTTCTACCAGGACCAGATGCAGATCAACGGCGGCAAGAACGACATGTATGCCGCGTGGACCGATGCGGGCGGCCTGACGATGGGCCACTACACGGCCGATCCGTCGAAGCTGCCGCTGTGGAAGGTCGCGCAGCAGTACGTGCTGGCCGACAACTTCTTCATGGGCGCGTTCGGCGGTTCGTTCCTGAACCACCAGTACCTGATCTGCGCGTGCGCGCCGTTCTATGCGAACGCGGACAAGAGCCCGGCGGCCGGCAAGATCGCAGTCCTGAACGCCGACGGCAAGTCGCTGAAGGTCGCCACGAACTCGCCGGCCTCCGCGCTGAGCGGGCCGCCGAAGTTCGTCAACGACGGCGCGCTGACGCCGGACTTCTACGGCGTCAACACGATGCAGCCGGCATACCAGCCGAGCGGCAACAAGGCGGCCACGGGCGGCGATCCGCTGCTCGCCGACCCGGCCAATCCGTCGACGATGCCGCCGCAGACGGCGACCAACATCGGCGACCTGATGACCAATGCGGGCGTGTCGTGGGCATGGTACGGCGGCGCGTGGGGCCAGGCGCTGCAGGCGAGCCAGAACGGCACGTCGAACGTGATCTACGGTGCCGATCTGTCGACGCCGAACTTCCAGCCGCACCACCAGCCGTTCAACTACTTCGCGAACCAGGCGCCGGGCACCGCGAGCCGCGCGCAGCACCTGCTCGACGGCGGCGCGAACGGCGCCGAGTTCATCAAGGCGATCGACGCGGGCACGCTGCCGCAGGTCGCGTTCTACAAGCCGCAGGGCAACCTGAACGAGCACCCGGGCTACACCGACGTCACCTCCGGCGACCAGCACATCGCCGACGTGATCGCGCACCTGCAGGCGAGCCCGCAGTGGAAGAACATGGTCGTGGTCGTCACGTACGACGAAAACGGCGGCTTCTGGGATCATGCCGCGCCGCCGACCGCCGACCGCTGGGGCCCCGGCACCCGCATTCCGGCGCTGATCGTGTCGCCGTACGCGAAGAAGGGCTTCGTCGACCATACGCAGTACGACACCGGCTCGATCCTGCGCTTCATCACGCGCCGCTTCTCGCTGCCGCGCCTCGCGGGCCTGCAACAGCGCGACGACGCGCTGAAGGCCAACGGCGGGCAGCCGATGGGCGACCTGACGAACGCGCTGCAACTGTCGCCGAACCTGTAACGGGTTGGCGGCACTGCAATGAACCGGCCGGCGCGATGCCGGCCACCCCATGACACAGGGCGGCTCTGGCCGCCCTGTGTCATGGCGCAAACGCAAACGTCAGCACGTGCGCGCCGCATCACCCGCCGCGCTGCAGCCCGACGCCATCGAGTGCGATGGCCAGGATCATCGCGCGCGCATTTGGCGGCGTCGGTCGTCCGCTCGGGCGGAACACGTCGTCCCCGCACGCGATCCGCGCGCCCGACAGCACGCAGACACCGGCCTGCCGCGCGCGCCCCGGTTTCCAGTGCTGCTCGCCGAAATGCGCACGCCCCGGCTCGACCCAGCGCACGACCAGCAGCTGCGCCGAGCGCTCGAGCACCTGCACGTGCGGGCGAGCCGCCGACACGCGCGGACGGTCGAGCGCCGCCGCCAGGATCATCGCTTTCGATTCGAATGACGCCCGCCCGCGCGGGCTGAACACGGCGTCGCCGCAGACGATCTTCTCGCCGGACAGCGCGCAGTGGCCCGAGCGCAGCGCACGCCCCGGCGCCCAGCGTTGTTCCGCGCCGCCCGGCGCGAGCCGGCGCACGATCAGCATCTCGTCCGAATACGCGAGCACCTGCACACGCGCATTCATCCGGCACAACGCATCGGGCAACGCTTCACCGGCGGACGCGCCGCGGCGCGCGTGCTACCACCCATACTTCAGCTCGACGCCGACATAGTCGGCGTTGTGCCCGCCCGCCTGGCGGATCGCATCGCCGACCTGGAAATGCACGGCCTCGATCGCACCGATCAGGTTCGCGGCAATCGTCCAGTCCGCGCGCAGCTGCACGTACATCCCGGTCCACAACCCGCCCTTGCCCGCGGTGCCCGGCACCGGGATGTTCGGCTGCTGATAGACGGCGTCGCCGGTCGTCTCGCGCCACTGGAAACCGAGCGCACCGAGCAGCGACAGGTTCGCCGACGGCTTCAGCGTCACGGACGGCTTCACGTGAATCAGGTTCGCGTAACTCGTATAGCCGGCCAGCGTGAAGTAATAGCCGTTCGGAAACAGCGGGTTGAAGGTGCTCACACGGCCGTCGTGCGGATGCCGGTCGCCCGACGCCGCGTCGACCTGCAGCGCGATGCGCGGCGACCACGGCGCATCGAGCTTGTAGCCGGCGATCGAACCGACGGCCCACGCCCCGATCGTCGCGTTGCCGACCGTGCCGGTCTGCAGCATCGTTTCGAGATCCCAGTCGAAGCGCCCCAGTGTGCCCGTGTAGCGCACGTCCCACACGTCGCGATGCTCGGGACCGCTCGCGTCGAGGAACCGCGCGTTGTTGCGGTTGTAGCGCGACCAATAGCCGGACAGGTCGCCCGGCCCGACCGACTGCCGCTCGAAGCGCACGCCGCTGAACGTGAGATCGCGATTCGACACGTCGTCGAAATCGGACGCGTTGCGGTTCTGCACCGGCTGCGTCGCATAGCCGATGAAGCGCCACTTCTGGTACTCGTAAACGGCCCAGACCGCATCGAACGCCTGCCGTACGTTCGGGCCGTCGCGCGTGGCGATGAAACGCTGCAAGTCGAACGCCATCTCCTGGCGGCCGACGCGGAACTTGAAGGTGCCACCGCCGAGTGCGCCCGTGTAGGTCGCGAACGCCTGCTCGAGATCGAGCGGGTTCTTGTCGACCGGCGACACCGTGTTCTTGCCGAACGCGCGGGCGTCCTGCAACCGCACGAAGAACTGCCAGTGCTGGCCGAGATGCGCATCGGCATGCACTTCGATGCGCTGGATCAGGTACGTATCCGATTGCGCGGAGCCGATCCCGAACAGCGGCGCGTCATTGGTCTCGAGACGCTCGCGCACGTTCACGCCAAGCGATAGATAGGAGGCCGGATCGTTGCCGAGCGGCATGTATTTCAGCCCGTCGAGCGGCGCGCGCGGCACGCACGGATTCGCGAGCACCGACCAGTCTTCCTGCCAGCGGTTGAACAGCACCACGGGGCGCTTGGCCGTGCAGGTCGATGCGGCAGCGGCGGTTGTCGTCGCCGATGTCGTTGGCGTGGCCGATGACGCGGCCGGCGCCGGTTCCTGCACCGGCGTGGAAGCCGGCGTCGATGCCGCCGCCGTTTGCGCGCATGCCGCGTCGGCGCCCGCGAACAGCAGCCCCGCGACGATCGACACGCGCGCGGCCCGTGCTGCGTGCTGGCCGTGATGTCTCCTCCCTCCCCGCTCGATCACGCGCGCTCCTGGGTGGTTGTACCCGCCGTTCGTGCCGCGCACAGGGCAAGCGTCGCGAGCGCGCCGACCGGCGCGAGCAGCGCGAGGAACCCGACGAAGCGAAACCCGAGCGCGCCGCATGCGGCGCCGAGTGCGAACGCGACGATCGCCGGCAGCATCTTGCCGAAGCGCGCCCGCGCCGCCGCGCGCGCGGCATCGGCCGTGCCGGCCGACAGCATGTCGACGACGTCGAGAATCGCCTGCGTGACGTTGCCGGTCATCACCGTGTTCGGCACGCCGCCGGCGCGCGCAATCACGCGCGGATGCGCGTTCTGCACGCCCATCGCAAACGTGCCGACGATGCCGGCCACGAGCGCCGGCAAGCTGTCCGGCTGCGTGACGGGCGTCGCCCACACGCCGGCCGCACAGAAGCCGAGCAGCAGCACGGCCTGCACCGCATGCAGCGTGCGCGTGCCCTGCCAGGCGGGCCGCCCGGACATCGACCGCGCGATCAGGCTGCTCGCGATCACGCCGCAGACGAACGCGGGAAACACGCTAAGCTTCAGCACGACGCCCTGGCCGAAGCCCGCGATGCCCGCGCCGATCAGCACGAAGTTGCCCGTCACGTGCGCGGTGAACAGCCCGAACAGCGCGACGAAGCTCAGCGTGTCGACGAAGCCGGCCACCGCGGCAAGGATCGTGTCCTCGTGCTTCATCGCGCGGCGCTCGCGTGGATCTCGGCGACGTAGCCGCCCGGGAACTGCACGAGCGCAGCATCACGGCCGTCCGACGTGAACGGCGGCACGAGCACGGTCACCCCCGCGGCCTGCGCCTTCTTCAGCGTCGCCGCGAGATCGGCGACTTCATAGCCCGTCATTTCATGCGCGTACGGATACGGCAGGTGGCCGTCGGTCACGAGCACGGTCATCTTGCCGAAGCCCGATTCGATGCGAATGCGGCGATACGTGTCGTTCGGCCGGCCGATCTCGATGCCCGGCGCCTTGAGGGTGTCGGACACCACCTTGCCATTCGAGAACTTGACGAAATCGTGCACCAGCTTGTGCACGCTTTCCGGCGATACGTACACGCGGTTCTCGGGCACCGTCTCCAGCGCGTCGTAGTGCGGCGCTTCGGTATGCCAATAGAGTTGCATGTTCAGCCCGCCGGCCCACCGGATGATCGCGTCGCGGCCGATCGGATCGGGGAACGTGTCGACGACCACGTCCGCGCCGTGTGCGCGCGCCGTCTTCATCGCGACGTCCATGTCGGTGACGAGATAACCGGTGCGCTCCGCGCAGAACGGATACGGGATCGGCGTCTTGAAGCCGAACACCGACACCGTGCCGACCGGCGTGAGCACGAGCTGCGACATCGTCTGGCTCGGCGTGGGCGTGACCTGGAACACGCCCTGCTTCGACTTCTTGCCGCCGAACGTCGCGACGAAGCTGTCGGTGAAGCGGTCGAAGTCTTCCGGCGCCACGCACACGTGCGTCGTGTCGTATTGCGGCCCGACGGCCAGCACCGGCACCGGCGGCGGCGGAACCGGCGGTTTCGCGAACGTCGCCGGCGCCGCGACGCAGCCGGCCGCGATCGTCAGCGCGCACAGTGCGGATCGAATGGTCATCATGATCAGGTTTCCTTGTTGTGTCATCGAATGATGCATCGGTCACGCGCGGCCGTCACCGTCCGCGCGCTTCGCATCGGCGAGCCGGGTCGCGAGCACGAGTGCGGCGATCAGCCCGAGATGCTCGAAAAAGCTGTTGAGCGCCATGAAATGCTCGGCGCCCGTGCGGTTCCAGAAATCGTTGGCCACCGCCATCGCGACCAGCGTCAGCATACCGAGACTGCCCGCGCCGAGCCACGTGAAGCGGCCCAGCACGATGCACAGCGAGCCGGCGATCTCGACCGCGATCGCGAGCGCCGCCCATAGCGCGGCCGGCTGCAGTCCGAAATGCGCCTGCTCCGCGACCGCGCCATGGAAGTCCAGCGCCTTCGCGACGCCGCCGATCAGGTACGCGGACACCAGCGCCAGCCGCGCGAGCGGCAGGATCCACGGCTGCGCGAGCAACGCGCGGACCCACGCCGGGTTGCCGGCGCCGGCGTGATGGGTCGGGGTCGCCATGTCAGACCGCCCAGCACGAACAGCCGAACGCGCCCCAGAAGCCCTTCGCGTCCGACGTCGGCAACGCGCGGCTCCACGCGTTCGCGTGTGCATGGCCGTGCACGCCGCACGCGCTTGCGCAACCGCACTGCGCGGCAGCCGCCGCGGCGCGCTGCAGCGGCGCGCCGTTGCGCTGCGTCGCGCCCCAGCCGCCATAGCCGCCGTACTCGCGCACCGGCGACCAGTCGGGCATCGCCGGCGGAATCGGCGCGTCGTGCGACGCGAACGGCCCCGCGCCCCACACGATCCGGCCGCCGACCACCGTCAGCAATGCAGTCGTCTCGACGATATCGTCCTCCGCGCACGTGAAGAAATCGCGATCGGGGACCATCAGGTCGGCGAGTTGGCCAACCGCGATGCGTCCTTTGCGGCCGACTTCGTTCGAGAACCACGTCACGTACTCGGTCCACATGCGCAGTGCCGTCTCCCGATCGAGCAGGTTGCGCTGCGGGTACATCCGCATCCCGCCGACCGTCTTGCCCGTCACGAGCCACGCGAGCGACACCCACGGGTTGTACGACGCCACCCGCGTCGCGTCGGTGCCGGCCGACACCTTGAGCCCCTTCTCGAGCATCTTCGCGACGGGCGGCGTCGCCTCCGCGGCTTGCGCGCCGTAACGCTCGACGAAGTATTCGCCCTGGTACGCCATCCGGTGCTGCACCGCAATGCCGCCGCCGAGCGCGGCGATGCGGTCCATCGAGCGCTCCGAGATCGTTTCGGCGTGGTCGAAGAACCAGTTCAGTCCGTCGAGCGGGATATCCTCGTTGACCTTCTCGAACACGTCGAGCGCACGGCTGATCGTTTCGTCGTAGGTCGCATGCATGCGCCACGGCCAGCGGTTCTGCGCGAGCACGCGCACGACGCCTTCGAGATCGTCCTCCATCTGCGCCGGCAGGTCCGGGCGCGCGACGCGGAAATCCTCGAAATCGGCCGCCGAAAACACCAGCATCTCGCCCGCGCCGTTGTGGCGGAAGTAGTCGGTGCCGTCGTGGTACTTGACGCTCTTCGTCCAGTTCACGAAGTCTTCCTTCTCCGCATTCGGCTTCTGCGTGAACAGGTTGTAGGCGATGCGGATCGTCATCTCACCCGCGTCGTGCAGCTTGCGGATCACCTCGTAGTCGTCGGGATAATTCTGCGAGCCGCCGCCCGCGTCGATCACGCCCGTCACGCCAAGGCGATTGAGTTCGCGCATGAAATGACGCGTCGAGTTGTACTGATACTCGAACGGCAGCTTCGGCCCCTTCGCGAGCGTCGCGTAGAGGATCGTCGCATTCGGGTTCGCCAGCAGCAGCCCGGTCGGGTTGCCGGCGGCATCGCGCAGGATGGTTCCACCCGGCGGCTCGGGTGTGTCCTTCGTGTACCCCACCACCCGCAGCGCGGCCGCGTTCAGCAGCGCGCGGTCGT
Organism: Burkholderia sp. HI2714; assembly: GCF_002223085.1. Lineage (NCBI taxonomy): Bacteria > Pseudomonadati > Pseudomonadota > Betaproteobacteria > Burkholderiales > Burkholderiaceae > Burkholderia > Burkholderia sp. HI2714. The sequence goes on along the minus strand of NZ_NKFM01000018.1, from coordinate 44,074 downwards.
ACAGGTGCAGGATGAACACGGGCGTATCGGGTGCGACTGAATTGAGTTCGTCGATCGTCGGCAGGCGCTTCTCGACGAACTGGTGTTCGGTGAAGCCGCCGACCACGCGCACCCATTGCGGCGCAGGCGTGATCGCGACCTGCTGCTTCAGCATCTCCATCGCGACCGCGAGCGAACGCACGCCATCCCAGCGCAGCTCGAGGTTGTAGTTCAAGCCGCCGCGAATCACGTGCGTGTGGTTGTCGATCAAGCCCGGCAGCACGCTGCGGCAATCGAGATCGACGACTTTCGTTGCGCGGCCCGCGAGCGGCACGATGTCGGCATCGGAGCCGACCGCGACGAAGCGACCGTCCTTGATCGCCACGGCGGTGGCGACGGGGTTCGCACGATCGAGCGTCGTGATGCGCCCGTTGTGCAGGATGAGATCGGGTTGAGTAGCGGTTGCGCTCATGAAGTGTCCTCGATGCGGTCAGAAGCCGAGCCAGTGACGGACCGGCGCGATGGCCTGGGCGCCGATCAGCATGCCGGCCAGGCCGACCAGCGCGATCAGCGGCGGTGCCGGCGAACGCACCTTGATCACGCTGTACACGACGCCGATCAGCACGCCGGCGCCCAAAGAAAGTAGATAAGATTCCATAACGATTTTTCTCCCGGCCGGATTAGAATCACCTGCATCGCACGCCCGCTTTCGCGGTGCGCTGCATCCGTCCCGCTTCCCTGCCATTCATCCCGACCATGCAATACCTTCCTGATCTCGAAGCCTGGGCCATCTTTGCGCGCGTCGCGGAGACGGGCTCGTTCGCGAAAGCCGCCGACCTGCTCGGCGTATCGCAGCCGACGGTGTCGAAGGCCATTGCGCGCCTCGAAAAACGCCTCGGCGCGATGCTGCTGTACCGCACGTCGCGCAAGCTGTCGCTCACGCCGACCGGCGAACTGCTGCGCGACCGCGCGATCCGCCTGCTCGCCGACGCGGAACTGATCGAGAGCGAAGCGTCCGCGCAAGCACTCGAACCGCACGGCCTCGTGCGCGTGAATGCGCCGATGTCGTTCGGGGTGCGCCACCTGTCGCCGGTGCTGCCCGCGTTTCTCGAACGCTATCCGCGCGTCGACATCGACCTCGTGCTCACCGATCACATCGTCGACATCGTGTCCGGCGGCTTCGACGTCGCCATCCGCATCGCCGAGCTGAGCGATTCGTCGCTGCGCTCGCGCCGGCTGTGCGCGGTGCGCCGGCCGCTCGTCGCGTCGCCCGCGTACCTCGACCGGCGCGGCCGCCCCGCGCACCCGCGCGACCTCGAACAGCACGTGTGCCTCACCTACACGAACCTGCCGACACCCGAACACTGGCGCTTCCGCCACGCGGCATCGGGCGACGAGGTCGGCGTATCCGTGCACGGCCGCATTCGCACCAACAACGCGGACGTGATCGTCCCCGCGCTCATCGCCGGTCATGGCCTCGCGCTGCAGCCCGAGTTCCTGGTGTGGGACGCGATGCAGCGCGGCGAGCTCGAGGAAGTGATGGCCGACTGGAAGATCGCCGACATCAACGTCAACCTCGTCACGCCGCCGGGCATGCTGCGCGCCGCGCGCGTGACGGTGCTGCTCGACTTCCTCGCGGAGCACTTCGCGCGCGCGCCGTGGGCGCTGCCTGCAGCCTGAGCGGGCGACGGCCGGCGACAGCAGATCGCCGCGGCCGTTGCCGCGATCGCGGCCGGTGTCCGTTACTTCGCCGGTACCGCCGCGAGCGACTCGTGCGGCGTCGCGGTGCGTTGCGCAGCCTTGTGAACCATCGTGTACGCGTAGTCGACGCCCATCCCGTACGCGCCCGAGTGCTCCTTCGCGATCGCCATCACCGCGTCGTAGCTGTCGCGGCGCGCCCAGTCGCGCTGCCATTCGAGCAGCACCTGCTGCCACGTGACGGGCACGACACCGGCCTGCACCATCCGCTGCATCGCGAAGTCGTGCGCGGCCTGCGACGTGCCGCCCGATGCGTCGGCCACCATGTAGATCTCGTAGTCGCCTTCGAGCATCGCGCACAGTGCGAACGTGGTATTGCAGACTTCCGTCCAGAGACCCGACACGACCACCTTCTTGCGACCATTCGCGGCCAGCGCGTCGCGCACCTTCTGGTCGTCCCACGAGTTCATCGACGTGCGTTCGAGCGTCTTCTGGTTCGGGAACACGTCGAGCAGCTCGGGGAAGGTATGGCCGGAGAAGGCCTCGGTCTCGACCGTCGTGATGGTGGTCGGCACGTTGAACGCCTTGGCGGCCTTCGCGAGCCCGACGACGTTGTTCTTCAGCGTCTGGCGATCGATCGACTGCACGCCGAACGCCATTTGCGGCTGCTGGTCGATGAAGATCAGCTGGCTGTTCTGCGGCGTCAGTACTTCAAGTTTCGGATTGCTCATGGCGCAAGGTGTCCTGTGAACGAAAAAAGGGGGGCCTGCCTCGACCGTCTGAACGGGAGGAGCCGGAGGTACGTCAGCGCCGGATCGTCGTCCGGGCCGAAACATTTAAGCCGCAAACGCGCGGCGCGAACACCCAAGGAACGGAATCGATCCGATTCCTGAATCGTTGCCTGTTCGGGGCTGCCCGCCCTTTTATTCTTCACGCAAACCCGATACGCTTTCGAAATCTTGACGGCGCGCCCCGCGCCGCTCGTCTGCCATCACGGGACGCCCGCCATGAAACCGTATTTCCTGTCGCTGCTAGCCGGCATCCTCGCCGGTGTCATCTATGGCGCGCTCGGCGTGAACTCGCCGGCCCCGCCGATCATCGCGCTCACCGGCCTGCTCGGCATGCTGGCCGGCGAACAGATCCTGCCCGTCGCGCGCCGGATGCTTGCCGGACACCGGCTGAACACCGCATGGCGCGATGCACAATGCAGCCAGCACATGTTCGGCGCGCTGCCCGGCGGCACCACGAACGATCGCAAGCCGTCGTGACGCAATCGTTCATCACCGGCCACGCATGACCAACGTCGAACTGTTTCATTACCTGCTGCTGTTGATCTGCGGGGCCGGCGCACTCACGTGGCTCGCCGAACGGATTTCGATTCCGCCGGCCGTCGTGCTGCTGCTCGGCGGCTGCGTGGTCGCGGTCGCCGGCAAGCGCGTGCCCGACATGGACCCGGCGCTGCTGCTCGCGGCCGTGCTGCCGCCGCTGCTGATGTCGAGCGGGTTCTACACCGCGTGGAAGGAATTCCGGCAGGAGCTTGCATCGATCGCGTCGCTCGCGCTCGGCGCCGTGGTGTTCACGACCGTCGCGGTCGCGCTCGCCGTGCATGCGGTGAACCCGGCGCTGCCATGGGCCGCCTGCTTCACGCTCGGCGCGATCGTGTCGCCGCCCGATGCGGTCGCCGCGAAGGCGATCCTGCAGCGCCACCCGCTGCCCGCGCGGCTCGTCGCGGTACTCGAAGGCGAAAGCCTCGTCAACGATGCGTCGGGCCTGCTGCTGTACCAGATGGCCGTGTCGGCCGCGCTCGCCGTGTCGATCACGGCCGCGAGCGCCACCGGCCTGTTCTTCTCGCTCACGCTGATCGGCATCGCGGTCGGCCTCGCGTGCGGCCATGCGATGAGCTGGGTGCTGCCGCGCCTGCGCGACCCGATGCTCGGCATCGTCGTGACCTTCGCGATGGCGTGGGGCAGCTACGGGATCGCGGAAGCCGTCGACGGCTCGGGCGTGCTGTCGGTCGTCACCTGCGGCCTCGTGCTCGGCGTGCGCCAGCATCGCGTGTTCGACGCCGACATGCGGATCAAGGCGAAGGCGACCTGGGAAGCGATCGTGTTCGTGCTCGACGCGCTCGTGTTCATCCTGATCGGCCTCGCACTGCACGCGATCCTCGCGCGCGTGAACCACGAAGGCGCGGTGCTGATGGCCGGCCTGCGCGTCGCGCTGCCCGCCACCGCCGCCGCGATCGCCGCGCGCATCGTCTGGGTGTTCGTTGCGATGTGGCTGCCGGGCCGCCTGCGCGCGCCGCGCGCCGGCCACGCACCGTGGTCGTGGCGCGAAGCCGTCGTGCTCGGCTGGTCGGGCATGCGCGGCGTCGTGAGCCTCGCGGCCGCGATCGCGCTGCCCGCCAACTTCCCCGGCCGCGACCTGATCCTGTTCAGCACGTTCCTGCTGATCATCGCCACGCTCGTCGTGCAGGGCGGCACGCTCGCGCCGCTGATCCGCGTGCTGAAGCTGCGCCCGGCCGCGCGGCACACGATGTCCGAGCATGCGGTGCGCGCGCATGCGTTCGGCGCGGCGCTCGCCGAACTCGACGCGCTCGAGCAGCGCGGCTCGACCCTCGAGCGGCCGTCGCTCGACCGCCTGCTCGCCGAATACCGGAATCGCGTCACCTTCAACGAACGCGCGCATCGCCACGGCGCCGAACCCGCCAACGTACGGGCGCGCATGCTGCGCGTCGAACTCGAACTCGTCGGCGTGTCGCGCGGCGCGCTGCTCGACCTGCATCGCGACGGCAAGGTCGACGACGCCGTGCTGCACCGGATCGAATCGGAACTCGATTTCGAGGAACTGCGGCTGCAGCGGCTGCTCGAACCGTGACGCCCGGCCCGTCCGCCGGACCTCCCCCTTTTTCACATGGAACTGCAATGAGCGAACTGTCCGTCGAAGCGAGCATCGGCTCCGTCGATTACCTCGTCCACTTCAGCGATGGCGTCCACCAGTGGCGCGCCGACGAACCGGCGTCGCTCGGCGGCGGCGATGCGGCGCCCACGCCCGTTGCGCTGCTGCTGTCGAGCCTCGGCGCGTGCACCGCGATCACGCTGAAGATGTATGCGCAGCGCAAGGGCTGGCCGCTCACCGAAGTGCACGTGAAGCTCGCGCACGAATCGGGCAGCGCGGGCAGCACGATCGTGCGCCGCATCACGCTGGAAGGCGACCTGTCCGGCGAACAGCGCGACCGGCTGCTGCAGATCGCGAACGCGTGCCCGGTGCACAAGATCCTCACGCATCCGATCACCATCGACACCGCGATCGCCTGACGCGCCCCGCCTCGACTACCCGATCCCCACCATGTCCGCCTCGATCAAGACCCTGCTCACACCGCGCGAAAGCGACATCGGCAACCTCGTCGTGCGCCGCGTGCTGCCCGCGCGCGCCGCCCGCCTCGTCGGCCCGTTCATCTTCTTCGACGAGATGGGGCCGGCCGTGCTGCCGGCCGGCAGCGGCATCGACGTGCTGCCGCATCCGCACATCGGCCTCGCGACCGTCACCTACCTGTTCGACGGTTCGCTGATGCACCACGACAGCCTCGGCTTCCGGCAGAAGATCGTGCCGGGCGACGTGAACTGGATGACCGCCGGCCGCGGCATCGTGCATTCGGAGCGTTCGCCCGACGAAGACCGGCCGCGCGATCAGCCGGTCCACGGGATCCAGACCTGGGTCGCGCTGCCGGTCGAGCATGAGGACACCGCGCCCGCGTTCGTCCATCACGCGGCCGACACGCTGCCGTCGTTCACGCGCGACGGGGCGAGCGTGCGCGTGATCGCGGGTACCGCGTTCGGGCTCACGTCGCCGGTCGCCGTGTTCTCGCCCACGCTCTATGCGTATGCGGAATTCGCGGCAGGCGGCACGCTGGCGCTCGATGCCGAACATGAGGAGCGCGGCGTGTATCTCGTCGACGGCGATCTCTCGATCGACGGCACGCCGCTCGCTGCCGCGACGATGGCCGTGCTGGAGCCGGGCGCGACCGTGGCGCTTGCGAGCACGAACGGCGCACGCGTGATGCTGCTCGGCGGTGCGCACCTGCCGGGCGAGCGCTTCATCGAATGGAATTTCGTATCGAGCGCGCGCGCGAAGATCGATGCGGCCCGTGCGGCGTGGGCCGATCAGACCTTCGGCAAGGTGCCGGGGGAAGAAAACGAGTGGACGCGCCAGCCGGAACGCAAGGCGCAACAAGGCAACAACGCGCAGTAAGCGGGTTCGCCCGCAGGCAAGCCATGCAACGGCCGGCACACCTGCCGGCCGTTGTGCGTTTACCGCTTCAATCCCATCAGCTTCGCGAGCGTCGGCCAGCGGTCGAGCGACTCGATGAACGCGCGGCGCGCCTGCTCGTCGACGTAACGCTCGGGATCGAGCGCGGGCAGATGCCGCGCGAGGCCGAGCACGTCGTTCGGTTGCGACAGGCGATCATCGTCGCTGTCGGCGGGGAGAATTACTGTTCGTCGATCCATACGCCATCCGGAGTTTTCACCGAGTAGCCCGCGGCCGTCTGCATCGTCACCGTGCCCTCGTTCTCGCCCACCATCCGCGTGCGCGGCAGGTCGGCCGCGTACTGCGCGAGCGTCGTGCCCGGCTTGAACGGGCTGTTCGACACGAGGTTCGACAGTAGCTGCGCAAGCGCGAGGAAGCTGGTCGGCTGGTCGATCACGGTCGTCGCGCCGTGGTTGCCGGCAAAGCCGACGAGCCGCACGCCGACCGGCCCGTGCACGATGCGCGGTGTCGGAATCTCGCGCAGGCCCGCGACCTGGTACTTGTCGCCGCGCAGCGCGGCGCCGTGCTCGGGCACGAACACGATCACCGCGCGGCGGCCCGATTGCGCGATCAGGTCGGCGAGGTGATCGAAGTCGTCCATCAGCTTCGTCACGCGCTGCGGATACGAGTCGATGCTCGTCAGCGCGCTGCCGACGACGCGGTTGCCGTCGTGCAGGCTGATCGTGTTGTAGTACAGCGCGACCGGCCCCGGCACCGACGCGCGCTGCGCGTACCAGTTCGCGAGCGTCGCGTAGTCGCTCTTGATCTCCGAGCCGTCGAACGCGTGCATCGCGACGGGCGCGGCCGCGTTCGACACCGGCGGCGCGTCGGGCACGCCGATGTTGTCGTGGATCACCTGCAGGAAGTTGTCGAAGTGGCCGTCGTGGTTCAGCAGCGACTGCACCTTGTAGCCCGCGCTCGCCAGTTGCGAGAACAGGTAGCACTGCTGCGGTGCCGGCTTGTACAGGTCGGCGTGCGCTTCCTGCCCGCAGCTCGCGCGCAGCACGCGGATCGCGGCCGGGCCGCTGTAGCTCGCGGCCGTGCTGAAGTTATTGAACAGGTAGTCGAAGTGACTCAGCATCGGGTGGTTGCGCACCTTCGCGGCGTCGAGGTCGTCCCACGACAGCGAGCAGATGTGCAGCACGATCACGTCGAACTGCGCGGCCGGATCGTTGCCGAGATGGCCGAACGCGACCTGCCGCTGCGATTCCTGCGTGCGGAACGTCGCGAGCGCGGCGTTGTGATCCTCCGGCTGGCCGGCAAGCGTCGTGCCCGTCGCGCCCGCCTGCTGCGGAAGCGGTGCGACGACGCGTGCCATCAACCCGCTGCCGGCCTGCCACAACGGCATCACGATCAGCACGGCCAGCACGAACGTCGCGACGCGCAGCCAGCGATTGACGATGAAGTAGACGATCAGCGCGCCGGCCACCGTCAGCAGCAGTACCGGCGGCAGCAGGCGCGGCAGCAGCTCCATCCAGTACTCGAAGCGGAACGTGCTCACTTCGCGCGCAGCCTCGGCGAGCCGCGCGAGCGGCGGCGCATGCATCTCGCGCGCGAGCAGCGGCACTGCGATTGCGATCGCCACGACCTGCCGGACGATGCGCCACGCGCGCCGCCGGATCGGTGCGCTCGCGGCGAGCGCCACCGCGAACGCGAGGTTCGCGAGCCAGAACGGCTGCAGGTGCCCGGTCGCGAACAGCGCGAACTTCAGGATGAAATACAGATTCCAGAACGTCATCTAACCCACTCCATGATGAGCGCCGCGTCAGTCGCGCGCCCGATCGAGTTTCGGCGCCAGCATGGCCAGCAGGCCGCGCGCCGCACCCTTCCACATCCGTACGTTGCCGTCCAGGCCGATACGCAACACTTCCTTCAACCCGCCGAGCGGCGTGTCGACCCGCTGGCCTTCGTGCCAGTCGAGCCACGCGTCCGCGCGGCCGAACGTGCATTGCACGAGCTGGCGCTCCTGTTCGAGCGTGAGTTCGTCGAAGCTCACGCCGACATGGGTCGGCGTCACGCGGCTCACGCGCACCGGGAACGGGAACGACCGGTCGCCGCGCGTCACGCACACCGTCAGCGTGTCGCCGACGGCAAGCGGGAGCCCCGGCACCGCTTCGAGGCCGAGGCCGCCGGTCGAGTAGTCGCTCGTGAAGCACGCGGCCGTCGAGCCGTCGGCGAGCAGCAGCATGGCCGGCACGCGCATCGCGATCCGGTGCGTGACGCGCACCTGCTTGGTCTCGCGCGCCACGGCCAGCGCCGCGCCGAGCATCGCGAGGTTGTACACGGCCCAGCCGAGCGTGATCAGGATCGTCGACGCCTCGTCGCCCTGGTCGACCCCCAGCCGCCACAGACCGGCGACGATCGCGAGCACGTTCAGCCCGAACAGCACCAGATACGGCTTCGACGTCGACCAGTCGACGTAGCCTTCGTCGATCTTGCCGCCCTTGTCGGTCACGTTGAACTTGCCGTGCTTCGGGCTGAAGAACGCGACGGTGGTCGGCAGCGCGATGTACCACGCGAGCACCGACTCGTAGACCTCGGCCCAGAACGAATGGCGGTAGCGCCCCTGCATCCGCGAATTCGCGACGTTCGCGAGCACGAGATACGGGATCACGTAGCTCGCGAGCGCGAGCGACGACGCGTTGATGAAGTACAGGTGGAAGAACAGGTACGCGATCGGAATCGTCAGGAACACCAGCCGCGGAATCCCGTAGAAGAAGTGCAGCATCGCGTTGCCGTAGCAGATCCGCTGGATGAAGCCGAGCCCGCGCCCGAGGAACGGGTTGTCGATGCGGAAGATCTGCGCCATCCCGCGCGCCCAGCGCGTGCGCTGCTTCACGTGGCCCGCGAGGCTCTCGGTCGCGAGGCCGGCCGCCTGCACGGTCGGCAGGTACGCCGACGTGTAGCCGCGCCGGTGCAGCTTGAGCGCCGTGTGCGCATCCTCGGTCACGGTCTCGACCGCGACGCCGCCCACCTCTTCCAGTGCGCTGCGCTTGAGCACCGCGCACGAGCCGCAGAAGAACGTCGCGTTCCACAGGTCGTTGCCCGACTGCACGAGGCCGTAGAACAGATTGCCTTCGTTCGGGATCTCGCGGAACGTGCCGAGGTTGCGCTCGAACGGATCGGGCGAGAAGAAATGGTGCGGCGTCTGCACGAGCGCGCACTTCGGGTCGCGCAGGAACACGCCCATCGTCGTCTGCAGGAACGAGCGCGTCGGCACGTGATCGCAGTCGAAGATCGCGATGTATTCGCCGTGCGTCTTCGGCAGCGCGCGGTTGATGTTGCCGGCCTTCGCGTGGCGGTTGTCGTCGCGCGTCACATAGTCGATGCCGGCCTCGCGCGCGAACGCCTCGAATTCGGGGCGCTTGCCGTCGTCGAGCAGATACACGCGCAGCTTCGCGCTCGGCCAGTCGATGCTCTGCGCGGCGAAGACGGTCGGCTTCACGACCGACAGCGGCTCGTTGTAGGTCGGGATGTAGATGTCGACGGTCGGCCAGGTGTCGGGATCGTCGGGCAGCGGCACGATCGGCCGGTCGAGCGGCCACGCGGTCTGCACGAAGCCGAGCAGCAGGATCATCCACGTATAGGCTTCCGCGCCGTACAGCAGGTAGCCGGCGACGGCCTCGACCGGGCCGCGGAAATCGAGCGTCTGCGTGGTGCGCCACCACACGTAGCGCACCGTCGCGAGCAGCGCGAGCGACGCGAGCGCGAGCGTCGGCAGGTGGCCCGGCAGGCGGCGCAGCGCGAGCGCCAGCACCGCGACGATCGCGAAGAACGCGAACTGCGCGCCCGGCATCAGCGGCGACATCCCGGCCGCGGCCCACAGCAGCGCGCCGGCGATCAGCAGCAGCGGCGCGAGCCAGCGGCGCCGGCCGACGCCGTTCGCGCGCGCATCGAGCCAGCCGCCCCAGCGCACCCACGGCAGGCGCGCGAGCAGCGCGTCGATGCGCCGGCCGACCGCGCGCCCGGCCACGTAGACGGGCACGACATACTTGTCGAACCACGCGAGCGGATCGCGCGCGGGCCGGCCGTCCGCCGCACGCGGCGCGCGCACGATCGCACGCCACAGCCATTCGCGCGGGCTGAGCGGCTGCAGCACGCCCCACTCCTGCGCCAGCCGCAGGAACCCGACGCGCACCCAGCGGCGCACGTGATCCGGCCGGCCCGGCGGCGGCGCATGGAAGAACAGCCGCACGATCCAGTCGACCAGCGTGCGTTGCGCCGGCAAGCCGATGCCGCGTGCGAGCCAGTCGGCCGCACGACGGCCGACCGCACGCAGGCGCAGCACGAAGCCCGCGTTCATCGCGCCGCTCCGCGGCGCCCGGCGGCGCCTGCCGCCAGCCACGTATCGACCCAATTCGCGACGCCGTTCAGGTCGTGCGACGCCTGCGAATACGGCGCATCGTCGAAGATCCAGCTGCCGCGCGCGAGCGCTTCGGGCAGGGCCGCATCGACGTGGATGCGCTGCTCGAGCATCGACGCCGGCCCCGCGACCGCGCGCAGCATGCCGAGCGCATCGCGCTGCATGTCGCGCGCCGGATTCAGCCGGTTCACGACGATCTGCAGTTCGCCGCCGCCGGCACGCAGCGCACCGAGCCGCGCGGCCGTCGTCGCACACGCGCTCGGCTCGGGCGGCACGACCACGAGCGTCAGGTCCGCGCGGCGAATCGCCTGCTCGGCCTGCGTCGACGGATAGCGCGCGGTGTCGATCAGCACGACGCCGTCGGCCGGCAGCGCAATCTCGTCGAGCGCGCGCGACAGCCACGCGGGATCGGCCGCGAGCCGCGCATCGCACGCGGCGGCGCCGGCCGCGTCGACCTGCCCGTACGGGACGAACAGCACGCCGTCGGCGTTACGCCACGTCTGTGCATGCCACGGCTCGCCGCCGCCGAGCACGCTCTGCGCGAGGCCATGCTCGGCCAGCGAGTCGAGGCCGAGCGTCGCGCCCATCAGGTTCTGCGCATCGAATTCGACGGCGACGACCGGCCGGCCGCGACGCGCGAGCAGCACCGCGAGCGCGGCCGTGAGCGTCGTGCGGCCCGCGCCGCCCGTCGTCGACGTAATGGCGATCGTCTTCATCGGGCCGCCTCGCCGCTCCGCTCGCCGCGCTCCGCATCGGGCAGCAGCCGCCCGCGCAGCGCGACCGGCACGAGTTCGCAAGGCACCGCGTCGCGCCGGTCGATGCCGCGCGGCGCATGAAAACCGCGGCCGATGCCGAGGTGCTGCGCGATGATCCACACCGGCACCGCGATCACGATGCCGACGATGAAACCGATGACGATTTCGGCAATCATGCGACTCCCTCCTTGCGCAGCGGCATCGCGCTGCGGACGGCGCTGCGCTTGCGCGCGGCGGGAATGACGGGTTCCGGCGCCGATGCATCGACAGCCGCGGCCGCCGGTGTCGCACCGATCGCCTCGAGCGCGACGATCGTATCGATGGCGTCGATCGCGCCACTCACTTCGCCCGCGTCGGGCAACGCCGCGCCGAGGTCGGTGCGCACCGACGGTTGGCGCGTCGCGCCCGCCGGCTGCGTGGTCGCGAACAGATCGCTGTAGTCGGCGATCGGCGCGCGCCGGTTCTCCGCCTTCAGCGCATTGAGCTCGGTGTCGATGCTGCCGTGGCCGAGGCAGACGACCCGGTCGGACAGCGTGTCGACCGGCACGTCGAAGATGCGCGCGAGCGCGTCCTCCGCATCGACCGGTTCGCACGCGAACAGGAACACGTACAGGTGCGCGGCATCGGCGGTCACGACGTCGCCCGCGCGGCGCGGCCGACAAGACCGCAGCGCGTCGACATGCGACACGCCCGGCAGCAGCGCGATCTTCGCGAGCGTGTGCGGCAGCGCGAGCACGGCGCCGCGATCGAGCACCGCGCGAATCCGCAGGCAGAACGCGCCGACCGGCAGGTAGCCCAGCACCGAATCGCCGAGCGCGGCCGCGAGCGCCGCACGATAGTCGGCCGCGACGGGCCGCGCATAGAGCTGGCCGCGCAACGCGTGCACGGCGGCCTGTATCCGCGATACCGGCAGGTCGCGCGCGACGACGCGGCTCGCGCCGACGCTCAGCACGAGCACCTCGAACTGCTGGCGCAGCACTTCGCCGCGCTCGACGACCGCGATCTTCAGCGCACCGCCGCACTGCCGGCGCAATGCGTGCACGTCCGCGCAGAGCGCTTCGAGCTGCGCATGCGAGCGGAACACCAGCACCGCGGTCGCGGCCTGCGCATGCGCGCAGGCGGCGACGACGGCCGCGTTGTCTTCAACGACCTCCCAGCCGTCCGGCACGCGGTTCGCGCCGTCGAGCACCGCGCGGCTGACGACGACGCGATCCTCGTCGCTCGCGATCTTCATCCGGTGCGCGGGCTCGGTCGCGCCGCCGTCGACGTTCGCCGACAGCCGGCCGCCCGGCGCAAAGCGCAGCGGCCGCACTTCGCCGGCCGCAAGCGTATCGCCCGCCCGCCAGAAATCGACGACCCACAGCAGCTCGCCGTGCGTGCGCTGCAACTGCGCGACGCCCGAGCAGATACCGTGAAAACCGCTGCGCGGCGCGCGATCCGCATCGCGGACGAGCGGCGCATCGTCGGTGCGCGCTTCGCCGCCCGCACGGGTCGCTTCGGGATCGAGCAGCAGCACCAGCGCGATCCGGTGCGTGCGGCACCAGTCGGCGAGTGCATGCGCCTCGTCGGCGAGCGCGATCGGGTCGTCCCAGCTGAACCAGCGCTGCGCGCCCTCGACGAAATACAGCGAGCGCGCGCGAAAGCCGTAGCGCTTCATCGCGCGCAGGCCGCCGGTCAGTCGTGCGAACGGGCCCGGCGCCGCGCGGCGCGGGGCGTCCGCGGTTGCGCCGGCGCCGGTGTTGTCACCGTTGGCCGGCTCGGCCGCGGGCGGCATCGCCAGCACGTTCAGGTTGCGCGGCCAGCCGGCCGGCTGCGCGCCGCCAGCAAAGCCGCGCGCCTGCATCTGGTCGGCGACCTGCGCCGCGTCGCGTGCGAGCACGACCGTCACGTCGCGCGTGCGCGCCTGTCGCGCGCTCTCCCAGACGAGCGCATCGCAGGCCGGCGTGGCGCCGGCCGCGTAGATCGCGTACAGGCCGCCGGCTTCCAGTTGCGTCCACGCATCGGGCAAGCCGTCGATCGCGAGCCGGCTCACCGTGCCGACACGGCCGCCGGCCGGCGCGCCCAGCAGCGCGCGCAGCCAGCCCAGCAGGCCGGCAGCGCCGAATGCGGGACGAGTGGCATCGAGTTCCGTATTCACGGCGTTCCCCTAGTAATCCGAATAAAGCCGCACCGGCGTCGGCGTGACGAGCCAGCTGCGTTGCGCGCGCGCGTCGAACGCATAGCGCAGGTACACGAGCGCCGAACTCGGTGCGTAGTCGTGCGACCGGTCGACCTTCAGCTGCGCGCCGACACTCAGGTGCGGGTTCACGCGGTACTCGACGATCCCGTTGATCCCGTACGAGAACGACACGCCGCGCGTCGAGCTGCCCGCGTACACGAACCCGGCCGCCACCTGCGCGGCCCGCTGGTCCGACGACATCGGGTAATACAGCGAATCCTTCTCGTAGCTGTTCGAGATCCCGCCCGTGACGGTCAGGTCCCACGACAGCGCATCGTGCCGCCCCGCCCATTCGATCGGCACGCCGAGCGACAGGTAGCGTTGCGGGCTGTAGTAACCGCCCTGCCCGTACGTGTAGTAGCGCAGGTTCTCCGCGTAGTGCCACGCATTGCCGACGAGCCCGGTGCTGACCTTCATCGTCGCGCGCTCGTACACGGGCACCGTGAAGCCCGTGCGCAACGTGACTTCCGCGTTGCGTTCGACGTTGCGGCCGGACAGCACGCCCGCGCCGAGTTCCGCGAACAGGTTCGTGCGGCCGACGTCGACCGACGCGCGCAGGTTCACGCCATCGCGGCGCACGCCGCCCCAGACCGCGCCGGTCCACGGGTCGCGCATCCCCGAGTACGACAGCACGCTGCTCGTTTCCGGCCGCCGCGACGCATTCACCGAGAAACTGGCCGGGCCCGCGTCGAAGCGATAGCGCACGCCGCCGACCAGGTAATGCACGGGGAAACCGAGCGGCGACGTGCCGAGATCGAAGCGCCATGCGTCCGTCAGGTAGCCGGCGCCGAGCGCGACGCCCGTGGCCGTCTGGTGCAGCGAGCCCGGCGGATTCGCGATCGACGCGGGAGTCAGCGCGTTCTGCGCCTTGAGCGCCGCGTAGCTGCCGAAGGTACTGAGCGAATACGCGTTCGGGTTGCTCGTGTCGAGCGTGCCCGGGTCGAGATGCACGGTGTCGATCTGCGCGAACACGTGCCCGTCGTAGCGGATCGGCATCTGCATGTAGATCGGCACCTGCTGCGCGCGATACGACGAGATGCCTTCGTCGCCCGACTTGTACGCGGGCGTCCAGCCGGTTTCGATCTCGGGATTGCGCCGCTGCTGGAGATCCGCGAACGCGGCCTGCGCGGGCGTCAGCCCATCACGGCCCGGGCTCACGCCCGTCGTGCGCTCCTGCGACTGCGACAACCGGTACAGCGACGCCGCATCGTCATAGCGCCCCTGCGCCTCGGCCACGCGGCCGGCCGCGACCGTCACATCCGGGCGCAACGGATACGCGGCATGCAGCCGGTCGGTCACCTGCACGGCTTCGTCCGGACGGCGCAGCGCGTTCAGCCGGCGCACGATCGACAGTTGCGTGTCGACGTCGTCGTCCGGCGTGCGCGCGAGCACGGCCTGCACGCGTGCGAGCGCGCCGGCACGATTGCCGCTGTCCTCGTCGATCCGGGCGAGCGCGAGCTGCGTATCGGCGTCGTCGGGGGTACGCGCGACGACCGGCGCAAGCGCGGCGCGCGCTGCATCGTAATGGCCTTGCGCGCGTTCGAGATCGGCCAGTTCGAGCGCATAGCGCTTGTCCGCGCGGCCGGCCGGGCTCGCACGATCGAGCAGCTTGCGCGCCTGCGCGTAATCCTGCTGCGCGATCGCGTCGTCCGTCTGCCGCAGCACGAGCCGCAGCGACTGGTCTTCGATCCTCGCCGTCTGTGCGGGCGTCAGCGACGGTTCCCGGCGCAGCGTGTCGAGCCACGCGGCCAGCGCGTCGTCGCGCCCCGCGCTGCCGAGCAGGTCGCCGTAGCGCAGCCGCACGTCCGCGTCGGCTTCGCGCGGATGCGCGACGATCCAGTCGTGAAGCGGCGCCAGGCCGCGATCCGGCTCGCCCGCGTCGATCCACTGCGCCCCGATCGCGGCGAGCATGTCGGGGTCGTCCGGCGCGCTGGCCTGCGCATGTGCGAGCGTGGCGGCGAAGGCCGCGCGATCGCCGCGTGTGTACGCGCCGCGCGCGTCGGCCAGGGCGCTTTCGGCATCGAGCTTGCGCGCAAGCGCCCGCATCCCGTCCGAACGCTGCGCGTCGTCGACCGGTGCGAGCGCGGCCTGCGCGCCCGCGACGTCGTCGAGCGAATTGCGATACAGCGCGGTCGCGTAGCGCATCTCGGGCGTCGCGCCTTGCGCAAGCCCGTCGTCCATCACCGTGCGGCCGAGCTGCGGCAGCCCCATGTCGCGATAGAGGCGCGCGAGCGCGAAGCGCGTCCACGGCGCGTCGGGCGCGGCGCGCACGGCCGCCTCGTAGCGCTGCGCGGCAGGCCCGCGTTCGCCCTTGTCCGCCAGCGCGCGCGCCTGGTTCGCGAGCAGGTCGGCACGCAAGCCGTCGAGCGCGCGCCGATCGTCGCGGCCCGTCACGCGGCCTTGCAGCGCGTCGAGCAGCGGGCCGATCTGGTCCGCGCGGCCGGTGTTCTCATACAGCGTGGCCGTGCCGCGCACGGCCGAGAGGTCCGGCGAACGCGCGGCCAGCAACTCGCGCAGCAACGGCTCCGCGCGTGCCCAGTCGCGCTGCGCGAGCAACGCGTCGGCCAGCTGCAGCTTCGCATCCGGGTTGCCCGGCTGCATCGCGAGTGCCGCGCGTGCGGCACGCTCCTCGTCCTGCGGACGGCCTGCGGCGGCCGCCGCGCGGCCTTGCGCGAGCAGCCCCCAGAACTGCGCGGTGCGCGCGAGGCCCTGCCATTTGCCGCGCTGGTCGGTCGAAAGCGTCGCGGCGCGCGTGAACAACGTGCGCGCTTCGTCGTGCCGCCCTTCGCGCAGGCGCAGCAGGCCGAGCCCGCCGACCGCGTCGGCGTCGTCCGCCCGCGCCCGCGCGGCACGCGTGAGCAGCGGATCGGCGCCGCCCAGGTCGCCGCGCGCGAGCGCCTGCAGGCCGCGCTGCTGCGCGATGTAGTCGGGATTGCGTTCGAGCTGGCGCTGCGCGTCGCGCTGGCGATCCAGTTCCGCGACGCGCTCGACGAATTCGGTATCGTCCGGCACGAGCGCGAGGTACGCATGCAGGGCATCGAGATACGCGGGATCGCTGCCGGCCGACTGCAGCACGTGCCGCCACAGCGCCATCGCCTCCGTACGGTCGGCGTCGGCGCGCTTCGCGAGCGCCCAGGCGATCCGGTTCGCCTCCGGCCGCGTATCGGCGCGCTGGTTCAGGAGCCGCGCGAGCGCCATCGTCGCGCTCGTGTCCTGCGGATCGGCCGCGACCGCGCGGCGCAGCGCGGCGATCGCCGGCTCGCGCCCGCCCGGCGCATTCGACACGATCTGGTAATACTCGGCGCCGAGCGCACCCGACGGCGCGCCGTTCGGAAACAGCGCGACGATCCGCCGGGCTGCTTCGTCCGCGCGGCCGCTGCGCGCGAGCAGGCGAATCTGCGCCATCTCGCCCCGCCCGCTCGTCGCGACGCGGTATTCGTCAGCCGCCCGCCGCGTGGCGGGCGCATTCGGCGCCTGCGCCTGCAGGCGCGCGAGCGACGCCTGTGCGCCTTTCGCATCGCCGAGCCGCAGCAGCACGCGCACCTGTTCGGCCAGCAGCTCGGGATCGCCCGGCGCGATCAGCAGCCCCTTGCGCAGCGCATCGCGCGCGAGGTCGTCGCGATGCTTGACGCCCCACATCCGCGCGGTGTCGAGCTGACGCTGCGCATCGGCGGACGCGGCAGTCGCCGGCGTCGCGGGGTTCGCCCGTGTTGCGTCCGCGGCGGTGCCCGGCGCCGCCGCGCACACCGACGACGCGAGCCATGCGAATCCCGCGACGTGCGGCGCGGCGCGCTTCAGCGGACGGCGCACGAGCGGCCTCCCCAGCGGGCGTCGAGCGTGCCGTCCGCGCTGAACCGGTAGCGCCCGTCGCGCCAGCCGAGCCCGAACAGCGTCAGCACGCTCGTGTAGTAACCGGGCGGCGACTGGCGCGCGAGCGTATCGACACGCGCCGCCTGGGCATCGGCCAGCGCGCGCTGGCCGCGCGCGTCGAGGAACGGCACGGCCGCCGCCGAGAAGCCGCCGTTGCCGTCGTTCGGCCCGGCGACGCCGGTCGTCGTATCGACTTTCTCCGGCGGCGCGCCATGCGCGGCGATGTAGTCGGCGAACGGCGCAAAACGCGCGAGCATCGGCGCGGCGAGCGGATCGGCGCGGTCGAGCATGCCGGCCCACAGATAGACGCGGATCGCGTTGTACGCGCTCTCCGCATGCGTGTCGCGATCGGGCCCGAAGCCCGTGCCCGCGCGATACAACGCCCAATCGGGTGAGAAGCCTTTCGGTGCGGTGTCGAGCAGCACGCGTCCAGTGCTGGAGACGAGCGCGGCCCAGCGCTTGTCGTCGGGCAGGCGCGCGCCGAGCGCACGGATGACCTGCGGCGGCGAATAGCTCGGGTTCACGCGCCACTGGCCGTCGGCGAGCTTGAACCCCGTCGGCCCGGGCAGCAGCGTGAGGCCGAGGCCCGGCACGGTCGCCGTCTCGACGTCGAGCACGCGCTTCGCGAGCAGCGCGCCACGCGCCGTGTAGCTGCGTTCGTGCCACAGCCGCCCGGCCTCGACGAGCGCATACGCGATCCACAGGTCGGCGTCCGACGCCGCGTTCGCGTCGAGCACGCGCCACGCGCCGTCGGGCGCGCGGCCCCACAGCCACGCGGGCAAGTGTGCGCTCAGGTCGCCCTGCGCGAGATTGTTCTCGGCCCATGCGAGGATCGTGTCGAACATGCGCCGGTCGTTCGCGACCAGCGCGAAGAACAGTCCATACGCCTGCCCCTCCGATACCGTGCGTGAATCGGCCGAGCCGACGTCGATCACGCGGCCGTCGGCCGAGATGAAATCGCGCTTGAACGCGTCCCAGCGCGGCCACGCCGCGCCGCATCCCGCGTCGGTCGCACCGGCTCCCGCGGCCTGCGCACGCGTGGCCATCCCGGCCGCCGCGCACGTCATCGCCACCGCCAGCGCGAGAGCCGCGCCGACGCGCCGCGCCGGCCGCATTGCCCGTCGCTTCGCCATTGCCCGCGCCATCCGTTACATCCCCCGACGACGCGCAGCGATTCTCTGCAGCACGCTGAACACGCCGAGCGCGAGCAGCAGCCCCGCCACGACGCCGACCGCGCCAAGCACGACCGGATGCCGCGCCGCCTGCGTCCACACCCGCGCATACCACGGCACGAATCCGACCACGTAAGGCTCGCCGACGCGCAGGCTGTCGACCTGCCCCGGCCGCACCAGCGCCAGATCGCCCTGCAACTGCGACACGAGCCCGGCGTTCTCGAACACGTTGAGCAGGTCGCCAAGGTGCGGCTGGTCGGTCGCCGTCAGCGCGACGACGCTGCGCCCCCGGCTGCCCGGCAGCTCGAACCCGGCGAGCGCCGCGAGCGAGCCCGTCTGCTCGATATGCGCGCCGCCTTCGGTCAGGCCGACGCCATTGCGCCAGCGCTCCTTCACCGAGAACGCGACGCGCGCGGCGCCTTCGCCGCCCGCGCCACCCTGCTCGCCGATCACGAGCGGCAACGCCGAGCGCCAGTGCGCGAGCAGCGGCGACGTGGGCGAGCCGTCGATCACGAGCAGGTCCTTGCTGCCCGACAGCGCGGCGACGTCGCCGGGCCGCGCGACCTGCACGCGCAGCGCCGGGAAGCCGGTCCATTCGCCCATGTGGCCGAGCATCGTCAGGTAGGCCTCGAGCTCCTGCGGCGACGGCCGGTCGGGCATCACGACGGCCGTCTGCGACAGGTCGGCGAAGCGCGTGAACGGGAAGCCGCTGTTCGCGAAGAATGCGAGGTTCGGCAACTGCGCGTAATGGACGAAGTGCGAGAAGTCGATCGTCGAATCGGGATCGATCGCCGCACGCTGCGGCTCGGTCGCCGTGCTCGAGCACAGGCCCGTCTTCTGCGAATCGAGCGTGAAGCGGAACTGCAGCTGGTTGCCGCTGCCGACCCGGAACGCCGGGATGTCGACGTCGCTCGTCACGCGCCCTTCCGGCACCGACAGCAACGGCAGCTGCATGCGGCCGTGCGCGTCCTCGGCATGGGCCGGCCCGAGCCGGTACGACTTCACGAGCTGGTCGTTGATCTCGACGGCGAGCGTCGAGTTGTCCTGCACCGTCGGCGCCGTGTAGCGATAGCGCAGCGCGATCGGCACGCCCGCGCCGTTCCACGAATGCAGGTCGGACGGCACGCGCAGGTTCAGGCGAATGGCGTCGGGCGACGTGCCGCGCACTTCCAGCTCGCGCGTATCGGGGACGAGCTCGCGGAACGTGATCGGCCGGTTCACCGGCAGCCAGCGCGGCGCGTCGTACGGTTTGCGCGGCGCGCCGAGATCGACGTGCGCGACCGTCGCCGACGGCCCCGACAGCGCCGCGCGGCCCAGCACGAGCGTCGCGACCGCATCGTCGACCTCGGCCGCGGTGCGGCCCGTGACGACCAGCAGCTTGCGCCCCGGCGCGGCCGGGTTGTCGGCCACCGCGAGCAGCGGACCGTTGATCGACGGCAGCGCGAGGCCGGCCGGCAGCGTCGCGGCCGTGCCGATCACCACCGCCTGGTCGTCGGCCGGCAGCCCGGTCGACACCGGGAAGCGCGCATGCCGGTAGTCGGCCAGCGCGCCGAACCACGACGCGAGCACGCCTGCGCTGCGCAGCGTCGCCGAATCGGGTGACGCCGGCAGCACGAACGGCAGCCGCACGCGGCCGTTGTCGCGCCGGTCGAAGAACGGCGCGGGCAGCAGCGCGAGATCGTTCGGCAGGCGAACCGGCGATTCGTCGAGGATCAACTCGCTCTTCGGGCTCACGTCGGCCCACAGCGCCGAGTTGGCCGGATCCTCGCAATGGTCGAGCGTGTAGTGCGCGATCAGGCGCAGGCCGATCTGGTTGAAATCCGAGAAGTAGCGCGGATCGATCGGGATCTCTTGCGTGACCGTGCGGCCTGCCTGCGCGGCGTCGAACGGGACGGTCGCGATGACCTCGCCGTTCACCGACACCTTCAGGTGCGACATCGGGAACACCAGCGACGGCGAATACGCGTAGGTCAGGCGCAGCCGCGCGCCGGTGACCACGCGGTCGAGCCGCACGCCCGCATTGATCGTGCGGGCGTCGTCGGCGCCGCGCAGGCGTAGCGGATCGAACGCGCCGAGCGACGCGAACGGCAGGTGTACCGTCGTCGCCGGCAGGCCGGCTGCGCTCGCGCCGGCCGCCGCGGGCACGGTCGCGGGCACGGTCGCGGGCACCGGCGCCGGCGCAGCGCCGGACGCGGCCGCGACCGGCACGGCCGGCATCGGCGCGGCCGACAGCGCGGCGGCATGCAAAGCGCCGGCCATCGCGGCCGAGAGGACGAGCAGCGACACGGCCGGCTTCATGCGGCACCCCGTTTCATCTGGATCATCCGGTCGTCCGTCGTATCGAAATCGATGCACGCAAAGCAGCTATGCCCGTGAGTGAACATCCCCACTGCTTCCCCTCATATGTATCAAACTGACCTGATTCACTTATCGAAACGATGCGGCGATTCTTTAATCGCGCGTCATCGTGCTGCGCGCGCCTGGCACTGGCACACGCCCATTCGTCACACTATCTCAAAAACAAGCCAAAACTCACCCCGATTAGCGACATTGAAGCGAAAAAAACCTCAATCCGGTCGGAAATGCTGCGCGAGAGGGATGAATGGTAAGAATTGCGCCGTTGTCGCCCGACAGGCCGAACGGCATACTGCCGGCGCGGACCGGCCGGCCGGCGGCGGTCCGTTGCAGACCACCCCGCCGGAACGCGCGGCCGCGAGGCGGCGCGTATGCTACCGCATTCCCGGGCCGCCGGACGTGCTTTCTTTCACGGAAAAACTGAATTGAATCAAATCGTCGACACCGCCACTCCGTCCCCCGATACGCTGCTGCGCATCATCGCCGCGCAGACCGAGATCGCGAAGCTCGGTCTCGATCTCGGCAGCGTGATGGCCTATGTGGCGGAGCAGGTGCCGCAGCTCACCGGCGCGAGCGCCGCCGCGGTCGAATTCGCCGACGGCGACGACATGGTGTACCGCGCCGCGTCGGGCACGGCCGCCGGGATGCTCGGCCTGCGGCTGCGGCGCTCGGGCAGCCTGTCGGGCCTGTGCGTGCAGCAAGGCGCGTTGCTGCACTGCATCGATTCGGAAACCGACCCCCGAGTCGATCGCGACGCCTGCCGGCGGGTCGGCCTGCGCTCGATGCTCGTGATGCCGCTCACCCATGCCGATACGACGGTTGGCGTGCTGAAGGTGATGTCGCCGGAAGTCGACGGCTTTTCGCAGGCCGACGCGGCCACGCTGCGGCTGACGGCCGACCTGATCGCCGCCGCGATGTTCCACGCGGCGCGCAACGAGGCGAACGAACTGTACCTGCGCGCGACGCACGACGCGCTCACGGGCCTGCCCAACCGCGCGCTGTTCTACGACCGCCTGCGGCAGTCGATGCACACGACGCTGCGCGCGAACGGCCGGCTCGGCATCCTCAACATCGACATGGACGGGCTGAAGCCGATCAACGACGGGTTCGGCCACCGCGCGGGCGACGCGGCGCTGCGCGAGATCGCCACGCGGATGCAGCGGGCGGTACGGCGCTCGGACACGGTCGCGCGCATCGGCGGCGACGAATTCGCGGTGATCCTGCCGAACATCGGCAACCGCGACGATGCGCATGCGCAAAGCACGCGGCTCGCGCGCCAGGTCGGCGAACCGTTCGAATTCGAGGGGCGCCCGATGCGGCTCGGCGTCAGCGTCGGGATCGCGCTACTGCCTGACGACGGCACCGACATGAACGCGCTGATCGAGCATGCGGACCAGGCGATGTATGAAGTGAAGCGCACGCGGTCGCAGCGGGTCGCTCACGCGTAACGCGGCTCGACAAGCCGGCGGGTGGAACGACACCTCCAGCCGCCCTCGGCGGCCTTGAACGGGCGCTAGCCGATCTGCGGAACGGCGATCGCGAGCCCGACCACGAGCCACTGGACGATCGCGACGAGCACGCCGGCCCGGCACAGCCCGACCGCGCCGCGCACGCGTGCGTCGAGTGCGCGTCCGGCCTTCGACGCATCGATCCAGCCGAGATCGGCGAGTGCGCGGTCGAGCGCCGCGAGGCCGTCGTCAACCGATCCCTCGCCTGCCGCCGCACGCGCGAGCGCGGCGAACAGCCGGCGGTCGATCTCGATCCGCACCGCGTACCACAGCGCCGCGATCCCCGACCCGGTGCTGATGACGGCCAGCAGCACGCGGGCGATCGTCGCCGGCGCCCAGCCCGACGCGATCCACCAGCCGGCGCCGGCCGCGGCCAGCGCGGCCGCGATCGCCCATGCGCCCGCATCGAGCGCGCCGCGCGCGGCGGCAATCCTGAATGGCGCGGACGGGTCGCGCATCACGCGCCTCCCGCGCCGCGACGGCGATCGATCCACTGCTGCAGCACCGCCACGCCGTCGTCCGACCACACCGCATGCGGCCGCACCGCACGCACGGCGGCCAGCGCGTCACGCGCATCGCCGAGCCCGCGTCGCGCCGCGAGCCACGCGGCCGCGCACAGCACGCTGCGCCCGTAGCCGAGCGCGCAGCAGACCAGCACGTCGCGCCCTTCGCCGTGCAGGCGTTCGAGCGCCGCGACGGCCTGCGCGAGTTGCCCGGCCGTCGGCGCGACGAGATCGAGCTGCGGCACGGTCGCATACGCGAGCGACGCGTCGGCCGCCGCCCAGCGCGGCATTTCGGCGGTCAGGTCGAGCAGCGCCGTGAAACCGTGGCGGCGCACGTCGCGAGTCGTCGGCGTGCGGCCGATCGAAACACGTTCGTCGATCCGCACCGGCGCCGGCTGCCGGAACGTCCATAGCCGCGAATTGATGAACGCGCCCGCGATCGTCGGCGCAAGCAGCCAGCACATGACGACCGGGAACCGCCCGTGTGTGTCCTTCTGGAATGCGCCGGGCGCGCCGCACCGGTAGATCCACGCGACACAGGCGAGCGCCAGCGCGACCCACCCTGCCGCCAGCGCCCAGCCGGGTGCGCGCGGCACGCACGCGAGCGCCATGAGCGCGACCGCCGCCGCGCCAAGCGCATAGCGGCGCGCGAGCGCACGGCCGGCCGCGCCCGGCGACGCATCGGCGCCCGGCAACCGGCCCGCGGCATCGCGCAGTGGAAACAGGAACAGCGCGAGACAGCCGACGGCCGCGCCGGTCGGCACGTCGATCGCGTGATGCTGGTAGGTGGTCAGCACCGACACGCCGATCGCCGCGAACCACAGGTGCAGCACGACGCGCGCGAGCGTGCCGCGCACGTGCTTCGCATAGACGGCCCACAGCACGACGAGCAGCCCGATGTGCAGCGACGGCGCCTGGTTGAACGGCTTGTCGAAGCCCATCAGCAGCGTGAACAGCGCACCGGCCACGCCGCCCGCATCGGGCCGCTCGAAGCCGAAGCGCAACGGCCACGCGATGAAGCACGCGACCGAGATCAGCTGCACGGTCAGCAGCCGCTTCACGTGATCGAGCAGGTCGGCGCGGCGCGTCCAGAAGAAGAACGACAGCGCATATAGCAGGTCGATCGACCAGTACGGCACGATCGTCCACGGCACGAACGGGATCGCATGCTCCCAGCCGAACGCGAAGGTCGGCACCGCCGTGCGGCGCGCGGCGAGCCAGTTCGCGAAACCGTAGGTCGAGAAGAACACGGCGCCCATCACCGCGAGCCAGCCGAAGCGCAGCGCGAACGACGCGTCGCGCGCGCCGGCGCCGGCCGCCGAGGCCGGTTCGGCGAGGTCGCTCGCGCCGCCGCCGAGCGCGCTCATGACGCGTCGACCCGCTGCGCGAGGCTGACCGTGAAAATGCCCATTTCGTCGATCCGCTGGTCGAGCTTGCGGAAGCCCGCGCGCGCGACGAGCTCGTCCATCTCGGCCTGCGAGCGGCGGCGCATCACCCAGGTCGCTTCGCCGCGGTGATTGTTCAGCGCACGCGCGATGAACTCGAGCTGCGGATGCCACGGCTGCCCCGTATAGACGAGATAGCCACCCGGCGGCACGGCCTGCGCGAGCCCGCGCAGCGAGCGCTCGATCAGCGCGTTCTCGCCGAACAGTTCGTAGAGGCCCGACACGATCGCGAGCGTCGGACGCGGCTCGAGCGTCGCGAGCGACGCCTCGTCGAACGCGTCGCCGCGCTCGAAGCGCGCGATCGGCTCCAGGCCGCGCTGCGCGATCAGCACGCGCCCGGCCTCGACGTTCGGCGGGCTGTAGTCGCGCAGCGTGATGTCGTCGGGCGCCGCGCCATCGCGCTCCGCGGCCGACGCGATCGCGTCGAGCACGTAGCGCCCGTGCCCGGCCGCGATGTCGACGATCCGCACCGGTGAGCCTTGGCCGCGCAGGCGGCCGATCGCCGCGCCGATCAGCTCCTGCAGATGCACCTTGCGCTGGCGGATGCCGACCCAGCCCGGCGAATCGAGATAGGTGCGGTCGATCAACGCACCGATGCCGAGCCGCCCTTGCGGGCGGTTGCGGTACACGTAGTCGAGTGTCGAGCCCGAATCGAAGCCGAGCCGCAGCCCGAGCGCGATGCCGTCCGACAGCGCGCCGCCGGCCTTCAGGCCGGCACGCGTGAGCGCCCAGTACGCCCGCGCGAACGCATTCGCGGGCGGCCGCCCGAGCGCCGCGTATTCGTCGTGGAACGCGCCGCGCCGGTCCGCGTCGGCGAGCGACACCCGCGGGCTCGGCGCATCGAATTCGCGCAGCACGAACGCACGCAGCGGGGCGAGCGCCTGCGCGCGGTCGCGTTCGCCGAGCGTGTCGTGATAGAAGCCCGGCAGCACGATGCGCTCCTTGCGCGCGGCGCCGAGGCGTTCGAAGAAGCGGTCCTGCGGGCCGCGATGCACGACCCAGTCGGCGCCCGAGATCAGCAGCTGCGTCGGCACGGTGATCGCGGCCGCGTCGGCGACGATCCGCTGCGCGGTGTCGTGCAGGTCGAGCAGCATGTTGACCGCGATCGGCCGCGTGATCAGCGGATCGGACGCATAGCTCGCGATCCGCTCGGGATCGTGCGTGAGGAATTTCGGCTTCACGTAGCTGTTCACGTAGAACAGCCCGCGCAGCTTGTGCATCAGCCGCAGGCCCGGCCGCGCGAACGGCACGTAGAGCTTGATGTGGAACGCCGGCGACGCGACGACGAGCGCGCGGATCGGCGGCGCATAATCGTGCGCCCAGGTGGCCGCGAGCACCGCGCCGACGCTCTGGCCGACCACGGCCATGTCCTCGATCGCGATGCCGTGCGTGTCGCGGATATGCTCGACGAAGGTCTGCAGGTCGCGCACCGATGCGGCCGCGCTCGGGCTGTAGCCGCGCGCGCCGGGCGAGCGGCCGTGGCCGCGCGCATCCCACGCGAAAAATGCGAAATCGGGCAGGTCGAGCTCGTCGACCAGATGCGCGACGCGCGCCGAGTGTTCGTGGCCGCGGTGCAGCAACACGATGGCGCCGCGGCAGCGCGAGCCCGTGGCGGGCCAATGACGATAGAACAGCGTTTCGCCGTCGTGCGTGATGAAGTCGGCCTCGCGGGCCATGCGTGCGCTCATGCGTTTCTCTCTCGTTTCGTTATTCGAATTTTGGTGCGCCGCCCTCCGGCGCCCGATACCGCAACTGCGCTGACTACTGTTTCAACCGCCCTTTTCCGCGATGCCGGCCTGCACGCGCCGCACCACGGTCACGATCGACAGCACGATCAGCAGCCGCCACAGCCATGCTGCAACGCCGCCGACCGGAAACCCGAGCCCGATCCACAGCGCGAACGCGCCGAGGGCGAGCGCGCGGTCGCTCTTGCCGAACGGGCCGTCGTAGCGGCGGCTCACGCCGACCAGCGGGCCGATCAGCCCCGCGCATTCGACGATTACCGCCGTCAGCGCGAACAGCCAGACGTCTGCCGGAGCGAACGCGGGAATCGCGAGAAACGGCAGCACGAGCGCGACATCGGACACGACGTCGCCGAGTTCGTTCAGGTAGGCGCCGAGCGTACTCTTCTGGCCGTGCTCGCGCGCGAGCATCCCGTCGATCGCGTTGAGCGCCATCCGCGCGAACAGCCACAGCGGGATCAGCAGGAACAGTGCACGGGCGAACACGCCGAGCCCGGCGAGCGCGCCGACGACGATCGAGCCGCCGGCCGCGAACAGCGTGACCTGATTGGCCGTCACGCCGCGCTCGGCGAGCGAGTTCGCGAACGGGCGCAGCGTGTTCTGGAATTTGGGTTTGAGTGCGTAGAGGCTCATCGTTTCGTATTCGTATTATTCGCGCGGCACAGTCGGATACGTTTCCCGCCGCCATGCCCCGGGCGGCGAAACGGCCTTGGACGGCCTTCCATGGACGGCCCTAATCGTCGCCGAGCGGCCCCGATGCGTCAAGCATGCGCCCGGCCCGCACGCGCGGCGCCAATCTGGCGTTTTTGACGGAAACTCGCGATAATCCGCTGGCCCGATCGCAGCGAGATCCATTCGAACTGCAAACGGGCACTCGTGCAACAGCCGACTATCACGCCGCCGACCGGCGCATTCGCCGCGACGCAACCGCGTGTGACGGCGAATCGTCCGATTATCGCGGACCTGCGACAGGCAGCCACGAATTTGAAAAAATTTAAACAAGGGCCGTCCGGCGCGCATCCTGCCGCGCCGACATTCCGGGGTCCCGCCCGCCGCTCACGCGCAGCGGGCCATGCAGGCACGCAGGAGGCGCAGCGCCGATGAACATCCTCAACGTCTGGCAGCGCGATTTCCTGCTGTCCATCGTGCGGCTCGTCGCCGGCGCGTATCCGGTCTGGCATCAGGCGCCGCCGTCCCCGACGCAGAAGATCTACTTCTCGAACCACACGAGCCACATCGACACGCTCGCGATCCTCGCCGCGCTGCCGCGCAACGTGCGCGCGGTCGTGCGGCCGGTCGCCGCGCGTGACTACTGGGACAGCAGCGACATGAAGCGCCACATCGCGCAGAAGCTGCTGAACGTCGTGCTGATCGACCGCCACCGCGAATCCGGCGGCGACCCGCTCGACCCGGTGCGCGACGCGCTCAAGCAGGGCCACTCGATCATCATCTTCCCGGAAGGCACGCGCGGCGCCGAGATCCTGCCGCAGCCGTTCAAGAGCGGGCTGTTCCACCTCGCGACCGAGTTTCCGGACGTCGCGCTCGCGCCCGTCTATCTCGAGAACCTGCAGCGGATCATGCCGAAGGGCGCGATCTGGCCGGTGCCGCTGATCTGCAAGGTGCACTTCGGCGCGAACGATGCGCTCGGCGCGCAGGAAGACAAGCCGACGTTCCTCGCCCGCATGCGCGACGCGGTCGTCGCGCTCGCGCCGCCGCAGCGGCCGGCCGGCTGAACGCGGCGCCCTCTTCTCCCCTTTCCGGATATCAACCATGCGAACCATTTTCTGGGAACTGGTCGCGGGCGTCACGGGCGTGCTCGTCGTCGCGACCGTGATCGGCGCGATCCTCGGCGCACGCAGCGGCGGCACGAGCGCGACCATCGTCAACCTGAACCAGCGCATCCGCGCGTGGTGGGCGATGATCGCGATCATGGCCATCGCGATCGGCCTCGGCAACAACATCACCTATCTGGTGTTCGCGGTGCTGTCCTACCTGACGCTGCGCGAATTCATCACGCTCACGCCCACCACACCGAGCGACCATACGACGCTGTTCATCGCGTTCTTCGTCGCGATTCCCGTGCAATACCTGCTGCTCGGGATCAACTGGTACGGGATGTATTCGATCTTCGTGCCCGTGCACCTGTTCTTCGCGATGTCGCTCGTGTCGGCGCTCACGCAGGACACGCGCGAATTCCTGAGCCGCAACGCGAAGATCAACTGGGCGCTGATGGTGTGCGTGTACGGGCTGAGCCATGCGCCGGCCGTGCTGATCCTCGACATTCCGCACTACGTGGGGCAGAACGCGCTGCTGCTGTTCTTCTTCCTGTTCGTCGTGCAGATCAGCGACGTGCTGCAGTACGTGGTCGGCAAGCTGTTCGGCAAGCGCAAGATCGCGCCGCAGCTGTCGCCGTCGAAGACGATCGAAGGTTTCATCGGCGGCGGCCTGCTGGCCACGCTGTGCGGCGCCTCGCTGTATCGCGTGACGCCGTTCAGCTTCGGGTCGGCGTTCGGCATCTCGCTGGCGATCGTGATCGCGGGCTTCGTCGGCGGCCTCGTGCTGTCGGCCGTCAAGCGCTCGCTCGGCACCAAGGACTGGGGCTCGATGATCGCGGGCCACGGCGGGATGCTCGATCGCGTCGACTCGATCTGCTTCGCCGCGCCGGTGTTCTTCCACCTCGTGCGGTATCTGTACGTGTGATGCGCGGGCGGCGCAACGCCGCCCGTTCCTGCGCGCGAATGATCAGTACCCTTCGCGCAATGCCTTCGGCACGACGTAGCGGCCGCGCGCCGCGTCGAATGTCACCGTATGGCGCGCGCGGATCGTCTTGTCGCCGCGCGTACCCGTTTCCGTGACCGTCAACGGATAGACGTCGCCGGTGCCGGTCAGGTCCGGCGCGATCTCGAAGCGGCGTTCCTCGCAGCGCGCCCGGGCGTTCGCACATTCGGTCGACTCCGCGTTGTCGAGCGCCTCGTCGATGCGCGCCGCCGCCAGCACCAGTGCATTGCCGACCGGCAGCCAGATCGCGCGGAAGCGTTGCGTATAGCCTTGCCGCGTGTCGCTTTCGCCGATGACGAACCCGAACAGATGCGGCCCGAGCCGCTCGATGCGCACCGTGCCCGGCTCGCCGCGCCCGCCCGACGCGATCTCCGTTTTCTTCATGACCGGCTCGAGCGTCCGGCCGCCCGCCGCCGGTTTCAGCACATACAGGTCGATCGTGCCGGTCGTCGCGTCCGAATCCATGCCCGGCATCCCGTTCTGCACGGCCGCCTCGGTCTCGCCGCACATCGCGAGCAGCGTGCGCGGGCCATCCGCGGTCGCGACGCGCAGCGACCCGCATGGCGTATAGATCAGATCGTCCCCGTCCGCCTGCCAGCCTTTGCGGTCCGCGCGCCACTTGCCGTAAGTGTCGTGGATGAAGGTCTTCAGCAGAGGATCGGGCTGGACCGGCTCGGCCGCATAAACGGGCGACAACGCGGAAAGTGCGGTGAGCACCGCGAGCGCGCCAAGCGCGGCGAGCGAAGCCGCAAGCGGCTTCAGACGTGTGTTCCGGTGCGGGACAGTCATGACGTGGTCCGTTCTGCTCGAAAAGAGGGGTGGCGAATGGTGGCGGGCCCACATGTTTATGGTTGCCGTGGCGCGATGCCGGTGCCGTCCGGCTTCAGCCGCGCGGTGGGCACCCACCCTTCGGCGATGCCGCGCGTACGCGAATTCAGGTAGACGACCGACGTGAAACGGCCATAGTCGGCACGCGCATCGACGTGGTCGTGCTCGACGATGAATAGCCCGTCGATCCGGCACGCGTCGTCCGGCGCGGAATAGAACGGCAGGCGCCCCTTGCCGACGACGACGCGCCCGGCATCGCTGCCCATCACGTCATCGCCCTGCGCCTGCGCGCGGCGGTTCAGCGCATCGCAATCGACGGCGTTACGCACGGGCGTGGCCGGCGCGGCCGGGGTGGCCGGCGCAACGCACGTCGACACGAATCGCGACAACGCACGCCGGTCGATCTTCAGCACGTCCGGCCGGTCGGGATCGCGCGTGACGTCGAGCGCACGCATCGCCTGCGTATCGAGCGTGACCCAGCCGATCGTCGCCTCGCGATTCGGCGTGCCCGAGTGATCCGGCATCGTGAACAGCCTGACGCGGTAGACGTTGCCGTCACGCTCGTCCACGTCGGCATGGATGTCGCGGCGGTTCATCCCGGTCTGCCGCAGCGCCGGTACGATCAACCGGGTCAGTTGATCATTGCACGACACCGGCGGCGTGGCGGCGGCCGTCGCGCCCAGGCATGCCATCACGGCAGGCACGGCGACAGCCGCGGCGAACCGGCGGCGGCGCATGGCCTCGCCATTCGCGCCGGCCGGCGTTACGATCTCGTTCTTCACCCAGGCTCCGTTCGATGCACGCGGGAATCGGCCCGCGAGCCCGTAGCGTACACGCACGGCGCGGCACCGCAAGCGCGCATCGCACCTGCCCGACATGGACCCACGCATGAACCTCACGTTGCAGGACGTCGCATGGCACCGCTCGGTCGGGCGGCTCATCGAGTCGCTCGACCAGCCGGGTTTCTGGCTGGCGCTGATCCGGCTGATCGAGGAATACGTCGCGGTCGACAGCTGGGTCGCGCTGACGTTCGGCGACGGCCGCCCGCACGTGTTCGCCGAATGCCCGTACGAAGGCGGCGGCCCCGACCCGCTGTTCCGCGACTACGTGCAGGGCCTGTACCAGCTCGACCCGTTCTACATCGCGAACCGCGACGCGCCGAAGAGCGGCCTGTTCCGGCTGTCCGACGTCGCGCCCGAATGCTTCCGCGATACCGAGTACTACACGCTCTATTTCACGCACAACGTCGTCGAGGACGAGGTGCAGTTCAACGTCGTGCTCGACGATGCACGCACGCTGTGCCTGTCGCTCGGCAGCAAGCGGCGCTTCAGCCCCGAGCAGGTGGCGCTGCTCGACCTGATCCGGCCGTGGGTGGCCGGGCTGATGCGGCAGCGGCTCGCGTTCGAGCCGGCCGCCATCGAAGCCGCGCTGCCGCCGCGGGCCGGCACACGTGCGCAGGACGGCTTCGAGCGCGCCATGGCGCGGCTCGGCACGCCGCTGACCGCGCGCGAACTCGACGTGATCCGGCTGATCCTGAGCGGCCGCTCGAACAAGGAAGTCGCGAACAAGCTCGCGATATCCGCCGAAACGGTCAAGGTCCATCGCCGCAACATCTACGGGAAGCTCGCCATCAACTCGCAATCGGAGCTGTTCTCGCTGTTCCTGAGCGCGCAAACCGGCACCTGACGCGCATCGCGGGCCGCACGCGTCGATGCTCGCCGGCACCGGCGGCGTCACAGATCAATACCCCCGAAGGGTTAACGCGCCGGCGGGATGGGAAATCCGCCGCTTCGGCGCATACTGGGGCCTCCTTACCCAACCTTCCGGCGCCACCGGCGACGGGCCCCTGCTTACCGACATCGCCATGAAACTGAAGCTCGATATCGTCCAGCTCGCCGGTCGCGACGGCGACACGCCCTACAACCTGCAGCGCACGCTCGAAGCGATCGCCACCTGCGCACCGGGCACCGACATCGTGATGTTTCCGGAAGCGCAGCTCACCGGCTTCCTCGATCCGTCGAATCTTGCGGAATGCGCCGAGCCGCTCGACGGCCCGAGCGTCGGCGCCGTCATGGCAGCCGCACGCGCACGCGATGTGGCGGTCGTGGTCGGGCTGATCGAGAACGACGGCGGCCGCTTCTACAACACGACCGTATTCGTCACGCCGGACGGCATCGCGCTGCGCTATCGCAAGACGCATCTGTGGGTGAGCGAGCATGGTGTCGTGCTGCCCGGCGACCGTTTCGCGACGATCGAATGGCGCGGCGTACGGATCGGCCTGCTGATCTGCTACGACAACGAATTCCCCGAAACGGGCCGCGCGCTCGCCGCGCTCGGCGCCGAGCTGATCCTCATCACCGACGGCAACATGGAGCCGTACCGCCCCGTCCACCGCACGTCGGCCACGGCGCGGGCGATGGAGAACCAGGTGTTCGCGGTGGTCGCCAACCGCGTCGGCGACAGTTCACACGACGTCGTGTTCGCGGGCGGCAGCCTCGCGGCCGATCCGTTCGGCAACCTGATCTTCGAGGCCGGCAATACCGAATCGCGCCACACGGTCGAACTCGATTTCGACCAGCTCGCCGCGTCGCGCGCGGTCTACGACTATCGCCGCGATCAGCGCCTGCACATCGGCGGCGAACGCATCGAGCACGCCAGCGGCCTGCGCGAACTGCTGATTCCGTAAGCGCCGGCCCGCCTCCGGCGGCGACATCCGTCACGCCGGGGCGGGCACCTCGATCGCCAGCAGCGCCGAACTGACCGACTTGCCGTGCGCGTCGAGCGCGAGCGAGCGCGTGACGCCGCCGCCGAGCGCATCGCGCAGCACGAAATTGAATGCGCCGAGCGCAGGCAATTCGTAACGCACGACGTCGCCGTGCACGATGCCCGCGAACCATGCCTTCACCGCGTTGGCATCCAGATGCGTGCGCAGATGATCGTAATGACGCGGATCATGGCAGATGACCGACACGTTCAGCGTATTGCCCTTGTCGCCGGTGCGCGCATGCGCGAGTTCACGCAGTTGCATCATGCCTCCACGAATGAAAACGACGGTGTCACGGCCGCGCGCGGCAGCAGTACCGACTGCACCGCGATCACCTCGCGCGTCGACTTGAACGCGCCGCCGCCGCCGGCCGGCCCGTTCGTATAGAGCGTCTCGACTTCGTTGCCGATGCGCGCGGCTTCGGCTGCGCTCGCCGCACGGCCGGCCACCCGCACCCGCACCTCGGCCGGCTCGCCGCGCACGGCAGGCGTCGCGTCGCCATACAGCGAATCGACACCGATCAGGTCGAAGCGCAACTCGGTCGCGGCGACGCCGGTCATTGCCAACCGCTCGCGAACGATCTCGAGCGCGAGACGCGCACGTTCGAGCGCACCCGGGCCGCCGTACGAAATCTGGCCTTCGCCGATCCAGCCGTCGACGTAAGCCACCGATACCTTCAGCGTGTCGGGCCGCGCGGCGCCGCGCCCGCCCGTCACGCGCACGCGATCGGTCGCCTCCTCGGCGACGGTGACCTGCGTGAAATCCGCGACGACATCGGGCTGCAGATACCGCGCCGGATCGTGAATCTCGTAGAGCAGCTGTTCCTTGCAGGTCGCCGCGCTCACGCGGCCGCCCGCGTGCGGCACCTTGGTGATCACGACCGTGCCGTCGGCCGCGACTTCGCCGATCGGAAACCCGAGGCGCGCGAGGTTCGGCACGTCCTTGTAGCCGGGATCGGCGAAATAGCCGCCCGTCACCTGCCCTGCGCATTCGAGCAGGTGGCCGACGACCGTCGCGGCGCCAAGCGTGTCCCAGTCATCCATCCGCCAGCCGAACGCGTGGATCAGCGGCGCCGCGAACAGCGACGGATCGGCGACGCGCCCGGTCAGCACGACGTCCGCGCCGGACGCGAGCGCATCGACGATCGGCGCGGCGCCGAGGTACGCGTTCGCGGACACGATGCGGTCGCGATATGCGGCGACGTCGTCGCCCGATTCCTCGAAACGAAATGCGCCGCGCAGCACCACGTCGAGCACGTCGTCGCCTTCGACCGCCGCGACCTTCAGCTTTGCGAAACCCAGCGATTGGGCGATCTGCGCGGTGCGCCGTGCAGCCGCACGCGGATTCGCCGCGCCCATGTTCGACACGATGCGCACGCCCTTCGGCACGGCGACCGGCAGCACCGCGCGCATCCGCGCGTCGAGCAGCGGGTCGTAGCCGAGTGCCGGGTCCTTGCGCCGCGCCTGCTGCGCGATCGCGATCGTGCGCTCGGCCAGGCATTCGAAGACGAGATAGTCGAGCTGCCCGTGTTCGGCCAGTTCGACCGCGGGCTCGATCCGGTCGCCCGAGTAGCCGGCGCCCGCGCCGATGCGCACACGCCGTTCAGGTTGCTTTGCTGTCATGTCCGTACCGTCGTCCGGCGGAGGTCACCGCCGGGAAAGATCAAAAGATGCCCAGCACGACGCACGCGATCGTCATCACGATCGAGGCGCCGAACAGCAGCGGGAACGTGAATTTCTGGTGCTCGGCCAGCTCGATGCCGCATAGGCCGACGACGAGGAAGGTCGCGGGCGTCAGCGGGCTGACCGGGAACCCCGTCGTCATCTGCCCGAGCAAGGCAGCCTGCCCGACCTGCACCGCCGGCACGCCGAGCTGGCCGGCCACTTCCGCGATCACGGGCAGCACGCCGAAGTAGAACGAATCGGGATCGAACAGCATGCTGAGCGGCATCGACGCGAGGCCGAGCACCACCGGAATGTGGCCGGCCATCGACGGCGGCACGAAGCCGACCGCCGCCTGCGCCATCGCCTTCAGCATCCCGCTGCCCTGCATGATCCCCGTGAACACGCCGGCCGCGAGCAGGATGCCGGCCATCATCAGCGCGGCGCGCGCATGCGCGTCGATGCGCTTGCGCTGCATGTCGACGTCCGGGTAATTCACCATCAGCGCGATGCACAGCCCGACCATGAACATGATCGCGGGCGGGATCTTCTCGCCCATCACGACCATCGTGCCGAGCACGACGAGCGTCAGCACGAGGTTGAACCAGAACAGGTGCGGCCGGCGCAGCGCCTGCTCGTCGGGCGTCAGCTCGCGCTTCGGCAGCGGGATCGACGCATCGTCGCGCGACAGGCCGAGCCGCTTCTCCTCGCGCCGCCCGAGCCAGTACGCGACGCCGAACACGAACACGAGCCCGATCGCCTGCACCGGGATCAGCGGATTGAACAGCGCCGACACCGGCAGGTGCAGCGACGCCGACGCGCGGATCATCGGCCCCGTCCACGGCAGGAAGTTGATGCCCGCGGCCATCGACACCGCGGCGGCCAGCACGCGCCGGTCCATCTTCAGCCGGTCGTACAGCGGCAGCACGGCCGGAATCGTCACGAGGAAGCAGACGGCGCCCGAGCCGTCGAGGTGGATCAGCAGCGCGAGCAGCGTCGTACCCATCACGATGCGCGTCGGCCGCGTGCCGACCGCGCGCAGGATGCGGTCGATGATCGGGTCGAGCGTGCCGGCGTCGGTGATCGTCCCGAAATAGAGGATCGCGAACACGAACATCCCGACGACGGGCGCGAGCCCCTTCAGCCCGTCGATGACGAACTTGCTGGTGTGCAGCCCGAAGCCACCGATCAGCGACGCGGCGATCGGCACGATGATCAGCGCGACGAGCGGCGACATCCGCTTCGACAGAATCGCGGCCAGCAGCACGACGATCGTGCCAAGCCCGAGTAACGGCAGCATCCGTGTCTCCTACCTTGTCTTTTGTTGGAGACGAGCGTAAGGTCGGCGCAGCGATAGCACAATTGAAATGATTTGATCGCAGCAATCACGAACCGTTATGGATCTGAATCTTCGCGACATTCGCGCGTTCGTCACCGTCGCGCAGGCCGGCAATTTCACGCGCGCGGCCGCGCGCCTGCACCTGTCGCAGCCGGCGCTCACCGTGCAGATCCGCCGGCTCGAGGAGATCGTCGGCGCGCGCCTCTTTGACCGCAACAGCCGCAGCGTCGCGCTCACGCAGACCGGGCGCGAGCTGCTGCCGCTGCTGCAACGCTCGCTCGACGACATGGAGCGCGTGCTGCGCGATGCGCGCGCGCTCGGCGAAGGCACGAGCGGCACGGTGCGGCTCGCGTGCCTGCCGACCTTCGCGTCCAGCGTGCTGCCCGAGCTGATCCAGTCGTTCCGGCGCGACGTGCCGCGCGCGGGCTTCGAGATCCGCGACGGCGTCGCGAGCCTCGTCACCGCACTCGTGCGCAACGAGGAAGCCGATCTCGGATTGACGGGCGGCGATACCTTCGATGCGTCGCTGGAGGTGCTGTATGCGGGCGCCGACCGGCTCGTCGCCGTGTGCCCGAAGGATCATCCGCTTGCGCGCAAACGCCGCGTGACCACCGCCGACGTCGCGGCCGTGCCGCTCGTGCTCACCGCACGAGGCACGAGCGTGCGCAGCGTCGTCGATGCCGCGCTGGACGCGGCCGGCTGCACGCCCGACATCGCGTGCGAACCGACCTACATGATGACGGCCGTCGCGATGGTGCGCGGCGGCCTCGGCGTGACGATCCTGCCGGCAACCGCGCGCGAGGTGCGTGCCGAACCCGAGCTGGTCGCGAAGCCGATCGGCGACCCCGCGTTCGTGCGTCCGATCGCGCTCGTCACGAAGCGCGGCCGCACGCTGCCGCGCGTCGCGCAGGCGTTCGCCGAAACCATGCTGCTGGAATTGAACAAGCGCGCGTGAACCGCGCGCCCGGATCGGCGGAGCCGGTCGCCCGCCCGACGCTTACTTCGCGTCCGGATCGACGTGCAGCGATTCGCCGATCGCATAGAAATTGCCGCCCGCGATGTAGTGCAGGCTGCGCAGCGCCGGATCGGCCGATTCGAAATACCAGTGGCCGTCACGGAACACGCGCGTGTCGGACCACGCCGCGACCACCTCGCCGATGAACAGGTCGTAGGTCTGCTGGTTGTGCGGCTCGGGAATCAGCCTGCACGCGAGCCAGCCCGAGCAGCCGGCGACGAACGGCAGGTCGTGGCCTTCGACGTCGAACAGCGTGACCCCCGCTTCGCGGAGCTTGTCGGGCCGCTCCGCGAGACTGTGGCTGCCGACCGCATGCGTGAGCTGCAACTGCGCGGCCGTCGGCACCTGGATCACGAACGTGCCGCTGCGCTCGACGAGTTCGCGCGTCTTCGCGGTCTTGTCGAGCACGACCGTCAGCTTCGGCGGCAGGAAGTCCAGCGCGCACGCCCAGGCGGCGGCCATCACGTTGTCGACGCCGTCGTGGCGGGCCGACACGAGCACGGTCGGGCCGTGATTGAGGAGACGGTAGGCCTTCTTCAGCTCCACCGAAGCGATGTGACTGTCCATACGGGTTCCTTGGAGAACGGCTCGCACGGACGGATGCCGTGCGGCGCGGCACCGGCCGGTGCGCAGGCGCGCAACCGGGCCGGAGGCCGCATTCTCGCACCCAATGGCAATCGGCGCTGACCGCGCCGCCGGTCACTTCGCGAACAACTGGCCGATATCGCGGAACGCCTTGAATTCGAGCGCGTTGCCGCATGGGTCGAACAGGAACATCGTCGCCTGTTCGCCGACCTGCCCCTGGAACCGCACATACGGCTCGATCACGAAGGTCACGCCGAACGACTTCAGCCGCTCGGCCAGCGCTTCCCAGCTCGGCCAGTCGAGCACGATCCCGAAATGCGGCACCGGCACGTCGTGACCGTCCACCGCGTTCGTATGCGCGCCTTCCTGCGACGCGGTCTTCGGATGCTCGTGGATCACGAGCTGATGCCCGTAAAAATTGAAGTCGACCCACTGCGCGCTCGAGCGCCCCTCTTCCAGCCCGAACACGCGGCCGTAGAAATCGCGCGCGGCCGGCAGGTCGTAGACGGGAATCGCCAGGTGAAACGGGGAAAGACTCATGATGGCCTCGTGATGGAACGCTCGCGTGGCGCGAGGACGGCACCATGGTAGTCAAGGTCAAGCAGAAATTAAATCAATATATAGTTGCGGCATTCACAAACGGAATTGATGAATGATCCGCGAACTGAAAACCCTCGTCGCCGTCGCCCGCGAAGGCACGTTCGCCGCCGCCGGCAACCGTATCGGGCTCACGCAGGCGGCCGTCAGCGCGCAGATGCAGCGGCTCGAAGCCGAACTCGGCTTCGCGCTGTTCGACCGGCAAGGCCGCTCGGCGCGGCTCAACGAGATGGGTCATCACGTGCTCGACCAGGCGCAGACGCTGATCGGCTTGTACGAGAACCTGAGCTCGACGTCGCCCGGCTCGCCGGCCGCCGTGCGCGTGACGATCGGCGCGATCGCATCGGTGCAGAGCGCGCTGCTGCCGGCCGCGCTCGCCGATTTCCATCGACGGCATCCCGCGTGCCGCACGCGCGTGATACCGGGCCTGTCGATCGAGCTGGTCAACCGGGTCGACGCGGGCGAGATCGACATGGCGGCGATCATCCGGCCGCCGTTTTCGCTACAGAGCGACCTGCACTGGACGACCCTCGTGCAGGAACCGTTCCGTCTGATCGTGCCGCGCAGCGTGAAGGGCAAGGACTGGGCCGAGCTGCTCGCGCGCGAGCCGTTCGTGCGCTACGACCGCGCGTCGTTCGGCGGCCGCCAGGTCGATCGTTTTCTGCGAAAGATGCACATCGCGGTGCGCGACACGTGTGAGCTCGACGAGCTCGACGCGATCGTCAAGCTGGTCGAGAACGGCGTCGGCGTCGCGATCGTCCCGCAGACCGCCGTGTATCGCCGCTGGCCGGCCGGCGTGCGTGCGCTCGACCTCGGGCCTCACACGTTCCACCGCGACATCGGGCTCGTGCACCGCGCGCGGCGCACGATGTCGGAGCCGGCGCAGCGGCTCGCGCAACTGATCGAAGCGGCGGCGCGGCAGCCGGCCGAGCGCCGACGTTGAAGATCAGCGCCGCCCGGCCGCCCAGTCGACGGCCGCGTCGAACAGCGCGACACCGGCCGGCGACAGGTTCACGAACGTGTCGTTGTCGAGGAAGAACATCACGCGGCGCGCCGGCGCGAGCGCCTCGTAGTCCATCGTCGCGCCCTTCTCGTACGCGAAGATCGCGGCCTTGTCGGGCTGACCGTACACGGTCGCGATCGTGATCGCGCCGAGCCCCGGCTTGCCCCAGCTCATCGGCGCCTGCTTGCCATACACGTTGGTCGCGCCGGCCGGCAGCCCGGCCGCGATCGGGTGCGGCGCATTGACGAGCCACAGGTAGCGCTCCTTGCCCGTTTCGCCGAAGTCGACGTCGTGACGCTTGCCCGTCATCGCGAAATCGTCGAGCAGGTCGTTTTCCCAGGTCACGAGCGGCTTGTCGAGCGTGCGCCAGCCGGGCCGCACGTTCTTCGACGACACCGTCGACGAAATCACGACCAGGTCCGCATCACGCGCCGCATCGGGCGTCGACGATTCGTCGATCAGGCGCACCGCATAGCCGCGTTCGCCGAGATGCTGGCTGATGCGTTCGTCGACCTTCAGGTTCGGCCCGCGCAGCTGCACGAGCATCGCGATGCGCGTGACGGCCTGCGGCGCATCGGCCGCCAGCGCGGGGGCAGCCCCCCCCGCGCCGAGGCCCAGGCCCGCACCGATCGCGAGCACCGAGCCCGCGATCGCGCACAATGCGCGGCGCCGCGCACCGGCGGCCACGGCGCGCACGGCGCCGGTCTTCATGTTCCGGTTCATCTGGATCTTCTCCGAAGCCGCGCGCCGCCGTGACGGCCGCGCGGCGATTGCGTGGTCAGAACTGCAGCGTGGTGAGCAGCGACACCTGTCGCGCATCGCCGATCGCGACGAAGTAACGGTTCGCGCTCGACGGGTAGTAGGTACGATTGAAGAGGTTCTTCACGTTGAGCTGGAACGACAGCTTCTGCTTGCCGATCCGCGTGTCGTACGTGGCGAACGCGTCGGCCAGCACGTACGACGGCAGCGTGAAGCTGTTCGCCGAATCGCCGGGCCGCGTGCCGACGTAGCGCATGTCCGCGCCGATGCGCAGGTCGTCGCCGCCGGCCACCGTGCCGAAGTCGTAGACGGCCGCGAGCGACGCAGTGTGGCGCGCGACGTTCCACAGCTGGTTGCCCGCGTACAGCGGATCCTCGGTCGTCTTCGCGTCGATGTATGCATAGCTCGCGATCACGTTCACGCGCTCGCCGATCTTGCCCGACACGTCGAGCTCGATCCCGCGCGAGCGCGCCTTGCCCGACGTGCGCCAGTCGGTCAGCTTGGTCGCGTCGTTGTACTGCGACACGAGCACGTTCTTCTTGTCGATGTTGAAGAACGCGAGCGTGCCCGTCATGCCGCCCGGCAGGTCGAGCTTGCCGCCCACTTCCCACGCGGTCGCTTCCTCGGGCGGCGTCGCGCCGTCGATGATGTAGCCTGACATCGGCGCGATCGACGACGACGGCTTCAGCGATTGCGAATAGCTGCCGTACAGCGAGAACGTGTCGGTCCACTTGTAGACGACGCCCGCGCGCGGCAACCACTTCGAGCCGCTGAGATCGGTATTCGCGACGAACGGCCGGCCGCGCCCCGCGACCTGGTTGTACGTGATGTAGCGCAACCCGCCCGACACGATCCACTTGTCGGTCAGGTGGATCGTGTCCTGCACGAACGCGGACGCATCGTGCAGCGTGTCGGTCTGGTCGCTGTCGCTCGCGGACACCGTGCTCGACGGCGGCAGCAGCCCGTACACGGGATCGAGATAGTTGAACGGCGTCTTCACGGCCTGCCGCAGCATATCCTTGCGGTAGATGCGACGGTATTCGGTATCGAAGCCCACCTGCACGTCGTGCCGCATCCCGCCCAGCATCAGCTTGCCGTTCACGTAGCCGATCCCGTAGCTGTCGGTGCTGAGCGAGCCGTGCGTCGCGTCGTTGCTGCGCGTCATCGTGCCCTTCACCGGATCGACGCCCGTCGTGCGCAACTGGTTCGCGTCGTAGGTCTCGCGGTTGTAGCTGTAGCCGAAATGCGCGCTCCAGTCCGCGTTGAACTGGTGATCGACGCTCACCTGCGCGAGGTGCGATTCGCCGTCCATGTTGTTGAACGGCTCGTCGATGCGCCGCCGCGCGGGAATGTCGAGCGGCGCATTGGTGCGCGGGTCGAGCGCGGTGCCGCGATCGAACGGCGAATGAAATTTGCGGTACTGGTAGGACACCGCGACCTGCGTATCGCGGCCGTACCACGCGAGCGACGGCGCGACGAAGGTCTGCCGGTATTCGCCGAAGTTGCGCCAGTACTGTTCGTTCGACTGGTCGACGATCAGCCGGTACGCGAGCTGCGAATCGCCGACCGGCCCGGTCGAATCGAAGGTCGCGCTGCCGCCGTTCTTGCCGTGCCCGAACGTCGACGCGCCGAGCGAGATCGCGTTGTAGCGCTTGAGCTGCGGCTGCTTGGTGACGACGTTGACCACGCCGCCCGGGTCCATCAGCCCGTACAGCAGCGACGTCGGCCCCTTCAGCACTTCGACGCTGTCGACCGCCGCGTTGAATGCGCGCCCCTGCACGAGCGGCATCCCGTTCTGCATGATCGAGCCGTCGCGGTTGCCGCCGAAGCCGCGCTTCATGATCGTGTCCTGCGTGCCCGCGAGCGTGTTGCCCTGCGTGATGCCGCTGACGTTGCCGAGCGCGTCGTCCAGGTTGCGCGGGCGCTGGTCGCGCAATACCTGCGCGGGCACGATGTTGACGGCCTGCGCGGTGTCGAGCAGCGGGATCTCGGAACGCAGCACGCCCGCTTCTTTCGGCGCGCGATAGCTTTCGGCGCGCAGCGCGCTGGTGCGCACGTTGATCGCGGGCAACTCGGCGCCCGCCGCGACGCCTGCCGCCGCCGGACGTGCGACTGAACCGTCCGCGCGCTTGAGCGTGTAACCGCCGCCCGATTGGCGCAACGCGACGAGCCCCGTGCCCGCGAGCAGGCGGTCGAGCGCGCCGTCGACGTCGAAGCGCCCCTGCACGCCGCCGCTCGTCAAGCCGGCCGTCAGCTCGGCGGGAAACGCGAGCAGGATGCCCACGTCGCGGCCGAACCGGTTCAGCGCCGCTTCGAGCGGGCCGGCAGGAATGTCGAACGCACGGCGTGCCGCGCGCTGCGCGGCCGGCGCCGCTTCGGTGTCGGTGTCGGCCAGCGCGGGCAGCGGCAGCAGCGCCGACACCAGGACGGCGCCGGCCAGCCGGCGCACGAGGCGACCCGGCGCGGCCGGTGCGGCCGGGCGCGACGCGCGCGGCAGATGTCGGGCAGGCGCCGGACGGCGCCGATACGTGAGACGAATGGAAACCATGATCGGGAGGTCGGTGGACGATGGGCCAGTGCTGCTTTCATTACCCATGTCACGCGAACATCGAGAAACAGCTCAGGTCAGTGGAAATATTTTTTGAAACGCTCACGAACGGGCCGGTACGACCGTCGCCCAGTAGCGCGTCAGGTAGTGAACGTCGATCGGCAGCGTCGCCTTCAACGTGTCGAGCACGCGCGCGGGATCGTCGAGCGGATAGGTACCCGACACGCGCAGGTCGGCCACGGCCGCATCGCAGCGCAGGCTGCCGCGGCGATAGCGGTCGAGCTCGGCGACGAGGTCGGCCAGCCGCATGCGCGACGCGACGAGCATGCCGCCCGTCCACGCGGACGCATACGCATCGAGCGGCGCCGGCGCACCGATCGTGTCGCGCGTGAAATCCGCGCCTTCCCCGGCCGCGATCACGCGTGCATCGGCCGTCGCATCGTCGGGCTGCACGCGCACGGCACCGGCGAACACCTCGACGCGCGTCGCGCCATCGCGCTGCCGCACCGCGAAGCGCGTGCCGAGCGGCCGCAGTTCGCCCTGCGCCGTCGCGACGACCAGCGGCCGCGCGGGCACGCGATCGTCGTGGCCGCTCGTCACCATGATCGTGCCGCGCAGCAGGCGCAGGCGGCGCG
Organism: Burkholderia sp. HI2714; assembly: GCF_002223085.1. Lineage (NCBI taxonomy): Bacteria > Pseudomonadati > Pseudomonadota > Betaproteobacteria > Burkholderiales > Burkholderiaceae > Burkholderia > Burkholderia sp. HI2714. The sequence continues at coordinate 1,649 of NZ_NKFM01000018.1, read as the reverse complement.
CCGTATCGTCGAAGCGCACGTCGAGCGCCGTGTCGGTATCGAGGACGACGACCGTGCGATCCGCGAGCGTCACCGTGCGTCGCTCGCCGACCGCCGTGCGCAGATCCGCCGGCCAGATCGCCGCGCGCCGCGCGGGTTCGGCCATCCATGCGGCACCACCCGCGCACAGCAGCACGGCCAGCGCCTTCACGGCCGCGCGGCGGCGGCCCGCCCGCGGCGGCAGCAGCGCCGCCTGCGCGGCCTGCGGGTCGAGCCCGGCCGCCAGCCCGCCGAACCTACGCTGCATCGTTTCGATATGACGCCATGCCGCGTCGTGCGCCGGATCCTCGGCGCGCCAGCGCGCGAGCGCGGCGTCGAACGCTTCGTCGGTGCGGCCGGCCTGCCGGTCGACCCACCACTCCACCGCGCGCCGCGCCACCTGCGGCGGGACCGCCGGCGCTCCCGGGGCAGCCATCGGTCAGGCCGCCATCGCGAAGAAGCACTGCGTGCCGGCCTTCACGAGATAGCGTTTCACCGTCGCCAGCGATACGCCGAGTTCGCGGGCGATCTCGGCCTGGGTGAGCCCGTCGAGCTGCGCGAGCAGGAACGCCCGCTTCGCGGCGAGCGGCAGGCCGTCGAGCAAACGGTCGATTTCGAGCAGCGTCTCGAGCACGACGGCCCGCTCCTCCGGCGACGGCGCATGCGCGTCGGGGCGCAGTGCGAGCGCGTCGAGATAGGCGCGTTCGATCTGCTCGCGCCGCCAGTGGTTGCTCAGCACGCGCTGCGCGACCGTCGTCAGGAACGCGCGCGGCTCGTCGGCGCCGATCGGCTCGTCGCGCGCAAGCAGTCGCATGAACGTGTCATGCGCCAGATCGGCCGCGCGATGTGCGCAACCGAGCTTCCGGCTCAACCAGCCGCGCAGCCACGCGTGGTGGCCGGTGTAGAGGGCGTCGATTTCTCGATGGAGAGACAGCTTGTCAGCAGACATGGCCGGGTTCCGGGATGCGCAGGCGTCAACGATTTTGTAAATGAGAATGATTATTATATACAAATCCAGGCCGGCGACCGGCGTTTCGGTGCTCGGTCGTGGTGGCTACGCGCTGGCGGGCGGCGCGGTGCTGTCGGTCACGCTGGCGTGGCACACGCACGGCGTTCCACACATGCGTCGCCAATGACGAGGAATCGGTCACCCAAGCGTGAGGCCGTCGCCAGACGCGCGCGCCGCGTAATTAACACATTCATTACACCCCGGCCAATTCGATTCATTAAATAATTATTTGACGGATCGATAACAATATCCCGGCCATCCCAATTCCTCCCTGAATTGCCCGAAATTGTCGCGAGATATGCAAGCCGCAATGGCTAAATCTCGAAATATCCAGTCGATTGATACGTAATTTTCAACAATTCAAATCCCTCTATCGCGGAAATTGGAGGACATCCCTGTCTGCGTCAGACCACAAAAGAGAATTTCATTTTTGCCGTTTTAATCGGGCTCGGTAGTCTCCTGCCATTCCGGATCACGAACACAAGCCAATGCGCAAGGAGAATTGAAATGAACGCGTCCCACCCACGCACGTGAGAGCAAGAGAGGGGTGGATCCTCACGGGCCAACGGCATCGATGTGCCCAGGTGGAAAATGCACGCATTTCCCGGCAACCGGAGGATCC
>NZ_NKFM01000148.1:0-1238 GCF_002223085.1 Burkholderia sp. HI2714 | reverse complement strand
CAGGGCTTCCGCATGAAGAGGCCCGTGGCTAAAGGGCTGGAGCGGTTGTTCGTTGCGGCGTGTTCAGGTTTACTCTCGCTTTTTGCCGGAACGAGAGATGCCGTCGATCATGGATGCGTTTGCTGACCTGCGTGACCCGCGTTGCCGCGAGTGCCGTTATCCGCTGGAAGAAATTCTGTTCACAGCCCTGTGCGCCACGCTTTGCGGCGTGGAGGACTGGGAAACCATCGTGCTGTGGGGCCGCACGCAGCTGGCGTGGTTGCGCAGGCATCTGCCCTATGTGAACGGCATTCCGTGCGAGGACACGTTCAGGCGCGTGTTCAGCGGATTGAGTCCGGTGGCCTTCGAGCGATGCTTTATCGCATGGGTCGCGCGTCTGTGCCCGAGCCTGACAGGCCAGCACGTTGCCATAGATGGCAAGACGGTACGGGGCAACGCGGGCAAAGGACATGGACCGCTGCATCTGGTGTCGGCGTGGTGTTCCGGTAACGGGCTGAGTCTGGGGCAGATCGCCACGGCCGAGAAGAGCAACGAAATTACCGCGATTCCTGAATTGCTGAAAGCGCTCGACCTGTCCGGAGCTACCGTGACGATCGATGCGATGGGTACGCAGCATGAGATCGCGCAGGCGATCATCGATGCCGGTGCTGACTACGTCCTGATGGTCAAGGAGAACCAGCCGACGCTGGCGGAGAGCCTTCGCGACTGGTTTGCGTCGGTGCAGGCCGGCGGGCTGCACCGTCCATACTGGGAGCATACGACGCACGACAAGGGACACGGCCGGATCGAAACCCGCGTGTGCCGGGTGAGCGATGACGTTCAATGGCTCGCGCAGATGGGGCAGCACTGGGCAGGTATCGAGCGTATCGCGATGATCGAACGCACGCGTCAGATCGGCGAGCGCATATCCGTGGAACAATGCTACTACATCAGTTCCCGGTCAATGAAAGCGATCGAGATGTCGCGGCTTGTGCGTGCCCATTGGGGCATAGAAAATCAACTGCATTGGGTCCTCGACGTCTCATGGGGCGAAGATGCCCAGCAGACCAGGGACAAGGCCGCCGCCCGCAATATGGCGAGCCTGAGAAAGATCACCCTGAATCTGGCGCGTATGGCACAACAGCAGCAGCCCAAAAAGGTCAGCCTGAAAAACATTCGCAACCTCGCCGCATGGGACACCGCTATGCGCGAGTCCGTTCTGGGCCTTGCCTGACAAGGGCCTTCATGCGGAAGCCCTG
>NZ_NKFM01000147.1:0-1246 GCF_002223085.1 Burkholderia sp. HI2714 | reverse complement strand
CGCGCACGAACGGGAAGGTGAAGGTGCAGGTGGTGGGTCACGGGGATGAGGAGGGCGGGACGCTGGGCGACGCGAATGCGCGCAAGCTGGCGCAGCAGATCGAGCAGGTGAAGGGCCGGCTGGGCGAGGAAGCGGAGGTGTCGAAGGTGGCGCTGGTGGGATGCAAGACGGCGTGTGGGACGGAGGATCAGCCGAGCCTGAAGCAGCAGGTGCAGGCGGCGCTGGCCAAGCAGGGCACCGAGGTAGGTGAGGTGAAGGGGCGCGATGACTATGTGAAGGTTGAGCAGAACGGGAATAAGAATGATACGCATGCGACCGATCCGGAGGCATTGCCCAAGACAGGGTACTCGGTCGTGGATCCGGAAAAGCAACTGTTGAAGAATGCGATAGCGAAACTAAACAATGGAACCTTAATTGTAGGGGAATCACATGGCAGCCCGGCGTCTCGGGAGCTTATTCTTCGCCTTATAGATGAGGGTAAAATATCAAAGGTTTTTTTGGAAATCCCTCACGCCTATCAGGATGCTGTCCTTCCGCCAGGGAAAGGCAAAGGGTGGATTGAAACAAGCGAGTGGAAGGAAAATAAAAGCATGCTAAATGATATGCTTCGAGGCTCTGAGTATGATAATCCTGTAAAGCTTACGGATATCATAGAAAAAAGTCTTGAAAAAGGAGTTAATGTATATTTTGCAGATGCGAATGGTGGATATGGAACACACCCCCGTGTCATGCACAGTAGAAATAAGGAATTTGCGCAACATTATATGGATAATTCCGTGCCTAATGAGCCAGGCGCTATAATTCTCATCGGCGACGATCATTTGAAGGATACTAAAGTAGATCGTTCGGCTGAATCGTCCGAATCTGGCGTTATTCGTCGCCGCCCTAAGGAAAGCTCGGGCTGGGATTCGCTACAAACCTGCTGTGCATTGCCTGCCGAGCAGGTACTAAGGCTTAAAACAATTGTCGATGCAGTGGGGGAACCCGAGTTAGACTGGGACTGACTCGCGAAAACCGGTGCGCGTCAAGGTAGTTGTCGCCTCTGTCATGCAACGTGAACGGCTTTGTTCAGCAGGGTAGGCGCCAAGTTGGTTGCAGACGCAACTATGCATTTTTGAAGCAAACGGGCCTGCCGAACGAATTCCACAGGTTCAGCAGGTTGGCGATGATCACGCCCTCGCACTGCTGCGACTCGAGCCGGCGCGTCAGCAGCCGCGCGCCGATGCAGCGTTTGATTCGCGAGATC
>NZ_NKFM01000146.1:0-1281 GCF_002223085.1 Burkholderia sp. HI2714 | reverse complement strand
GACAGCCTAATTGCGCCCGCAACCAACTGAGCGCCCACCCTATCGAACAAAGCCGATAGAATCTCCCTCGCTTCTATTGCCACGCCCGACGAAGACGCCCCGTCGAATCAATATATTCCGCTTCCCGATGCTGCTCAGCGACTCGTTCGCTGCGCCCGAGCGCCGGCAAGTGGTCAACAGATGCCATACGCAGCGCGATAAGCCGCGCCTCCAACTCCTCCAAAGATTGACGCTCGTCTTCACGATTCAATTTCTCAATCTCTTCAGACAGCCTGTCGAGGCGCTTCATTGCCTCACGCTCAACGAATTCGCGAGCCTTCGCTTCCGCCTCCCGTCTGGCCGCCTCTTCGGCTCGGTCTCGGGCGATCTTCTCCGCTGCCTCCTTGGCCTTGTCTTCCGCCCGCCGCTTAGCCTCCTCTTCGGCTCGTGCCCGAGCGACCTTCTCCGCTTCCTCCCTGGCCCTGTCTTCCGCCCGCAACCTAGCCTCCTCTGCGGCTCGGATTTGCGCGTCCTTTCTAGCCTCTTCGGTCGCCTTGGCTTGCGCCGCTTTCATTGCTTCCTCCGCAACTTTCTCGCGCGCCTCTTCTCGAGCCTTTTCCTTCGCCTTCTCTTCTGCCACACGGACCATCGTGTCGCGCACGGCGCCTTCAACGCGCCCCGGTACTATTTCGTGTATTGCGCTCTCTACCCCATTGCCAGGGGCCGCTTCAAGCGCCCACCCAGGCTGTTCCGCCAACGCACGGGCATTCGCCTTAACCTGTGCCAAGTAATTTTTGATCGACGGTTCGGATGCTAGTTCAGCGAAAATCGACTGACTCAGTTTAAGTGGTTCAATTTGCTCGCGATCGGACAGTCCCGCCTGCGTCATGGCTTTCTGCCACTCTTGCTGAACAATTTGAAAGACAGCCCAGCTTAGCTGTCCTTCGGCCTTTTCAATCTCCGCCTTGACGTACGTGTCGTGTGCACGTTCGATTGCCGCCTGCTCCCGCCGCTGCAATACCTTGGACGTTAACGCCGACGCCAACCGGCCAGCCGCCTCAGCGGCTTTCGGAAGCGCTGGACGGACTTCTGGACTCGAGTCAAGTGCCACCTTGACAGCGCGGAGATACTTCATCACGCGGGTGTCCGACAACCCGGCGTCCTTAATTTCCTTTCCAGTAGGGATCAAGGCAGACCGATTCAGATCTCGCGCCAGCAAGCGACTCCCCGCATGATCCTCCATCCACTTCTTGTCGCCCTCGTTGAACAGACGCCCGTAAAATTCCTCGTCATATTTGTCAT
>NZ_NKFM01000145.1:0-1288 GCF_002223085.1 Burkholderia sp. HI2714 | reverse complement strand
CGAGCCCGGTTTCGGAGAGCAGCGTGTGGTTGCAGCCGGCGGTTTTGAGCGCGTGCGTAATGAGCTGCGCGAAGCGGGCGTGCTCGGTGACGGGCTGCAACTGTACTCGGGTCTGGATGCGGCTGTAGAGTGCAGCGTAGGCGTTGCGCTCGAGCATCGAGGCCAGTTCCGGATGCCCGGCGAGCCACACGGTGATGAGACTGCGGGCGTCGAAGGCGAAGTTCAGGAACGAAGGGAAGTCGCGGAAGAACTCGGGCGGCAAGTTCTGCGCCTCGTCGATGATCCACAGCGGCAGGACCTGCTTGCTGTTGGCCAGCTCGGCGATGCGCAGCTTGAGCTCGCGCCAGAGATCGGCGCGGCGGTACCCGGGCTCGAGGCCGAGTTCGCGCGCCAGCGACCGGTACAGATCGATACGACCGAACTCGGTCTCGGCCAGATAGATCGTCTGGTAGCGGTGCGGGTTGAGGTTGCGCGTGAGATGACGCAGCACGGCGGTCTTGCCCACGCCGGGCTCGCCGGTGAGCAGGCCGATGCCGGGGCTGTCGAGCAGCCACTGGAAGCGTTCGGACAGGCGTGCAAGCGCGCCGTCGTCCCACAGCTCGATGCAGTCGGTGTCCAGCGGCGCACAGCGCAGGCCGAAGTGTTGACGGTACATGATCAGTCCTCCCCACGGTAGTGATGCCGATGGGTCAGTTCGATGAGGTTGGGTCCGGGAGCCGTCGCCGCGGTCGGAGGAACGGCCGGCGGCTTGCTACGCCGTCGTCGGCTGTTGGCGACGGCGTCGAGCGGGGTGGCCGCGCCCATCGGTTCGCCGGTGCTGTTCTGGACGCGCACCACGGTGCCGGCGTGTGGATCGACGACGAGTACGATCTGCTGGCCGCTGAGTTCGTAGGGGACCTCGAAGACGCGGCCGTCGTACGAGACGGTGCCGTCGCGGCGCACGTGGCGCTCGACGCGATGCAGGAACAGCTCGTCGAGCCTCGGGGCAAGATTGCCGAGGGCGCGGATGCGCGGCAGGTCTTGCTGGTAGCGCGCCAGCGGCGAGACATCCTTGCCCAGCGCGCTGTGGGGCTCGCGGTGATAGATCTGCTCGACCCAGGACCACAGCCGGGCGTTCAGATCGGTTAGATCGCGCAAGTGGGTCGTGTCGAGTTCGGCGAGGAACTGATCGCGCACGGTACGGTGCCAGCGCTCGAGCTTACCCTTGCTCGTGGGTTGGTACGGCTGGCAGTGCACGAGCCGGATGCCGAGGTCCGCGCAGATGGTCTGCAGGGTCGCGGCGCGATAG
>NZ_NKFM01000144.1:0-1299 GCF_002223085.1 Burkholderia sp. HI2714 | reverse complement strand
AGCAGCGCGAGGGCGTGATCATTGCGAACCTCGTGAACCGGTGGAACAGCTTCGGCAAGGCGATTTGCGTCAAGACAGCCTAATTGCGCCCGCAACCAACTGAGCGCATACCCTGTCGAACAAAGCCTCGCCAACCCAGTTTTTTCACGACTGGCTCCGCACGCAGGACGAGCAAAATCTGGCAGCATAACGACTCGCCCTTGGTGCGCGAAAAACCGGGGGAAGCTCACAGCAGCCTGCCTAGTGCGTGACTCGCGTAATGCCCGCGCTCGATAGCAGTCGGACGCGGTCGCCCGCGCGGAACACTTCGGACGTTGCCGCTTGGGCGACCGAACGAAGCTCACCGTTGTCAAGGCGCACGGTGACCTCAATACCGTGCGCCGAACTGAGGCTTTGTCCGGCTGCGTTGCCGGCGACTGCACCGGCGATGCCTCCAGCGATTGCCGTCAGCACCGAACCACGTCCGCCGCCGATCGCACTGCCAGCAACCGCCCCGAGCGCACCGCCGCCGAGTGAGCCGAGTACGCTACCGCCGTCATCGCCTTGGATTCGGGTTGCGCGGACGCTTTCGACCGTGCCCATTCGCACGGTTTGTTCTCGCTGTGCTTGTCCGACGCTATAGACGTCAGCGGAACCCGGCGGCGTGATGCAGCCTGCGAGCGCCGCCGCTACGGCCAGTATCGCGGCGAATGTTAGGGTTTTTGGGGTCGGCATATTTCATTTTCTCCAAACAACAATCCATTTAGAACGTATCAGAGCGCGGTTTTGAAGCAGGTGTAAGTGCTGATATCTGCGCACAGGCGCGCAAATCGGTGGCCGAATGGTTGGCCAGACGGCTGGCGCAGTATGCATTTGATATGGATAACGCGGCGTCAACAATTGAAAAGCGATCTGTCCCGAAACAGGGGCATCGCATGGGCTTTGTTCGGAAGGGGGTGGTTGCGCGGCAGCGTGAGGTCGAGTAGAAAGGGCAATTGATCTATGCCTCGTGAACGTTCATTGCCATACAAAGCCAGCCTGAAATCCGGAGCGCCGCGCAAACGCCCGAAACCGACGTATCGGGTCGCGAACGCCCGCGCCTACAATCAGAGCCTGAAGCGGCGAGGCCAGCTCAGCCTCTACTGCCCGGAGGGCGACCTGAAGGCGCTGTTCATCAACACCCAGCCGTATGGGCCGGGTGTGTCCGGGCGTGCCCCAACCTACACGAACGCCTACATCGAGCTGATCTATACGTTTTACCGGTTGTTTCGTTGGGCGATGCGTCAGATCACCGGCTTCATGGAAGAGTACTGGCGGCTG
>NZ_NKFM01000070.1:0-1313 GCF_002223085.1 Burkholderia sp. HI2714 | reverse complement strand
GCGACGCAGCCGGGTGCGGCCGGCGCGCGCAGCGCGAACGGGCAAGCTGCGACCGCCATCGGCTGGCGCGAGTTCTTCGTCGATCCGCGCCTGCAGCGGCTGATCGAGATCGCGCTGAAGAACAACCGCGACCTGCGCGTGTCGGTGCTGAACATCGAGGCGGCGCGTGCGCAGTACCAGATCACGCGCGCGGGGATGTTCCCCACGCTCGATGCGACGGGTACCGGTAATCGTCAGCGCCTGCCGAATGCGCTGTCGGTGGCGCCGGGCCGGAACATCACGACGACCTACAACGTCGGGCTGTCGGCGTCGTGGGAACTCGACCTGTTCGGCCGCGTGCAGAGCGTGAAGGACCAGGCGCTCGCGCAGTACCTGTCGACCGCGTATGCGCGGCAGGCGTCTGAGATCTCGCTGGTGTCGCAGGTGGCCGATCAATACCTGACGCTGCTGTCGACCGACGATCTGCTGAAGGTCACGGAGAACACGCTGAAGACGGCGCAGGACTCGTACAACCTGACGAAGCTGCAGTTCGACAACGGCACGGGCTCCGAGCTCGAGCTGCGTCAGGCGCAGACGGTGGTCGAGCAGGCGCTGTCGAACCAGCAGGCGCAAGCACGGGCACGTGCACAAGCGTTGAACGCGCTGGTGCTGCTGATCGGCGAGCCGCTGCCGGACGACCTGCCGGCGGGCATGCCGCTCGACGCGCAGAACCTGCTGACGGACGTGCCTGCCGGCCTGCCGTCCGACCTGCTGACGCGTCGTCCCGACGTGATGCAGGCCGAGCAGTCGCTGCTGGCGGCGAACGCGAACATCGGTGCGGCACGCGCGGCGTTCTTCCCGAAGATCTCGCTGACGGCCGCGTTCGGCACGGCGAGCCCGACGCTCGGCGGCCTGTTCAAGGCCGGCACGGCGGCGTGGTCGTTCGCGCCCAGCATCGCGTTGCCGATCTTCGAAGGCGGCTCGAACATCGCGAACCTCGATCTTGCGCACGTGCAAAAGCGCATCGAGATCGCGAACTACGAGAAGGCGATCCAGTCGGCGTTCCGCGACGTGGCGGACGGGTTGGCCGCACGCGGCACGTACGACCAGCAGATCGCGGCGCTGGAGCGCAACGAGCACGCGCAGCAGCGACGTTTCGACCTGTCGGACCTGCGTTACAAGAACGGTGTCGACAGCTACCTGTCGGTGCTGACCGCGCAGACGGACCTGTACAGCGCGCAGCAGTCGCTGATCAATGCGCGTCTGGCACGCTGGACCAACCTGGTCAACCTGTACCGTTCGCTGGGCGGCGGGTGGATCGAGCGGGCCGGCGA
>NZ_NKFM01000054.1:0-1375 GCF_002223085.1 Burkholderia sp. HI2714 | reverse complement strand
GAACCTGTCCGCATTTTTGTGGGCGAGGCGGTTGAACAGCACGTTATCCGCGCGCCTGCATAAATCGCTCTCCGAACAGGATAGCAAACTGGTTCATCGCTGATTTCCAGTCGAAGGCGGACCGCACGGTCTTGGCCAGCACGTTGCGCAGCGCCAGCCAGAGCAGCTTGATCGCCGCCTCGTCATTCGGGAAGTGGCCGCGCGTCTTGATGATCTTGCGCAGCTGCATGTTCAGACTTTCTATGGCGTTCGTGGTGTACACAACCCGTCTAATCTCCGGCGGGAACACGTAGAACGGTACGACGTGCTCCCATGCCCGCTGCCACGACTGCACGATCGTCGGGTACTTCGCGCCCCAAGGTCCGTCGGCGAAGTCTTGTAGCGCCTGCCTTGCCGCCTCTTCGCTGGCGGCCGCGTAGATCGGGCGTAGCGCGGCGGCCACTGCCTTGCGATCCTTGTAGCTGGCGTACTCCAGACTGTTGCGGATCAGATGCACGATGCAGGTCTGAACGGTGGTCCGAGGATAGGCTGCGCTGATGGCCTCGGTCAGTCCTTTCAAGCCGTCGACCACGGCGATCAGGATGTCCTGGCAGCCGCGCGTCTTCAGTTCGTTGAACACCTTGAGCCAGAACTTGGCGCCCTCGGTCTGCTCGATCCAGAGGCCCAGCACGTCGCGCTGGCCGTCGGCCTGAATGCCCAAGGCCAGATAGACGGCCTTGTTGCTGACCACGCCATCGTCGCGGATCTTGACCCGCAGCGCGTCGAAGAACACGACCGGATACATCGCTTCGAGCGGGCGGCTCTGCCACGTCAGCGCTTCGGCCATCACCTCGTCGGTGACCGAGCTGATGAAGTCGGGCGATACCTCGGTGCCATAGTGCTCGGCCAGAAACCCCTGAATCTCGCGCACGCTCATGCCGCGGGCGTACATCGCGATGATGCGCTCGTCGAAACCGGTGAAGCGGCGCTCGTGCTTGGGAATCAGGATCGGCTCGAAGCTGCCGTCACGGTCACGAGGCACGTCGACCCGGACTGGGCCACGATCGGTGATGACCGTCTTGCCGCTGGCGCCGTTGCGCTCGTTGACCTGCCCGGGCGGCTTAGGCTGGCCCGCAGGATAGCCCAGATGCAGATTCATCTCGGCGCCCATCGCGCGCTCGATGACCGCCTTGTTGAATGCCAGCATCAGATCCTGCACCTCGGCCGGCGACATCGGCCCCTTGACCAACTGGTCCAGCAGTTCCTTGGGCAGTTCAGGCAGCGGCCCTCGGGCCGCTGCCTGACGCGCTACAGTTTGTCTCTTTTTCTTCATCGGCATATCCATGGCCTTTACACCTCATGATATGCCCCGCCCACGAAATCACGGATAGGTCCC
>NZ_NKFM01000143.1:0-1429 GCF_002223085.1 Burkholderia sp. HI2714 | reverse complement strand
AGGAGAATTGAAATGAACGCGTCCCACCCACGCACGTGAGAGCAAGAGAGGGGTGGATCCTCACGGGCCAACGGCATCGATGTGCCCAGGTGGAAAATGCACGCATTTCCCGGCAACCGGAGGATCCACGATGAACAGTATGGCCGTGGGCGTCGATATCGCCAAGAACGTGTTCCAGGTGCATTACGTTGATCAGGCAAGCGGCGAGATTGTGAACAAGGCGATCAAGCGTGCGAAGTTTCTGGAGCACTTCGCGAATCGTGAGCGGTGCGTAATTGGAATGGAGGCGTGTGGCGGTGCGCACCACTGGGCGCGAGCGCTGAAGCGGATGGGTCACGAGGTCAGGCTGATGCCGGCGGAGTTTGTGAAGGCATTCAACATCCGCAACAAGAACGATGCGGCAGACGCGCGAGCGATCTGGCTGGCGGTACAGCAGCCGGGCAAGCCGATAGCGGTGAAAACGGAAATGCAGCAGGCGATGTTGGCGCTGCACCGGATGCGGGAGCAGTTGGTGAAGTTCCGCACGATGCAGATCAACGGGCTGCGTGGACTGCTGACGGAATACGGCGAGGTGATGAGCAAGGGCCGGGCGGCACTGGACAAGGAGATACCGGCGGCGCTTGGCCGGATCGCGGAGCGTCTGCCAGCGGCACTGATCGATACGTTGCGCGAACAGTGGAATGGGTTGGCACGACTTGACGAACAGATTGCCGAGATCGAGCGACGCATGAGCGATTGGAAGAAGGAAGACCGGTCAGTGCAGGCAATCAGTGAGATTCCTGGCGTGGGGTTGCTGACGGCGACCGCGGCAGTGGCCATGATGGGCGATCCGAAAGCGTTTAGATCGGGACGGGAATTTGCGGCGTGGGCGGGTTTGGTGCCCAAGCAGACAGGCTCTGGCGGCAAGGTGAATCTGCACGGAATCAGCAAGAGAGGCGACACGTATCTGCGCACGTTGCTGATTCACGGCGCGCGCAGCGTACTCACCCACGCGAAGGAGCCGGGGCCGTGGGTCGAGCAGATCAAGAAGCGACGACCAGCGAATGTCGTGATCGTCGCGTTGGCCAACAAGATGGCGCGGACGATCTGGGCGGTACTCGCGCATGAGCGAGCGTATCGGAAGGACTACGTCAGCATGAAACCAGCCTGATCGGTTCATGCGAGGTAGAAGATCAACATTTACATAGGGTGAACGTCGAAAGGTTGCGCAGCAATCGAGTGTGATGACGAGCCAGGTAGGACCTGGGCCCGCCAAGCCTGAATGTCACCAAGAGCTTTGAGCTCGTTAGGAGAATGAGGCGCGGGTCAGCGGATTTCATAGAGGCCCGCAGCGGCGGTATCGACTGCATCAAGGCCGGATATAGAGCTGCAGCCCATCCTGTCTGTCGGAACACACGAGAACTGTTGCAAACGGGACGCGTTCATATAG
>NZ_NKFM01000142.1:0-1460 GCF_002223085.1 Burkholderia sp. HI2714 | reverse complement strand
GGGGGGTGCCCCTATGTCTTTCGTCAAGCGTTAGGGGCTGACTTGGGTTGGTAAATGGTGCCGTCGCGCAGCATGGCGAACAGGACGTCGCAGCGTCGCCGTGCCAGCGCGATGAGTGCCTGGTTGTGGCGCTTGCCCTGCTGGATCTTGCGCGCGTAGTAAGCCCGCGAGACAGGATCCCGCAATGCCGCGAAGGCGGAGAGGAACAAGGCGCGCTTGAGCACCTTGTTGCCGCGTCTGGATGGATGTTCGCCTCGGATCGACGAGCCTGAGCGCCGGGTGACCGGCGCGAGGCCAGCGTAGGCCGCGAGATGAGCAGCCGAGGCGAAGGCTTTATGGGCGACTTCGGTCAGGAGTCTGGCGGCGGTCCTGACGCCGACTCCCGGCATGCTGGTCAGGACCGGCCAAAGAGGGTGAGCATGCACCAGCCGCTCAACTTCGGCGGCGATTTCGTCACGCTGCTTGCGCAAGGCGGCGAGTTGCTGGGCCAAGCGGGGCATGACGATGGTGGCAGCCTGCGTGCCGGGTACGATCACGGCTTGCTCGCTCAGCGCTTGAACGATTTCGGCCGCTAAGTTCTTGCCCATGCGAGGCGCGAGCTTGGTCAGGCGGTTGGCGAGCGTCTTCTCGCTAGTTGCGGCAAGCGCGGCTGGCGAGGGGTAGCGCTCAAGCAGATCGAGCACCGCCGGATGGTCGAGGCGCGGTCCGAGAACGCGCTCGAGCGCCGGATGGATCTGGGTGAGCAGGCCGCGAATGCGGTTGCTGGTTTGAGTGACCTGAGACGCGAGATCGTCGTCGAAGCCGCACAGCATGGTGAGTTCGGCGAGTTGCTCGTCTGCCAACCGAAGCGAGCGTAGTGTGTGCGGCATCGAGCGAGCGGCCTCGGCAATGATCGCGGCATCGCGGGCATCGGTCTTGGCTTCGCCTGCATGTAGGTCGGCGATGCGACGCATGGCCAGTCCCGGCAGATAGGCGACGAGGACGCCTTCAGCACGGGCGACGGCTACAGGAAGCGCGCCGATGGTGGACGGTTGATCGACGACGAACAACAGTCGACCGTGAGTCTTGAGCTCGGTGATGAGGGCTCGCAGCTTGACCTCGTCGTTGGGTAGCGCCTTGTTGTAAAGGCGCTTGCCGTTCCGGTCGAGCGCGACGGCATGATGCTGGCCTTTACCGACATCAACGCCGACGAAGACATCGACGGCGCCATGTTGTTGAGTGTCTTGCATCGAAGTATGAGCAGAGTGAACGGATTGGCCTGCAACAACGGTGGCAAGTCTCGGCATCCACGTTACGGACGGCGTCGGGAAATCCCGGCCAAACCCCTATCAGCGATCACCAGCCACCCACCAGACCCGGTGACAACACCCCCCGGATCATGACTGCGACTGGGGGCGGGAATCATGCCGGGTCTGGCTGGCCAAAGCCCCGATTATCGGGGCGTGAAGATAGTAACGGGG
>NZ_NKFM01000141.1:0-1483 GCF_002223085.1 Burkholderia sp. HI2714 | reverse complement strand
TACAGCCCGGAGCTCAATCGCATCGAGAAACTGTGGCACAAGATGAAATATGAGTGGCTGGCCTTCAAGGCGCGTGACATCCAAACCCTTGAAGAAGACGTCGATACGGTCCTTCAAGGATTCGGATTAAATTATAGATTTACTTTCTGTTGAGAGCTTATTGAAAGTTGCTTTGTACTGAGCCACGTGGCGTTTATTGAGCTAGAGCTCCATACGAGCGGTGTTGTTCGGAAGAATCTCGCCGACCAAGCTGTGATGGCAGAAGCGTCAGTGCCCTGCGTTACCCTGAACCGCGACAACAGGCGCGCTGTTTGAGCGATGCGAGTCGGCATGCGTCTGGTTGATCAGCGTCACCGCAGCCGTGCCATTGAGGCAGGCCGATTGCCATGAAATTCTGTTCCATCGGCTACTTCAGGGAAACGAGCCAACCAATGAGCACCGGACACACCAGAACAGGACAAGGGTATGAAAGCGAGTGAATCTCGCCAGATCGGCGAGTGAGCACACGGCTATCTGGTTCATGTCGTCTCCTTGGGTTTAATGTCGTGCATGAAATTCGCGCGGTCTGAGGGCGCCATCGATGGTGCGACCCTATCGCGCCCGATCGACAGTTGCCGTCGTGCTGCAACCAGTGTCAGGCGGACGCGGCTCGCAGTCCATGTCCGCGAACTTCAACCTGAATGAGGTCACCGAACACCCACGTTTGCGGCGTTACGCTACCGGCGGCAGCCCAGATCTCTGTCACGCGAGAGTCCCGATTTCCAGTTGGAGAAATCGCTTCTCTTGACGACGGATTGCCGCAGTCCATCGGACGAACCACGCGAACATTGCGACTGTCTGCATTGGACTGGCTATTCGTTTATTGGTCTGAGTACGGGCGTAAAGATGGACGCTGCGGATAGGCTCGGTGAGATAGCCGAGCCGCGCGCTACAGAGCGCCGAATGTGCGAGCAGCGGATCTACGCAAGGTTCCTGCGCAACGAAATGTCGTAAGCCCGCTCAGTGTGGCCACAAGCCAGATGCCGCTGCGGATCGTTGACGGGGTGATTTGCATCGGGCGGTAACGGGCGGACCCGGTTGCGTCAGCGCCGTCAATTCCGGGCGGAAGAGAGCCGCCCGGCACGACCGATTGGCACGCTCGGCGAACAGGACTAATTCGAGCACGAGAAGCTCGCTGCCAGATTCTGGTCCCCACCGATGTATTTGGGCCACTGCGGGTATTCGCACATGGGCCTCGTAAGCCTTCGACATGAAATGTCTCTACAATCATGGTTCGAACTGGACGGGACGAGCAACGAAGCTGATGGCATTGAAAGCGCTGGAACTGACGCAGGAAGAACGTACAAAGCTTGAAGCGATGGCGAGAAGCCGTCGTGATTGGCGAATACGAGACCGGTCGCGGACGATTCTGATGTTCAGCGACGGCGTGCGAGCGAAAGAGATCGCCAGACGACAGGAACTGACGTTGGAGGCGGTGTATGAG
>NZ_NKFM01000019.1:0-220096 GCF_002223085.1 Burkholderia sp. HI2714 | reverse complement strand
CTCATACACCGCCTCCAACGTCAGTTCCTGTCGTCTGGCGATCTCTTTCGCTCGCACGCCGTCGCTGAACATCAGAATCGTCCGCGACCGGTCTCGTATTCGCCAATCACGACGGCTTCTCGCCATCGCTTCAAGCTTTGTACGTTCTTCCTGCGTCAGTTCCAGCGCTTTCAATGCCATCAGCTTCGTTGCTCGTCCCGTCCAGTTCGAACCATGATTGTAGAGACATTTCATGTCGAAGGCTTACACGTTCATTTCCAGCATTTCCGTCTATCGCAGCTTCCCGCCCGGTACGCGCTATGACGAGAACGCGGACACCCTTCCGGGCCACGAAGGTTATGGTGCGCTGAAGGCCAGAACGGAAGCGGCCATTCAGTCGGCCATGCCGGGGCGCGTCGCGATTCTCAGGCCGGGGTTGATCGTTGGCCCCTACGATCCCACCGGCCGGTTCACGTACTGGATTCGCCGCGTCGCGACAGGAGGCCGCATCCTTGCACCCGGGCGGCCTGATCGCCCGATCCAGTTCATCGATGCGCGGGATGTTGCGCAATGGTGCGTGCAGATGGCGGAAAGCAACGCGAACGCTGTATTGAACGCAGTGGGCCCTGCATCGACGTTGACGATGGAGCAGTTTCTCAGCCGGTGCATCGAGGTTGCCTCGAGCCGCGCACAGCTGGTATGGCTCACGGATCAACAGGTTCTCGACGCGGGTATCGAAGGATGGACGGAGCTTCCGCTCTGGATCGCGGAAAGCGATGCTGAGGCGGGCGGCATATTCTTCGCCGACAACAGCCGCGCGCTACGGAGTGGTCTCGCGTTTTCGCCTCTCGCGCGAACTATTCAGGACACGCTCGACTGGACGCGGGAAGCTGGCGCCGAGACCGCGTCACCATTGCTGGTCGACGCGCTGAGCGCACCGAAGGAACACGCCACGCTTGCGCGCCTCGGTGCTGCTTGAGTCAGCTTCCGCGACGATTCACGCATGAACCTTGGAACGCGCACAGGTGATCGCACGCCCGGTGCGGCCATGCCGCGCCATTTTTTGACGCTTGCCGACCGCTTCACCGCGCCGACATGAAATCGAACAGCTTCGCGATATCGGTCGTCAGCACGCTGCCCGCCTTCACGCCAACCCACAGCGTGCGCGTTGCCCACGCATCGTCGAGCTTCACGACCCCGAGCCGCGCCGCGCGCTCGCCGGTCACCGCATCGCGCGGCAGGATGCCGATGCCGAGCCCCGCCTCGATCATGCGGCTCACGCCGTCGAAATTCGATACCTGGATCCGCAGCTTCAGCGAGCGCTCGACCGCGAACGCCGCGTCGGTCATGCGCGCGAGCAGCGAACTGCCGTCGCTGAGCCCCACGTAGTCCTCGTCGAGCGTATCCGCGAAGCGGATGCTGTCGCGCGCGGCGAACCGGTGCGTGCGCGGCACGAGCAGCACGAGCTCGTCGCGCCGGTACAGCCGCCGCTCGATGCCGGGGGCCGGTACGTTGTCGGCGAACACGCCGAGATCGGCCTTGCCGGATGCGAGTGCGTCGACGATCTCGTGGCTCAGCCGCTCCTCGAGGCTGACCTTGATGCCCGGATTGTCGGTGAGAAACGCGGCGAGATCGGCGGGCAGGAACTGCACGATCGCGGACGTGTTGGTCCACACGTGGATGTGGCCGCGCACGCCGGCGACGTAGTCGCTCATCTCGTGCGCCATCCGGTTGACCTGCTCGATCACCTTTGCCGCATGGTCGAGCAGCGCGCGGCCCGCGGGCGTCAGCTCGACACCGCGCGCGTGCCGGACGAACAGCGCACTGCCCGTCACGCTTTCGAGCTCGGCGATGCGCTTGCTGACCGCGGACAGCGTGAGCTGGCCGTGTTCGGCCGCTTTCGTCAGGCTGCCGTGCTCGGCGACGAGCGCGAACACGCGCAGCGACTGCAGATCGAAATGAAGCGGGTTCACCATGTCGTGTTTCCTGGGAGTGCCGTGCCGGCGCTTGCCGTCAGCGCGGCGGCCTGACGCCGATCATACGCCCGGCCGTGTGAGCGCGAAACGGCACGCCTGGCGCGGCGCGATCGACCGTAATGCGGCAAGCATCGCTCCGTCCGGCTTCGCGAGATCGTCGAGCACGTCGAAGTGCTTCATGCCGGGCAACCCGACATGGACGATCCGTTCGCCGGCCGCGTCGCACGCCGCTGCGTAGTCGCGTGCCTGCCGGACGAGTTCGGGCAGCTCGGCGTCGCCGACCGCAACGACCGTCGGTGCGCCGGGCCCGACATGGTGCAGCGGGCTGTACGTTTCGACTTCGTGCGCTGTGAGCTGCAGCTTGTCGTTCAGGCAGCACAGCGAGATCGGTTCGAGATCGACGAGCGGGCTGATCGCAAGCGCCGACACGACGGCCGGATGCGCGCGGTGCACGGCCGTCAGGTGGCCGCCGGCCGAATGGCCGCTCAGGTGAATCGGCCGCTTCGCCGTGCCGAGGCCGTCGGGGTCGTTCGCCAGGTAGTCGAGCAGCGCGCCGATCTCGCCGACGATGTCGGTCATCGTCGCGACCGGTGCAAGCGTGTATTCGGCGAGTATCACGTCGAAACCGCGCGCGAGCGGCCCGCTTGCCGCGTAGGCGAAATCCTCTTTCGCGCAGTGCTGCCAGTAGCCGCCGTGAATGAACACGAACAGCGGCGCATCGGGCTGACCACACGACAGCCAGTCGAAACGCTGCGCGGGTTGCGCGCCGTAACGCAGGTCGCGCCTGACGGACGCGGCTTCATAGAGCGCTGCGCTGCGCGCCTGCATCGACGCCAGCAACGCAGGGAAATCGGGCACCACCTTCGTGTTCAGATAAGCGGCATCGAGCGCCGCGCGGTCCATGCCGCGATAGAGGATCGTCATTGGGAATCGTCTGGGTCGGGTTGCGGAAGCGCGGACGCGTGCGTCGCGTCCGATGCGAAGGCGGCTTCTCAGTCGCCGATGCCTGCATTATCCGCAGTGCGACACGGGCCGGCTATCCGGAATCGGCGAGCGCGGAAACCGGCTGTCCGTTTTCGGCGGGAGATCGGCGCGGCATGCGGCCGCACCGTGATCTGGTCCGCACACGCACGTGCGAAGGCGCGATACGGCGCGGCTGTGCGCCGGCACTCAGATCAACTCGGAAATCTCGATCAGGTTCAGGTCGGGATCGCGTACGTAGACCGACCGGATCTTCTGCGTCGCGCCCGTGCGCTCGACGGGCCCTTCGACGATCGGCCAATCGACTCGCTTCAGGTGTGCGATCACGTCGTCGAGCGGCACCGACGCGATGAAGCACAGGTCGAGCGCGCCGGGCACCGGCACATGCGCTTTCGGTTCGAATTCCGCGCCGCGAACGTGCAGGTTGATCTTCTGGTTGCCGAAGCAGAATGCGATCCGGCCCGCGCCGAAGGTTTCGAGCTGCATCTGCAGCACCTCGGTGTAGAAATGCTTCGTCCGGTCGGGATCGACGCAGGTCAGCACGAGATGGTCGAGGTGGTCGATCAGCGCCATGAGGTTCGCTCCTGTTCGTGGTTCATGAGAACGCGCGCTGCGCGGGCATGTCGCCGGCGTCCGCGCGCGGCGGCGGATGAAGGTCCGAGCGGCGCCCGGCCTTCAGGATCTGGCTCGGCACGTCATGCCCGATCAGCGCGGGCAGCCGTGCCGACGCGGCCAGCACCGCCGCGAGATCGATGCCCGTATCGTAGCCGTCGAGTTCGAGCATGTGCACGAGTTCTTCGGTGCACGCGTTGCCGGTCGCGCCCGGTGCGTACGGGCAGCCGCCGAGCCCGCCGAGCGACGCGTCGAAGCGGTCGATCCCGGCGTCGAGCGCCGCGAGCGTATTCGCGAGCGCCATCCCGCGCGTGTTGTGGAAGTGCAGCGTGAGCTGCAGCGCGCCGAAGCGCTCGCGGGCACGTGCCGACAGGTCGCGCACCTGCGACGGAAACGCCATGCCGGTCGTATCGCACAGCGTGAAGCCGTGCACGCCGAGATCCGCGAAGCGCTGCATCCATGCGAGCACGCCTTCGGCCGGTACGTCCCCTTCCATCGGGCAGCCCATCGCGGTCGACAGCGACACGTTGATCGCGACGCCCGTGCCGCGTACCGCGTCGATCACGTCGCGCAACTGCGCGAACGATTGCTCGCGCGTCATCCGCAGGTTCGCGCGGTTGTGGCTTTCGCTCATCGACATCACGAGGTTGACTTCGTCGACGCCGCACGACAGCGCGCGCTCCGCGCCGCGCACGTTCGGCACGAGCACCGTATAGACCACACCCGGTGCGCGCGCGATGCCGTGCATCACGGCCTCCGCGTCGCGCAACGCAGGGATCGCTTTCGGCGACGTGAACGACGTGACCTCGATCTTTGCGTAGCCGCACGCGCTCAGCGCGTCGACGAGCGCGATCTTGTCGTCGGTGTCGACGAATGCCGCTTCGTTCTGGAAACCGTCGCGCGTCGCGACTTCGTGGAGGTACAGCCGTTTGCGTTGCCCACTCATGTTGTCTGCTCCTGTATCCGCTTCTCAGATCACACCGCGCGTGCGCCAGTCGCCGCGCGTCGCCGCATCGATACCGAGCGATTCGAGTACCGCGTCGGTATCCGCGCCGAGCGCGGGCGCCGCGTGTTCGATACGCCCGGGCGTCGCACCGAGCTTCGGCACGATACCCGGCACGAGCACGGGCGTGCCGTCGGGCAACGCGGCATCGACGAGCATGTCGCGTGCGCGGTAATGCGGATCGGCCGCGATGTCGGCCACGTCGTAAATGCGTCCGGACGGAATGCGTGCTTCGTTCAGCGCGGCCAGCACGGCGTCGAGATCGTGCCGCGCGCTCCATTCGCCGATTGCCGCGTCGATGCGCTCGACCTGCGCGACGCGCCCGTCGTTGTGCGCGAGCGCGGGATCGTTGCCGAGATCGGGCCGGCCGATCAGCTCCATCAGGCGCCGGAAGATGCTGTCGCCGTTGCCGGCGATCAGCGCGTACTTGCCGTCGCGGCAGCGGTACGCGTTGGTCGGCGCGATGCCGGGCAGGCTGCTGCCGGCCGCCTCGCGCACGGCACCGAACGCCGAGTATTCGGGCAGCAGGCTTTCCATCATGTTGAATACCGACTCGTACAGCGCGACGTCGACGACCTGCCCCTTGCCGCCCTGCTGCTCGCGATGCCGCAGCGCAAGCAGCACGCCGATCACGCCGTGCAGCGCCGACAGCGAATCGCCGAGCGAGATGCCGACGCGCACCGGTATGCGGCCGGGCTCGCCGGTCAGGTGCCGCAGGCCGCCCATCGCCTCGGCGATCACGCCGAAGCCGGGGCGGTCGCGGTACGGGCCCGTCTGCCCGAAGCCCGACACGCGCAGCATCACGAGCCCCGGGTTGATCGCGGACAGCGCGTCCCAGCCGAGCCCCCAGCCCTCGAGCGTGCCGGGCCGGAAGTTCTCGATCAGCACGTCGGTCTCGGCCACGAGGCGGCGCACGACGTCCTGCCCTTCGGGCGTGCGCAGGTCGAGCGTGAGCGAGGTCTTGTTGCGCGACTGCGCGGCCCACCAGACCGACGTGCCTTCATGCAGCAGCCGCCATTTGCGCAGCGGATCGCCGAGCCCGGGCGGCTCGACCTTGAGCACGTCGGCGCCGAATTCGGCGAGCATCCGGCCCGCGAACGGTCCGGCGATCAGTTGGCCGAGTTCCAGCACGCGGATGCCGTCCAGGGGGCGTGTCATGGCTGTCTCCGATGAAATCGTGTTGTCGATGAAGGCGATCATGACGACGTTCGCGCCCGGCGAAAATCGATCGATGCTCAACCAGCCTTTCCGTTTCGGAAAGGCGTGCGTCGCGCCCCTCCCACAGGCGTTGCGTCAGCCTTTCCATCCGGGAAAGCGCGCTCGCGCAACGGTCAAACGACAGCGCGCGCGCCGCCGGCAGAATCGAACTCGTTCCGCGCCCGCCGGGCGCCTGTCAGCGAGACCCGCCATGTTTTCTGTTTCCTCCCCCGCGACGATCGTGTTTCTCGATCGCGCGACGCTGTCGCCGCACACCGTGCTGAAACCATTCCCTTTCCCGCACGCGTTGCGCACGTTCGACCGGACGGCCGCGCACGAGATTGCCGCGCGCATCGGCGACGCGGACATCGTCGTGACGAACAAGGTGCGGCTGGACGCGGCAACGCTCGCCGATGCACGGCGCCTGCGGATGATCGCGATCGCCGCGACGGGCACCGACATCGTCGATCTCGACGCGTGCGCGGCGCGGGGCATCGTCGTGAGCAACATTCGCGGGTATGCGGTCCGCACGGTGCCCGAGCACACGTTCGCGCTGATCTTCGCGCTGCGCCGCAGCCTCGTCGCGTACCGCGACGCGGTGCGCGCGGGGCGCTGGCTCGACAGCGGGCAGTTCTGCTTTTTCGATCATCCGATTCGCGATCTGGCCGGCTCGACGATCGGGATCGTCGGCGACGGCGTGCTCGGGCGCGCGGTGGCCGGCATCGCCCGCGCGCTCGACATGCGGGTGCGGTTCGCGGCGCACGGCGATGCGGCAGGAGACGACTACGCGCCGCTCGACACGCTGCTGCGCGACAGCGACGTGATCACGCTGCACTGCCCGCTCACGCCGGCGACGCGGCACGTGATCGATGCGGCCGCGTTCGCGCGGATGGCGCGCCGGCCGCTGCTGATCAATACCGCGCGCGGCGGGCTCGTGGATGAAAGCGCGCTCGTCGATGCGTTGCAGTCGGGGCAGATCGCGGGCGCGGGGTTCGACGTGGTCACGCAGGAGCCGCTGCCGGCCGCGCATCCGTTCCACGCGATCCTGTCGCATCCGGCATTCATCCTGACGCCGCACGTCGCGTGGGCGAGTGACGAAGCAATGCAGGCGCTCGCCGATCAGCTCGTGGACAACGTCGCCGCGTTCGTGGGTGGGATGCCGCGGCACGTGGTGTGACGCACGGGGCACACGGCGCGACGGAAGGTGATTTTGAACCGCGCAAACAGAACGGCCCCGCTCGATGGCTCGAAGCGGGGCCGGCTGAATTCGGGGGCTGCTTACGCCAGCGACTCGGCACGTTACGGGTTCGTGCATCCGCCCTATCTTGCGGCCGGTTTCTGAATGCCTGAAGGGCTCTACTTTAAGGAATCCAGACGGCCAACGATATAGGACGAGTCCGAAACTGAATGGGACGAATTCTGGAAACGTCCGTTTCGATAGCAGCGCACCGCTATCGACGCGAATTTCAGTAAGCAGACATCTCGACGCAAGGATCGACCTTGGACGGCGAGCAGATGACCGAGTACTTGGCGCTCTCGCGCATCAGCGCTTCGCCTTCGTGCAGTGCGATCTTGATCTCGGGGTGACGCTCGTACGCGAGGAATGCCGAGCACACGACCGCGGACATCACGACGAGGGAAAACACAAATTTTTCAAGGGTTTGGAAACGTTCGGGCATGGTTCGACCTATCTCTCAGGCCGTGATTATATCTCGAAATAAGGGTTTTCCCTATAACCCGGGCCGCATACCGTTTATCAGCCTGGTCGTACCCTTTATCACGGTCGTCCCCCGCCGTTTCGCGTGGCCCATGCTCAGGCCTGGTCGCGCGGTTCCGGCGCGCCGACGGGCCGGAGCGGCGATCGGTGCGCGCCGAGGCGCCCCGCGCCGATGCCGAGCCCGTTGTGCAGCGAATCGTGCTCGAATCGCTGGAACGACTCGACGATGTGCTTGCGCAGCAGCGCGACATCCCAAGGCTTGATCAGGAGCTTCTGGACCGATCCGTCGCCGGATGCGCTGGCGATCGATTGCCCGTCGCCGTAACCCGACAGCAGGATGCGCACGATGTCCGGGTACAACGCCTTGACGCGCTGCAGCAGGTCGATTCCCGACGCGCTCGGCAAGTGGAAGTCGGACACGATGACGCCGACGCGATGCCGGGCGAGCAGGCCGAGCGCCTCGTCGGGGTCGGTGGTGTCGAGGATCTCGTAGCCGTCGCGGCCCAGCGCCTGCCTGAGCATCTGCAGGGTGGCGCGATCGTCGTCCACCAGCAGCAGCGTCCGGTGCAGCAGTTCGCGCTGCCGGCAGTGTTCGGGCAGTTCCGAGCCGGCCGACAGCATGCCGGCGATTTCATCGCCGGTCACCGGATGGCTGAAGTAGTAGCCCTGCATCGAGTGGCAGCGGTGCCGGTTCAGGAACGACAGCTGTGCTTCGGTTTCGACGCCTTCGGCCACCGTCTCCATGTGCAGCGACTCCGCCATCGCGATGATCGAGCGCGTCAGCGACGCGCCTTCCGCGCTGGTGGTGACGTCGCTGAGGAACGACCGATCGATCTTGACGACATCGATCGGCAAGTCTTTCAGGTACGACAGGCTCGAATAGCCGGTGCCGAAATCATCCAGCGACAGGACGACGCCGAGCGCCTTCAGTTCGCGCAGCGTGTGCGCGATCGTATTGCAGTCCTGCATCAGTACGCTTTCGGTCAGCTCGAGTTCGAGCGAGGCCGGCGCCAGTCCCGTTTCCCGGAGCGTCTTGCGTACCATGGCGGCCACGTCCTGTTGCCGGAACTGGCACGCCGACAGGTTGACGGCGATCCGGATCGGGGGATGCCCGTCCTGTTGCCAGGCGACGGCCTGTGCGCACGCGGTGCGCAGCACCCACTCTCCGATCGGCAGAATCAGTCCGGATTCCTCGGCGATCGGGATGAAGCGGTCCGGCGGAATGATGCCGATTCCCGGGCGTCGCCATCGAATCAGCGCCTCGACCCCGCTGATCTGGCCGGTCTTGAGATCGACCTTCGGCTGGTAGTACAGCTCGAGTTCGCCGTTTGCGACGGCCCGGTGCAGCGCGTTTTCCAGGATGGTCTGCTCTTCCACGCGCGCACCCAGTTCGCGGGTATAGAAGCTGTAGCAGTTGCGCCCGTGTTCCTTCGCGCAGTACAGCGCGGCATCGGCGGTTTTCAGCAGCGCCTCCGCGTTCGTGCCGTCGGTCGGACAGAGGCTGACGCCGACGCTGGTCGTCACGTGCAGATCGTGCCCTTCCAGCACGAACGGCGCGATGAAGGTGTCCAGGATCTTGCGTGCGATCACATCCGCATCCGATGGCGTCGACAGGTTGACCAGCATCACGACGAACTCGTCGCCGCCGAGCCGCGCGACCGTGTCGCCGTCGCGCACGGAACTCGTCAGGCGCGCGGCGACGACCCGCAGCAGCCCGTCGCCGACCGAGTGGCCGAAGCTGTCGTTGACGTGCTTGAAACGGTCCAGGTCGAGCACCATCACCGCGATCAGCTGCCCGGTGCGTCTCGCCTGCGACATCGCCTGCTCCATCCGGTCGCCGAGCAGGTTGCGGTTGGGCAGGCCGGTGAGCGCATCGTGGTTGGCCAGGTATTCGATACGCCCCTGCTGCATCTTGCGCTCGGTGATGTCCTGAACGATGCCGCGCAGGATGATCGCGTGGTTCGGATCGCGCCCGGACTCCGCCTGGTGCAGCACGTAGCGCTCGGTGCCGTCCTCGTGAATCAGTCGATGCTCGAGCGAGAATGCGACGCCCTCGGTGCGCAGGCTCGTGTACGACTGCACGAGCAGCGGCTG
Source organism: Burkholderia sp. HI2714 (assembly GCF_002223085.1). Taxonomy (NCBI): domain Bacteria; kingdom Pseudomonadati; phylum Pseudomonadota; class Betaproteobacteria; order Burkholderiales; family Burkholderiaceae; genus Burkholderia; species Burkholderia sp. HI2714. The sequence goes on along the minus strand of NZ_NKFM01000019.1, from coordinate 210,537 downwards.
CTCGTCGGCCGGAACGGCTTGCACCAGCCGCTCGAACGTCGGCGGCGCGCGCGTGGCGTCGAGCCCGAGAATCCGGTACAGCTCCGGCGACCAGTAGCCGTCCGTGCGCCCGGCCTGGTACTCCCAGTTGCCCAGGTGCGCGAGCGCCTGCGCGTGCGTGAGGCTGACCTCGGTCGTCGCCAGTTTTTCGACGGCAGCGGCGGCGCGCAGCAGATACCGGATCCGGTAGCCCAGCAGCTTCCACCGCATCGGCTTGGACACGAAGTCGGTCGCGCCGGCATCGAACGCGCTGGCGATCGATTCGTCGTCGTCGTTGCCCGTGAGCATCACGATCGGCACGCGGCGACCCTCCGGCAAGGCGCGCAGCGCGCGGCAACAGTCGAAGCCGTCGCCACCGGGCATTTCGACATCGAGCAGCACGACGGCGGGACGACAACGCAGGAACGCGTCGATGCCCTCCTGCGGCCCCGTCGCCTCCTCGACGCGGAAACCTTCGGGCTCGAGCGTTTCCACGACCAGCAGGCGCGTCATTGCATCGTCATCGATGATCAGAATCGCCGGCAAATCGGCATTGTCCTGGTTCACGACCGTCCTCCTGTTTGCGCCGACGCGCGATCGCCGCGGCGACCGGCCGGCGATCGTTCAATCTTCAACCGTCCACGCGCTCGGCGATCAGCGCGGCGTGCGCGTGCCCGAATTCCGTATCCGTGCCGGCGACGAGCGTCTCTGCGGCGCTCACGTCGGCAGCGCGCGCCAGACGCTCGATCTCGCGGCAGCGGGCTGACAGCAGGTGCGCGCCGACGTTCGCGCTGCTCGATTTCAGCGTATGGGCGGCCAGCTTCAGCGCATCGGCGTCCCCTGCTTCGACCGCTGCGTGCATGTCGCGGATCAGCCGCGGCGCGTCGGCCGTGAATTGATCGATGATCCGGGTCAGCACATCCGGGCGGCCGGGCCGCTGGAGCGCGCGCAATGCATCGAGCGCCTTGCGGTCGATCACGCCGGCGCTCTCGTCCTGACCGGCGGCCGCCGTCTCGCTCGCGCCGGGCGTCGCCTGCGTGCCCGTTTCGATGTCGACCGGCGCCCCTGCCTCATCGCTCTTGGCGGCCGGCACGCTTGCGTCGGCGCGAACATGGCGCGCGAGCATCCGCAGCAGCGCATCGCGGTGGAACGGCTTGCCGAGATAGTCGTCCATGCCGGCGGCCAGGCAGCGTTCGCGGTCGCCGCTGAGCGCGTTGGCCGTCAACGCAATGACCGGCATGCGCGGCGCGCCGGCTTCGGCTTCGCGCCGTCGCAGCCGCCGCGTGGCCTCGAAGCCGTCCAGCAGCGGCATCTGGCAGTCCATCAGAACCACGTCGAAGGCGTCGTCGTCCAGCATTTTCAACGCCTGCTCGCCGTTGTCGGCCACGGCGACCCGATAGTCGGTGTCCTCCAGCATCGCGAGCGCGATCTGCTGGTTGACCGCGTTGTCCTCGACCAGCAGCACATGCGCGGGGATTGCGTCGAGTGGCCTGTCCGGGTCCGGCCCGGCTTCATCGGCCGCCGGCGGCATGCGGTGCGGCATCACCTGCATCGTCGATGCGATCGCCGCATAAAGGTCGGCGCCATGCAGCGGCTTCGTCAGTCGCGCGGCGATGTCGAGTTCGCGCGCGACCTGGACGCTGTCCATCATCTCGAACGCGGTCAGCGTGATGATCCTGAGCGCACGCAGCGACGGATCATGGCGGATGTGCTGCACGAGCGAGATGCCGTCCATGCCGGGCATCCGGACGTCGACGATCGCGAGGTCGAACGGCGCACCGTCGGCGACGGCCGCGCGCAACTGCGACAGCGCGTCGTCGCCGCCGATCGCCGTGGCCACGCACAGCTGCCATTCGATCGCGTGCTCGAGCAACACGCTGCGATCGGTCTCGCTGTCGTCCACGATCAGCACCTTCAGGCCCGCGAGCGACGACCTCGCGTGCGCCGCGATGCCGCCCCCGCCGGATGCCGGCTCGAACCGCATCGTCACGGTAAATACCGAGCCCTTTCCCGGCGTCGAGTCGAGCGCGAGCGAGCCGCCCATCATCTCGGCCAGCTGCCGGGCAATCACGAGCCCCAGGCCGGTCCCGCCGTATTTGCGTGCGATCGAGCTGTCGGCCTGCTGGAACGGCTGGAACAACTGCGCGGACACATCGGGCGCGATGCCGATGCCGCTGTCGGCGATCACGAACACGATGCGACCGTCTTCCGCATACGATGCGCTCAGCTCGACGTGCCCGTGCTCGGTGAACTTGATCGCATTGCCCATCAGGTTCGTCAGGACCTGCCGCAGGCGCACCGGGTCGCCGCGCATCCATTCCGGCACGTTGGCGGCGCGCCGGTACACGAGCGCGAGTGCCTTGCGTCCTGCGTTCGGCTCCAGCAGGGCGACGACATCGTCGAGCAATTGATGCAGGTTGAAATCGATGCGCTCCAGCGTCAGCTTGCCGGCCTCGATCTTCGAAAAATCGAGAATGTCGTCGATGATGACGAGCAGCGTCTGCCCGGATCGATACACGGTGTCGACGAACTTGCGTTGCCTCGACGTCAGCCGCGTGCGCTGCAGCAGTTCGGTCATGCCGAGCACGCCGTTCATCGGCGTGCGGATCTCGTGGCTCATCCTCGCGAGAAATTCCGATTTCGCCGAGTTCGCGGCTTCGGCCGTCGCGATCGCCGCCTGCAGATCGACATCGCGCCGCTCGATTTCGTCGAGCATCATGTTGAAGCCGGCGATCAGGGCCGCGACTTCGTCGCGGCCTTTGTGGGCCATGCGCAGCGACAGATCGTTGCCGTGGCGGATGCGCGCCATCGTGCGCGTCAGGTTCGACAGCGGGCGGGCGATCGACGTGCCGAGACGATGGCTGATCACGAGGCCGCCGATCGCGAGCAGGAACGATACCGCCACGATCATCAGGAACGCGCTCGTCACGGCCCGGTAGACGTCGGATACGACGGCGCGCTGCTGCAGATCGACGCGTACGGCCTGCTGTTCCGAGTAGGCCGCGAGGCGGTTCGCGGTCGTGTCGACGTCCGCGACGATGCGCTGCATGGCCAAGTCGTTGGACAGCACGTCCGACTTCACCGCGAGGATGCGACGGGCGGATCCGGCCAGTTCCGTCGCCAGCGCAGCCACTTCCCGTGCGCGGCTCGCGCTGCCGAGCCGGTCCGCGACGAGCGCATCGCGCAAGGCGGCGGCGGATGCGGCGAGCGCGCCGATATTCTTGCGCACGCCTTCGCCGCGCTCGATGCGGTCGGTGCCTTCGCTCTGCGCGACCGCACGCAGGTCGGCCGCGAGTTCCTTGATTCCGCCATTGACGATGGTCGACAGCGACGCGATCCGTACCGCCCGGCGCTGGAATGCGACGGCTTCGTCGAGTCGATGTCGTGCATCGACGATTCGCAGCGCGAACGGATCCGCGATCTCCGCCAGCGTCACGTCGAGTGCATCGAGCGACTGCAGGACCCGCTCCTCTTTCGCGCGGTAGCGTGCCGCGACGGACGGCGCCGCGAACATGCCGCCGCGCAGCGCGAGCAGACCGTCGTTGCCGTCGAGGATGTCGGCCGCCAGGCGCCCGAGCGCGTTCGCCGCACCCTGCGCCGCGGTGCCGTCGAGGTTCGGCGCCGCGGTCGAGAGTGCATTGCTCGCGCCGTCGAGCGACGCCTGCATGCGTTCCCGCAGCGGCGCGAGCCGGTATCGGTTCGGTGCGACGTCGACGCGACCGGCAAGGGTGATGATGTCCTTGACGTTCAGGCGGACCTGGTCGAGCGCATGAATCGTCCGGTTGTAGGCAGAATTGGCCGCAAGCGCACTGCTCACCGCGGCATCGGCTTCGTGGTCGAGCTGCTCGGTCTCCTTGGCGACCTCGCTCAGCAGCCTGGCGCCGCGTGCCTGGACGCGTTCGATGAACTGGCGTTCGGCGACGAGCTGCGCGTCGCTCCGCAGGCGCTTCTCGACGCCTTCGTTCATCGACGCGAGCATCGTCCGGATATCGGCGGACGGCTCGTCGATCCCGTGCCCGTCGATCGCGCGCACGGCGGTCGTAATGTCGGCGATCCGCTGCAATTGCGTTTCGATCTCCGACGACGACTGCTCGCGCTCCGACGCGTCGCGGGCCCGTTCGAGCCGGCCGAAATCGACCGCCAGTTCCGCGTACGCACGCTCCAGTTCGTTGCTGCGCACCTGCTGCGGCATCGATTCCGTCGTCAGCATGCGCACACCGGATGCAATGCCGTGCACGGCGGTCAGGCTCGTCAGGGAAGTCGCCACCGCGCCGAGCAGCATCAGGCCGGTGCTGGTGACGAGTTTCGCCTTGATGTCCATGCAGCCCTCCAGGATCGGAATGGCCTGCCCGCGGCCATCCGGTCCGTTATCTGGCCGGCGCGTCCAGCGGTGTGACGCGACCGTGTGCGATTTCGGTGAGGAACACGTCGTTCAGTGCCTGGTGATCGTCGGCGCCCAGGTTGGCCACCAGGCCGCCCAGATCGAGATGATGAATCGATTCGAGCGCCTGCTTCAGGGTTGCCCGGGTCGGCTTCGGGCCCGCGCGTTCCAGCCCGATCAGCGCGATCTTCGCGTCGAGGCAGCCCTCGATGTGCACCACGCCCACCTGTTCGTCCGGAAAGCGCTGCGCGATCAGCCGTGCGCAATCCTGGATCACGGGGCGTTCATTCCGCGGCAGCGGCACGACCTGCGAGATCAGCGTGCCGTTGCCTTCGTCGCCGATCAGGCGCAACAGGTCGTCGGTGCCGACGAACGACACCGCCGCGAGCCGTGCATCGAGGCCTTCCCGATGCACCGCGCGAATGAATGCGGCCACCGGCGTATACGGCCCGACCATGATCACGACGTCGGGCCGGCCGCCGAGCACGGCCGCAAGGCCCGTGGCGACCGCGGTCGTGCCGCGGCGAAACGTGCCCGTGGCGACGACGTCGAGGCCATGGCGCTGCAACGCGAGCCGCGTGCCCGCCAGTACCGCAAGCCCGAAGCCGTCGTCCTGGTAGAACACCGCGAAACGCCTTGCGCGATCGTGCGCGATCAAATGCTCGACCAGCACGCGCGTTTCGTCGTCATAGCTCGCCCGAATGTTGAATACCTCCGGAATGACGGGCCTGCGCAGTGCCGTCGCGCCGCTGAAGACGCCGATGAGCGGAATGCCCGCATCCCGGATCATCGGCAGCACCGCGGTGGTCGTCGGCGTGCCGACGTAGCCGAACAGGGCGAGGACGTTGCGCCGCTCGATCATCTCCAGCGTGTCGTCCACGGTCCGGTCGGGCTCGTAGCGATCGTCGGCGACCACGAGGTCGATCCTCCTGCCATGTACGCCGCCGTGCGCGTTCGCATCGTCGAATACGGCTTGCGCGCCGACCAGCAGCCCGTGTCCCAGGCCCGAGGAATTGCCCGACTGCGCGTTGACCATGCCAAGGCGGATCGCATCGTCGGTCACGCCGGGTTCCGCCGCGACGCTGGCGCCGGGGCCCGTCATCGCGACGAAGCACGCGATGAGCACCAGCGCTCGCCCGAGTCCCGCGCAGCGCATGGGTCGACTGCCGGGACAGCCGTGCTCGAACTCGACGGAGCGGACCGTCGTTCCCTGCGCGAACGCGTTCGCGCTGCGAGCGACCGGCGAACCGCGCCTGCAGCCGCACCGGGTGAATGCGTGCAACCCCTTCGAAGACCCGGTATCAGAACACATCCGCGTGGCCGACACGCACTTGCCCATGTTGGGTCCCCCTTCGGCACCCGTTGGCTCGAACGGGTGATGGTCCCCCGTGACACGCCGCACCCTTGCCGTGATATGGCGCCCGATTAGTCATATGTATAGGTGGCATCCCTTGGCACTGCAAGCCGCAGGACTGGGCAAGGTCGTCGATCGAGAACGTTGCGCCATGGCATCGCGTCAGCGGAATTTCGATCCGGTTTTCAATGCGCGATTTTGTTGCTGGAACTGGCTCGTCCGTTCCGGATCGGGCATGGTGTGCGCAGCGCGGCACCCGCCTTCGCAGCGGGCAAACCGTGCGACGGCATTCGGCAAGTTCGGGGTTTCAACGCGGGAGAATGCGCCGCACGGGCCGGACATGCGGATTCGCGTCGCCATGGCGGCTTGTCGATGTGTCGGCGTGATCGGGCCAGGGAGAAAGCGTGAACGATGTCCCCGCCGACCTACTGCGGCGCCGACGCGCCGCTCGCCGCATTGCCGGGCCACGCCTTGCCGATCTCGTCGACCAGCGATTTCGCGGCGCCGGTCACGATCGCGGCGTCGACGCCGGACGTCTGCCACGTGCCGTCGGCGGCCTTCACGAAGGTCAGGTTCGCACGCGAAGGCTTGTAGTCCGCATTGCGCCACGTGACCACGACGTCGCACGAGTACGTGCGATCGCCGAGCTTCTTGCAGTCGCCGTCGGGCTTTGCCGACACGACATCGGCCGAGACGGGCAGCGGCTGGCCGAACAGCGCATTCAGGCCGCCGTGGTTTTCCGCCTCGAGCGCGCGGCGCACGGCGGCGTCGACGTCGCTCGACCCGGGGCCCTCGTGGAGGAGATTGCAGGCGGCCAGCAGCGTCGATGCACCGGCGAGTGTCAGCAGCGTGTGGAACTTCATGTGTATCCGTTATCGGGTGAACGCCGCGTAGTCTGCAACGTCCGCGCGCGGTGCGCGGTATCCATTTGTAACCAATTGCACGGAGGCGCAAGCGGCATCGCGTGCCCGTGCGTCGCCCTCGGCTACTGCCGCTCCTGCTTCACGCGGCTGACGAGCTGCGTCGGGCTCACGAACTGCAGCGCGATCACGACCCACACGAGCGTGATGGCCATGTAGATCATCGCCATCGCGTCGATCGACTGCGGCGCGCGCACGCCGGTCGAGAACACCGCGTAATACAGCGCGACGACGAGCGTCTGCGTGCTCGGCCCCGCGGTGAAGAAGGTCAGCTCGAACATCCCGATCGTGCGCACCAGCACGAGCAACCCGGCGGCGAGCATGCCGGGCACCAGCAGCGGCAGCAGCACGTAGCGGAAATAGCGCCACGTATTCGCGCCGAAGATCCGCGCGGCGGACTCGAGATTCGGATCGATCTGCTCGATGAACGGCGTCATCACGAGGATCACGAACGGCAGCGCCGGCACGAGGTTCGCGAGGATCACGCCCGGCAGCGTGCCCGCGAGCCCGACCTTGTACATCACGGTGGCCATCGGGATCCCGTACGTGACGGGCGGCACCATCAGCGGCAGCAGGAACACCAGCAGCGCGAAGCGCTTGCCGCGAAACTGCACGCGCGCCAGCGCATACGCGGCCGGCACGCCGAGCGCGATCGACAGCAGCACGACCGCGCCGACGACCTCGACGGTCACCCACAGCACGCTCGCGAGCTGGAAGTCCTCCCACGCCTTCGCATACCAGTGCAGCGTGAAACCCTGCGGCAGCGGCGTGCCGAACCAGCGGGTCGCGATCGAATTCACCGCGACGGTCGCGATCAGCAGCATCACGTTCAGCAGGAAGAACGCCATCAGCCCCCAGACGAGCGCCTTCCATGCGCGGCCGGCGAGATTGCTTGTCATCTTCTGCGGTTTCCTCGCATCGACGGGGCGCGCATCGGGCGCGTCGGGTGTGTCGTGCTTCGGTGGCCAGGTGCGCGCGGCATGGTTGTCGGTCGCCATCAGCCCTTGCCTCCCGTCACCGCACCCGTATAGAAGAAGCGGCGCGCGCCGAGCATCGACGCGACCACCAGCAACTGCACGAAGCCCATCACGATCGCGATCGCCGACGCCAGCGAATAGTCGTAGCTCTCGAACGCGGCTTCCGCCGCCGCGATCGAGATCACGCGCGTGGGGCCGGCCGGCGCGCCGAGCAGCACGGCCGACGGAAACACCGAAAACGCCTGCACGAACGACAGGCATGCGGCCATCGTCAGCCCCGGCACGAGCAGCGGCAGGTAGATCTGCCGGAACTGCTGCCACGGGTTCGCACCGAGCGTTGCCGCTGCGCGCGCGAGCGTCGGGTCGATGCCGCTGATGTACGACAGCATCAGCAGGAACGCGAACGGAAAGCCCGACACGATCAGCGACAGCAGCACGCCCCAGTAGTTGTGCGTGAGGCGCACTTCGTCCGTGTACAGGTGCAGCCCCTGCAGCGCCTGCGGGAACCAGCCGTTCGGCCCGAAATACGTCAGCATCCCGTCGGCGACGAGCACCGTGCCGAGCGTGACGGGAATCACGAGCAGCGTCGTGACGAATTTCTGGTACGGCGAATGGCGGCGCAGCGCGAACGCGACGGGCACCGCGATGCCGACGTTGATCAGCGTCGCCGGCACCGCGAGCTTCAGCGTGACGAGCACGGTCGGCCACATCGCCGTGTCGGTGAAGAACAGCAGGTAGTTCGCGAGCGCGCCGCCGCCGTTCATCGGCTGGAACGACAGCACGAGGCCGTACGCGAACGGATAGATGAACAGTGCGACGATGAACGCGAGCGCGGGCGTGACGAGCCACGCTTTCGCGTCGCGCGGCGTGCCGCCGGACGCGAACGTGCTCATGCGGCCTCCTGGTGTAACCGCGCTGCGGCTGCGCCGCTCATGTCGGCGCTCCCGGGTAGACGAGCGTGCGCGACGGCGCAACGCGCAGCCGCAGCGACTCGCCTTCCGTGAATTCGCCGGCGACGCGCGCCCAGATCGGGCCGAACGGCGTGATCGCGCGGATCAGCGAATCGCGGCCGCCGTACTCGACCGTTTCGACCGTCGCGTCGAACGTGTTGTCGCCGCCTTCGTCCGCGCGCTCGATGTCGTCGGGGCGCAGCGCGACCACGACCTCCTTCGCGTCGAAGCCGGCCATCGGCACGCCCGTGACGCGAACGCCACCGGCCGCGACGCTCACGTAATCGCCGGCCATCCCTTCGAGTGTGAACGGCAGCACGTTGCGATAGCCCATGAAGCGCGCGACATGCAGGTTGTGCGGGCGCGTGTAGACGTCCTTCGGCGTCGCGACCTGCTGCACGACGCCCTCCTTCATCACGACGATGCGGTCGGCCATCGACAGCGCCTCGTCCTGGTCGTGCGTCACGTAGATCGTCGCGCGTTCGAGCTGCGTGTGGATACGGCGGATCTCGGCGCGCATCTCGATGCGCAGCTTCGTGTCGAGGTTCGACAGCGGTTCGTCCATCAGCACGAGCGGCGGCTCGATCACGATCGCGCGCGCAATCGCGACGCGCTGCTGCTGCCCGCCCGACAGCTGCCCGGGCAGCTTGCCCTCGTGGCCGACGAGCTGCACGAGTTCGAGCGCCTGCTGCGCGCGCCGCCGCGTTTCCTGCTTCGGCACGCCGCGCATCTTGAGGCCGAAGCCGACGTTGTCGAGCACCGACATGTGCGGAAACAGCGCGTAGTTCTGGAACACCATCCCGAAGCCGCGCCGCTCGGGCGGCAGCACGTCGATGCGCGTGTCGTCGAGCCAGATGCCGCCGCGCGTGAGCGGCTGCAGCCCCGCGATGCAGTTGAGCGCGGTCGACTTGCCGCAGCCCGACGGGCCGAGCAGCGCGATGAATTCGCCACGCCGGATCTCGAGATCGAGCCCGTTCAGCGCGGCGACCTGCGCGCCTTCGGCATTGGTGAAGCTGCGACACACGCCATCGAGCCGCAGCCGTTCGAAACTGTGCTTCATTGCGCGAACTCCATCGACGCGGGCGCCGCGGCGCCCGCCGGTCCATGCGTTACTTCGACTTCTGCGATCCGATCTCGCGATCCCACTTCTGGAACGCGGCGACCATCGCCTGCGCGCTGAGCGGCTGCACGTGCGGGCGATCCGCGAGCAGCTTCGCGTACTCGGGGCGGCCGAACTTGCGGACCACCTCCTGGCTGTGCGCGGGCGCCATCTCGAGCGTCACGCCCTTCACCGCCGGGCCCGGATAGAAGTAGCCGTCGTCGTAGGTCATCGACTGTTGCGCCGGTTCGAGCAGGAAGTTCATCAGCTTGAACAGCACGTCGAGCTTTTCCTTCGGCACGCCCTTCGGGATCACCATGTAGTGCGCGTCGTTGACCCACGTCATGTTGTCGAACGCCTGGATTTTGAATTCGGCCGGCACGATGCCGAGCGCGCGTGGGTTGAGGTCCCAGCCGGTGACGGTCACGGTCATGTCGCGTGTGCCTTCGCCGAGCTCTTTCATCACCGCCGAGGTGCCGCCCGGGTAGTACGGCACGCAGTCGTTCAATGCCTTGAGGAACGCCCAGGTCTTGTCCCAGCCGTTGATCGGATCCTGCGGATTCTTGTCGCCGAGCACGTACGGCAGCCCCATCAGGAACGTGCGGCCGGGGCCCGAGTTCGCCGGGCGCGCATAGATCAGTTTGTTCGGATGCGCCTTGCACCACGCGAGCAGCTGATCGGGCGTCTTCGGCGGGTCGCTGACCTTCGCCGGGTTGTATTCGAGCAGCGGGCCGGCCGGCATGTAGGTGACCTCGAGGCCGTAGCCCTGCGCGAGATCCTGCATCTTGCGCGGGCCGGGCGCATATTTGTCGAGCACGCCGGGCAACGCGGCCGCGTCGTCGGGCAGCAGCTTCTGCCACAGGTTCTGCTCGATGCCGGCGGCCAGCGCGTCGGTGCCCGTCAGCACGAGGTCGATGTCGGCGCGCCCCGCCGCCTGCATCGCCTTGATCTTGCCCGGCAACTGCGGCGCGGGCGCGTTGGTGAACGTGACGTTCGAGACGAGATTCGGGTTCTTTTCCTTGAAGGCTTCGATGGCCTTCTGCGTGAGCTGCAGGTTGCCCGCGACATCGACGATGTTCAACGAGACGGGGGCGGCAACGGCGGCCGCGGCAGACAGCGTGAAGCCCAGGGCGAGTGTGATCCGGCGGACACGGCGAGCGATCGTGGTGGTGTTCATGTCTCCTCACTTCGGTCGGTGGATGGGACCTTTCTTTTCAGGAAATCATGACGGCGTTATACGATGTCGGTCAACAAAAAACCACGGCGCGCGGGGCGGGACTTTCCCTGACAAACACCTTCCGGTTATTGACGATTTGTGTGTCAATCGCTGGTGGGGAGCCGTGCCGTGTCGATTGTGCCGCGTGTTAAGACGTCGTATCTCGGCGGGAAGCGAAATGGAATCGGTTCGGGGCCGCGTCGCGACCCGACGGTGACGGGGCGCGCGCCGGGCACCCGGTCGGGTGCGGCGCGCGGAAGGCGGGAATATTCAGTCAGTCAGGCGGCGCCGAGTGCGGCCACCTCTTCGATCAACCGTTCGGCATCCTGCCACTCGCCATACCCGGACGCCGGGTTCAGGTGCCCGACCTCCCCCAGATCGACGAGCTGGCTGCCCCACCCGGCCGCCAGCGCCTCGACGCGTTCGAAACGCGCGAGCGGATCGTTGCGGCTCGCGGCGACGATGCTCGGAAATGGCAGACGTCCGGTCGGTACCGGCGTCCAGCCGTTCGCGGCGATCGCATCGGGCGCCGGATAACCGGCGGGCATCGGCGACTCGAGATCGGCCGGCGCCGCGAGCAGCGCGCCGTGGATCTTGCGCGTGGCCTGGCGCGCCCAGTGCACGGTAATCATCACGCCCGCGCTGTGCGCGACGAGGATCACGGGGCCGTCGATCGCGGCCAGCGCAGCATCGAGCGCCGCGACGCGCGCGGTGCGGCTCAGCTTGTCCGCTTCGAGCGGCGCGACGGCGCGCGCGTTCGGCAGGCGCCGTTCGAGGTGCGTCTGCCAGTGGTCTTCGACGTGATCGCGCAAGCCGGGCACGATCAGGATGGTGGGGGTGGTCGTCAGGGTCATGCAGTCTCCGAAGCGTTCAGGAAAGGTGGGACGCGCGCCGGTCGCGTTCGACGCGCGCGAGGTCGGCCACGTAGCTCGCGCGTCCGATCGCGAACAGCACGGCGGCCATGAGCGGCACGACGGGAATCCATTGCAGTGCGCCGACGAGCCCGGCACGATCGGCGACCCACCCCGTCAGCAGCGGGCCCGGCGCCATGCCGAGCAGGTTGTTGGCGAGCGTGAGCGTCGCGAACGCCGACGCGTGGATCGCGGCCGGCGTCAGGTTCGCGACCATCGCGCCCGACGCACCGGATGCGCCCGCGCCGACCAGCATCCCCGCGCAGATCAGCGCGAGCTGCAGCGGTCCGGGCGGCAGCCGGAACGCAATCGCGAGGCACACGCCCGTGAGTACGCAATACGCGATCGCGGTCAGCCACTTGCGTTTGCCGTCGGTCTTGCCGACGCGGTCGGTGACGATCCCGCAGCCGACCATCCCGACGCCCGCGAGCAGCACGAAGCCGGCCGCGAGCACGGCCGCGCGGTCGGGCGCCATCGCGTAGTAGCGGTTCAGGTAGCTCGGCAGCCACGCGAACAGCGCGCCCGGCACGAACAGGTGCAGCCCGCTGCCGAGATACGCGCAGATCACCGAACGCGACGCGAACAGCCCCGACATCAGCGCGCGCACGTTGCCGCGCAGGTCGCGCGGTGCGCTGGCGTCGCGCCGGCACGGTTCGATGCGATACGCGGCGAGCCGCCGTTCGGTCACGACGCAGCGATACGCGACGAGCAGCACGATGCCGAGCGCGGCCATCACGCCGAACGACCAGCGCCAGCCGAGATGCGCGCCGACCAGCCCGCCGAGCGCCATCCCGAACACGGAGCCGAACGCGCCGCCGGCCATGAATGCGCCGGTCAGCGTCGCGCGCAGCCGTGCCGGAAAAATGCTGAGGATCAGCGCGACGCCGACGCTGCCGTACGCGGCCTCGCCGAGCCCGACGAGGCCGCGTGCGACGAGCATCTCCGCATAATTGGTCGACAGCGCGCAGCCGAGCGTCGCGACGCTCCACAACGCGGCCATCAGCACGATGCTGCGCACGCGCCCGAAGCGGTCGGCGAGCACCGACAGCGGAAACGTCAGCAGCCCGACCAGCAGCGCGACGACGCCGGACAGCGAGCCGAGCTGCGTGTCCGACAGCGCCCACGCGTGCTTGAGCAGCGGGAACACGGCGTTGAGCACCTGCCGCGACATGTAGTCCGACAGCAGCAGGCCGACGGTCAGCCCGAACACGAGCCACGCATAGGCGGGCGCACGCCGGCCGGCGGCGGCGACGTCCTGCATCGACGGCTCGACATGATGGATCAGCATGCGTGTCTCCTCCGGCGCCGGAGGTCGTGCTCCGGCGCGGCTTGCGTGGCCCCGCTCCGTTGACCGGAGTCAGCCCCCGCGCCGTGCGCAGGGGTGGGTGCCACGCCACAACGATCGGCGGGCGGCGGCCGTCACGGCCGCTTACCCGGATGCGCGGATGCGCGATGCGTCAGGCCGCCCGCAGCGGCACGTTCGCCTGGCCCGGCCGGCGGTTCGGCGCCATCCCGAGGTGCGCCAGCGTCTCGTCGATGCCGTCGTACTGCACGCCGATCCGGTAGATCGCCTTCGCCTCCTTGCCGGTGGCGATGTCGCGGCCGAGTTCGCGCGCGATCCGGGCGCACTGTTCGACCTGCTGCACCGACGTCATGCGCTTGCCCTTCTGGTCGATGATCGTGTCCTCGATCCCGCAGCGCGGATGCAGGCCCAGCGCCATCGCGATCGTGTTGATCGGCAGCACGTTCTTCATCAGCGATTCGAGCGTGATGCACGCGCCGTCCGGGCAACGCCGCACGAATTCCATGAAGTTGTACGGATTCGGGCCGTCGAAGCCGCCGCCGATGCCGACCCACGTGACGTTCAGCGGGCCGCGATAGACGCCGCGGCGGATGATCCGTTCGAGCGTTTCCAGCGCGTGCATGCCGGTGAGCTGGAAATGCGGCTGGATGCCGGCCGCCTGCAGGCGGCGCAGGTGCTCGTCGACCCAGCCCGGGCCGGCCGGCACGGTCATCTCGCGGTACGCGTCCCAGTACGCGGCCTCGTTCAACGACGTGCCGGCAATGTCCTGGCGGTTCATCAGCTCGGTGATGTTCATCTGCACGGTGTTGATCGCGACCGTCACCTGGTCGGGCTTCGGCGTCAGCTCGGCGAGCATGTGGCGCGTGTCGTCGGACAGCCATTTCGCGTCCGCCCCCTCGCCTTCCGGCGCGAACGAGATCGAGCCGCCCACCTGCAGGATCATGTCGGGCACCGCCTCGCGCAGCCGGCCGAGCAGTTCGTTGAACTTCGACAGCCGCTTGCTGCCCTTGCCGTCGAGCTCGCGCACATGCATGTGCAGCACCGTCGCGCCGGCGTTGTAGCAGTCGACGGCCTTCTGTACGTGTTCGTCCATCGTCACCGGAATGTCTTCCGGAAAGTCGGCCGGCATCCATTCGGGGCCGTACGGCGCGACCGTGATGACTACCTTGTCCTGGTTTTCCGGGTGCAGCGAATCGTCGAGAAATTGCATGTCGTCCTCCAGTGGAAATCGTTGTATTTCGGGCGTACGGGCGTGCGTATCCCGCCGCGCCGGGCGGCAGGCCCGGCGCGTGGTTCAGGGGTGCGGACCAGTTACGGGGCTGACGCGCTCAGAACGGCACGTCGCCGACGATGCCCGCGCGCTCCATCTTGCGCACGCACGGCGGGTAGTCCATCACTGCGTAGTGCTGGGTGCTGCGGTTGTCCCAGATCGCGACGCTGTTCTTCTTCCAGCGCCAGCGCACCTGGTATTCGGGGATCATGGCCTGGCTGATCAGGTATTGCAGCAACTGGCCGGCGCCGGGATTCGCGTCCTGCCCGACCCGCACGCGCGCCGGCGTGTGGAAGTTCGTGAAATGCGTGGTGAACGCATTCACGTACAGCACCTTCTCGCCCGTTTCGGGATGCGTGCGCACGACCGGATGCTCGGCGTCCGGGTACTGCGCCTTCAGCGCGAGGCGCTTGTCGATCGGCATCGCCGCGCCGAAGCTCGCCTCGATGCTGTGGCGTGCACGCAAGTCGTCGATCTGCTGCTTCACGTGTTCAGGCAGGCGCTCGTACGCGAGCACCATGTTCGCCCACATCGTGTCGCCGCCAACCGGCGGACCGTCGACGCAGCGCAGCACACAGCCGAACGGCGGCGCCACGCGCCAGCTCGCATCGCTGTGCCACGCATTCTCGTAGCGGTCGTTCGGCTGGTCGGGCGACTTGTAGATCCGCACGAGTCCCGGGTGCTCGGGATCGCTGCCGGCCACCGGATGATCCTCGAGCTCGCCGAAGCGGCGTGCGAATGCGACGTGCTCGGCGCGCGTGATGTCCTGGTCGCGCAGGAACAGCACGCGATGCCGGAGCAACTGCGCGCGGATCTCGGCGAACAGGCCGTCGTCGTGCACGGCGTCGGCGAGGCTCACATCCAGCAGTTCCGCGCCGATCGCGCAGGTCAGGGGTTCGACTCGCATGCGCGCCTCCTCAGACGATGAACACCGACGAACCGGTCGTCTTGCGCGATTCGAGATCGCGGTGCGCCTGTGCGGCGTCCTGCAGCGCGTAGCGCTGGTTGATCTCGATCCGGATCCGGCCGGCGGCGACGTGCGCGAACAGTTCGCCGGCCAGGTCGTTCTTCTCGGCAGGATCGGCGATGTAGTCGGCCAGCGCCGGGCGCGTCAGATACAGCGAGCCCTTCATCGCGAGGCGCTGCGGATCGAACGGCGGGATCGGGCCCGACGCGGTGCCGACGCACACCATCAGCCCGCGCCGCTTCAGCGAATCGAGCGAGCCTTCGAAGGTGTCCTTGCCGACGCTGTCGAACACGACGTCGACGCCCGCGCCGTCCGTCAGTTCGCGCACGCGCTTCGCGACATCCTCGCGGCTGTAGTCGATCGTATGGTCGCAACCGTGCGCGCGGGCGATCCCGGCCTTGTGCTCGCTGGAGACCGTGCCGATCACCGTGAGCCCGAGCAGCTTCGCCCATTGCGACACGATCAGCCCGACGCCGCCGGCGGCCGCGTGCAGCAGGATCGTGTCGCCCGGTGCGAACGCATGGATGCGCCGCAGCAGGTAGGCCGACGTCAGGCCGCGCATCGTCATCGCCGCGGCCGTCTCGCACGAAATGCCGGCCGGCAGCCGCACGAGCGGCGCGGCGGGAATCAGTCGTTCGGTGCTGTACGCGCCGAGCGTGTTCAGGAAGCCCGTGTAGGTCACGCGGTCGCCCACGGCGACGTTCGTCACGCCGGGGCCGACCGCTTCGACCACGCCGGCCGCCTCGACGCCGAGGCCGGCAGGCAGCGGCACCGGATACAGGCCGCTGCGGAAATACGTGTCGGCGAAATTCAGGCCGACCGCGTCGTGCCGCAGGCGCACCTGGCCGGGGCCCGGGTCGCCGACGTCGACTTCCTCCCAGCGCAGGACCTCAGGGCCGCCGGTTTCGTGGAATCGCACTGCATGTGCCATGGTTTTCTCCGTAGGGTGTCAGTCGGATGCGCGTCGCGCATCGTCGGGTTCGTTCGGTTCGTTCGCGCGTGGCGGCGTCGCGGCTGCGCCGTCCGCCAGCGATTCATCCAGTCCGGCCCAGTCCGCGTCGCCGAGATAGCGCCGCGCGGCCGGGAAAATCACGCCTTCCATCCGTCCCATCTGCTCGAACGCGCCGTGCGCATAGCGGGCGAGCGCCGTGTCGAACGCGGCCGACGGCAGCCCTTCCGCGGCGATCCGCAGGAGCGCATCGAGCGCTTGCGCATCGCGCTGCCGCTGGCGGTCGAGTTCGTCCAGTTCGGCCGCGACGCACTCCGCACGGACGCGCAATGCCGCGAAGAGACGCGCTTCGGCGGCGGTGCCGACCCGGGCGCGCTGCAGCGCGGCGAGCGATGCCAGCGCATCCTGCGTGTCGATCATCTGCTGCTGCGGCTCGTTCGAGTCAGTGCCGGAGGCCATCAACGCATGCAGCCACCCTTCGACCGCACGATGCGCATCGAGGCAACGCGCCATCACGCGCGCCTCGGCAGGCGTTCGCCGCGACGTGCACACGAGCACCGGCACGCCGCTCGTTGCGAGCAGGTGCTGCCGTTGCGCGCAGGCCGCCGCGTCGGCGTCGTGCGGCAGCGCCGCGACGCCGATCAGGTCGCAGCCGAGTTCGGCCGCCAGCGCGCCAGGCGCTGCGCCGCCGGCCGCCGCCGGATGGCCGGCCCCCGCGATCGCATGGGACAACCCCTGCGCCCGCGCAGCGGCTTCCACTTTCGCACCGTGCTCCGGCAGCCGCGCTCCGGATAAACGCGAGTCCGGCGCAGCGCCGGTCAGCATGAACGTGACCCGGGCGCCGACCGCACGCGCCAGTTCGAGCGCATGGCCGATCGCGTCGATGCCGCCGGGCGTGCCGTCGACCGTCACGAGCAGATGGCGGTACATCGTGCCGCTCCGCTTATCCGGCGAGCGGCGCGCTGCGCCGCGTGCCGGTCGATACGATCTTCATGGGTGGGCTCCTCGTGGTGTTCGTCATGCATCGGAACCCATGCTATCGATGCGGTGCCGGTGCGGCCCCACTCGTCGCGGGGGGGATTGACGGGCGAGCGCGGTTCGACCGATCCTTCCCCCCACACCCACCCCGGACGCTGGCCCGCACGGCACCGCCGGATTCCGACTGCTGCCCCGATGGCCCACCCACCCGATCGCGCCGACGCGCCTCCCACCGAACTGGTCCTGAAGACGACCGCGCCGCGCGTGCCGGCGCAGTTGCTGGCCCGCGCGCGGCTGAGCCTCGCCGCGCCCGCTTTCGACGGCCGGCCGGTCGCGCTCGTGCAGGCGCCGGCCGGTTACGGCAAGACGTCGCTGCTCGCGCAATGGCGCCGCGAAACCCTCGCGCTCGGCCGCGCGGTCGTGTGGCTGTCGGCCGACGAGCGCGACGATGCGGCGCGGCTGCTGCAAGGGCTCGTGCAGGCGGTGCGGACCGGCTGCGCGCGGCCCGGCTTCGGGCGCCTGATCCCGGTCGGCGCGGCCGACGCGGCGCGCGCGCTGGAAGGCGTGACCGCGTGGCTGGCCGAGGTCGCGCAACTGTCGATCGATGCGCTGCTGATCGTCGACGATGCGGAGCGGCTGCCGCCCGCCGGCCTCGATGCGCTGACCTACGTGCTGCACAACGCGCCGCAAAACCTGCATGTCGTGGTTGCCGCGCGGCGCGGGCTCGATCACGTGGCCGGTGATCTGCTCGCCGGCGGGCAATGCACGCTCGCGGGCCCCGACTGGCTGCGCTTCACGCTCGACGAGACGATTGCGCTGGTCGGCGCGCGCTTTGCGCAGCGGGTCGACGCCGACGCGTGCGCGCGGCTGTTCGAACGCGTCGACGGCTGGCCGCTCGGCCTGCAGCTCGCGATGGCCGCGATGGCGCGCTCGGCCGACCCACGCCAGGCGGTCGACGCACTCGCTGCACGCGTGGACGGTACGCGCGACCGGCTCGTCGAGCTGCTGCTCGCGAACCTGTCGGCCGACGACACCGCGTTCCTGATCCGCACGAGCGTCGCCGATCGCCTGCATCCGTCGCTGTGCGCCGCGCTGCTCGACGACGCAGACGCACCCGACCGTCTCGCACGGCTCGCGCGCGACACGCCGCTGTTCATTGCGTCGGACGATTCGGACTGGTGCCGGCTGCATCCACTCGTGCGCGACACGCTGCGTGACCGCCTGGCCGCGGGCCCGGAAGCCGAGCGCAGCGCGCTGCATGCGCGCGCGGCCGCGTGGCTCGACACGCACGGGATGACCGAGGAAGCCGCCCGTCACGCGTATGCGGCTGGCCAGTTCGAGGTGGCGTACGCGCTCGCGCAGCGCTGTCTCGAGGATGCGATCAAGCAGGGCCGCATCAACGACGTGCTCGACTGGCTCGCGCTGCTGCCCGATGCGGAGCTCGACAAGCGCCCGACGCTGCGCGTCGCGGTGGCGTGGGCGCTGGCGCTCGGCGAGCGCCATGTCGAGGCGCAACGCCAGATCGCGGGCATCCTCGCGGATCCCGGCACGCCCGCGGCGATGCGCTACGAATGCGCGTTGATCCTCAGCGCGGCCGCGTATTACGCCGACGAAATCGATCGCTTCGTCGAGCTGTTCGAGCCGTGGGCCGACTTCACGCCGCCGGCGGCGACGTGGCTCGCGCAAATGCATGCGAACCGTCTGTCGGCGCGCGCGATCATCGTCGGCGAACCGGCGCAGGCACGCCGCTTCCAGCACGCCGCGCCGCGCGGCGAGACGGCGGCCGGGTTCGGCTACGTCGCGCGCTGGGGCGAGCTGATCACGGGCCTGAGCTACCTGCGCGAGGGCCAGGTCCGGCTGGCCGACGACGCGCTGTCGCCGGCGCTGGCGCGTGCGGAAGCCGATCTCGGGCGCCGCCATCCACTCACCTGCATGCTCGCGGCGATGTGCGCGGCGCTCGCGTACGAGGCCGACCGCGTCGACCAGGCCGCCGCGCTGCTCGCGAACCGGCTCGACGTGCTCGAGCATGCGGGCACGCCCGATACCGTGCTGCTCGGCTACTGCACCGCCGCGCGCATCGCGCTGCTGCGCGGCGTCGAGCACCGCGCGATCGACCTGCTGGAAGCGCTCGATGCGATGGGCGTCGCGCGCCGCCTGCCGCGCCTGTCGGTCGCGAGTCTCGCCGAACAGGTGCGCATTCACGCGGCGCGCTATCGCGAGGCGACCTGTCATGCGCTCGTCGAGCGGATCGATGCGATCGCCGCGGCCGAGTTTCCATCGCACGGGCCGTTGTGGCGGCGCCCCGTCGTGCTGCTGCAGGCGACCGCGCATGCGGGCGCGGCGCTGGCCGCGCGCCGCTGGGACGACGCGCGCGCGGCGCTCGACGAAGCCGCCGTGCTGGCCCGCGAAATGAGCATGGGGCAGGCGCGCATCGAGATCATGGCGCTCAGCGCGTTCGCGCGCGAACAGTCGGGCGGCGGCGGCCGCGCGTTGCTCGACGAAGCGATGAACCTCGCGGATCTCTTCGGGCTGACGCGCACGCTCGCCGATGCGCATCCGGCCATCGCGGACTGGGCGCGCCGCGCCGGCGACGAAGCGGCCGCCGGCACCGGCGCCGCGCGGCACGCGCTGCCGCAACCGCGCATCGTGCCGCCCGCGCCGCGCACCGCGGCCAGCCCGCGCGCGGTACCGAGCGTCGTGCTGACGCCGAAGGAGCGCGCGATTCTCGAGTTGCTCGCGCGCAACCTGTCGAACAAGGAGATCGCGGTGGCGCTCGCCGTCGGCGAGGAAACCGTGAAGTGGCACCTGAAGAACCTGTTCGGCAAGCTCGACGCCAGCTCGCGCAAGCATGCGGTGCGCCGCGCGCTGGTGCTGGGTCTGCTCGAAAGCGCGCCGTGACGTTGTAAAGCCGGTTCCGCCAATCGGGCGCATCGTCGCGCCCGCCTTCCTCCGATTCTCCGCAACCCTGCCCCCCGCGCATGGGGGGGAGCGGCCGCCCGCCGTTGCGTAGTCTTTCCGCACGGCTCATGCGGGCGATGCCTGTCACGCCTGCCCGCCAGCCTCGATGTTTCCCCGCTTCACCCGGCCGGGCTCGATCCCGTCCGGTCACGACACAAAACCCTGGAGACTTGGATGAAGACGAAACTGGCCGCGCTCGCGGCGCTTGCCGGCTGTTCGGCGCTCGCGCACGCGCAATCCTCCGTCACGCTCTACGGCGTGATCGACTCGGGCCTGCTGTACCAGAGCACGTCGGCGGCGTCGTTCAGCCCGACCGCGCCGAATACCGGCAAGGTGTTCCGCATGAAGGACGGCGGTATCTACTCGAGCTTCTGGGGCATCAAGGGCAGCGAGGACATCGGCGGCGGCTACAAGGTCAACTTCAAGCTGCAGGGTTCGTTCGACAGCGGCACCGGCAAGCTGCAGCTGAGCGATACGCCGGGCGCCGTCGCGATCTTCAACCAGGTTGCGTCGCTCGGCGTGTCGGGCCCGTTCGGCACATTCACGGCCGGCCGCCAGATCGTGCCGATGATCTACGCGATGGCCGACACCGACGTGCGCAACGCGCAGTTCTTCGGCAGCGTGCTGATCGCGTGGCTCGGCCTGAACACGGCGGCCGGCTGGTCGGGGACGAGCACCAACGCAGCGATCGGCGCGCTGTACGACAGCAATGCGCTCGTCTACCAGTCGCCGACCTTCGCGGGCGCGTCGATCGCGCTCGAATACGCACCGGGCGGCGTGGCCGGGCAATTCCAGGGCGGCACGCGCGAGTCGGTCGTGCTCAGGTATGCGAACGACGGGCTGAACGCTTCGGCCGCCTACTACAACGGCCACGACACGAGCCCGGTGCCGGGCGTCGCGCCGACCGGCGTCGACAACAACCGCTTCATCTACTTCGGCGCGAAATACACGATCCACGACTTCTCGGTGTCGGCGTCGTACGGCAACGGCAGGAATCCGTCGCATGCGGACAAGGTGAACCTCGACATGCTGTCGGCCGGCATCGGCTATCGCTTCACGCCCGCGCTGCAGGTGACGTCCGCGGTGTATTACCTGAAGGACCGCAACATCTCGGCGAACAAGTCGACGGCGGTCGTGCTCGCGGCCGACTACAGCCTGTCGAAGCGGACGATGGTCTATGCGCAGATCGGCCACGTGAACAATCGCGGCACGATGGACCAGATGCTCGTATACGGGCAGCCGGTCGCGCCGGGCGTCGGCACGACGGCCGCGATGATCGGGCTGCGGCACAACTTCTGACGGTTGCCGGCGGCGCCTGCGATGCCACGGCGGTCGCGCGTGGCCACCGCCTGCATCGATCCGCGGGATCGGCTACAGTGGGCGTTTTCGGCGCGCTCCGCCCTGCCGTCTCGCCATCGACCGTGGCGCGTGCGGCAGCAGGAACGGGGCGCGGATCCTTCACTTCGACGAGCGACCCTCCATGTCCGACCTGTCCGCCTTCCCGATCACGCAAAAGTGGCCGGCCCAGCATCCCGACCGTCTCCAGCTCTACTCGCTGCCGACGCCGAACGGCGTCAAGGTGTCGATCATGCTCGAGGAAACCGGCCTGCCGTACGAGCCGCACCTCGTGCGCTTCGACACGAACGACCAGTTCTCGCCCGCGTTCCTGTCGCTGAACCCGAACAACAAGATCCCGGCGATCATCGATCCGAACGGCCCGGACGGCAAGCCGCTGCCGCTGTTCGAATCGGGCGCGATCCTGATCTATCTCGCGGACAAGACGGGCCAGCTGATCCCGAAGGATCTCGCGGGCCGCTACGAGACGATCCAGTGGGTGATGTTCCAGATGGGCGGCATCGGGCCGATGTTCGGCCAGGTCGGCTTCTTCCACAGGTTCGCCGGCCGCGACTACGAGGACAAGCGTCCGCGCGACCGCTACGTCGACGAGTCCAAGCGCCTGCTCGGCGTGCTCGACGCGCATCTCGCGAACCGCCAGTGGGTGATGGGCGATACCTACACGATCGCCGACATCGCGATCTTCCCGTGGGTGCGCAACCTCGTCGGGTTCTATGAAGCGGGTGATCTCGTGGGCTTCAGCGAATTCCGGAACGTCAAGCGGGTGCTCGACGCGTTCGTTGCGCGTCCGGCGGTCGAGCGTGGGCTCAATATTCCGGCACGGGGTTGACGGGCCGAGCGGGTGCACGCCGTGCAGGCCGCGATCTGAAAAACCCACCGCATTGCGCGGCGGGTTTTTTATTTGAAATTCAACGCGAATTTCCGGGGAACGCCGGAAGACGGTCGGTGTCCGGCGCAGAGGCGGAAGTGCGCGTGGCCGAGGTGGCGGTTTCAGTTGCGCAGGCGCGTCACGTGGGCCACCGCCACGACGGATCGGACAGGTGTTCCGCAAAGTAGTCGGACAGCGCAGCCACCTTGGCCGGCCGGGCACGCGCGGACGGCGTGACGAAGTAAAGGCCGCCCTTCGTCAACGACCAGTCGGTCAGGAGCGCCTCGAGGCGGCCATCGGCCAGATATTCGCCGGCGATGAATTCGGGCAGTTCCGCAATCGCGAGGCCATCGAGCAGCGTGGGCAGCAACGCATCGGCATTCGTCACGCGCAGCGGTCCGGTCGGTATGATCGGCTCTTCCTCACCCGCGCCGTTCGTGAACCGCCACACATCGCCGCGTGCGCGATACGCATAGGAAAGGCACGGCCGATCGACCAGTTCGCGCGGATGGGCGGGCCGCCCTTCCCGCTTCAGATACGCCGGCGACGCCACCACGAACTGGGTGACCGCGCACAGCCGGCGCGCGACCAGCGAGGAATCCGGCAGCGCGGCGATGCGCAGCGCGGCGTCAAAACCGTCGGCAACCAGATCGACCGACGCATCGGAAAGATGCAAGTCGATCGACACCTCGGGGTACGCGCGAAAGAAACCGGGTAACAACGGGGCAACCCAGCGCAGCCCGAACGACATCGGCACGGCGAGACGCACCAATCCCCGCGGCTGCAACGACATCTCGCGCGCGGCGCTTTCCGCCTCCTCGGCCCGACGATAGATCTCGCCGGCCGTCTCGCAAATGGTCCGGCCGAACTCGGTCAGCGCGAGCTGTCGCGACGTGCGATTGAAGAGCCGCGCACCCAGCCGGTCTTCCAGACGGGCGACGCCACGCGAGACGGTCGCGACGGACACCCCCATCGCACGTGCCGCCGCCGCGAACGATCCTTCCTCGGCGACCTTCGCGAACATCGCGAGTCCTTCGAAATCCGGCAGCTTGGCCATCGCCCCTCATCTTTTCATTTATGCAACGTTGGATTGCAATCAATTCTATTTCGAAATGATCGGGGCGTCGATATTCTCCTCACATCGCAGCACGCAACACCGAACGCAGTCCCACTCATCGAACCGAAGGAGAAGCAAAATGGCACGCAAACTCGACAGCAAGATCGCCCTCGTCACCGGCGCAACCAGCGGCATCGGCCTTGCCACCGCCCAGCGCTTCGCGGCAGAAGGCGCGCACGTCTACCTCACCGGTCGCCGTCAGGCCGAACTCGATGCCGCCGTGAACGGCATCCGGGCAGCGGGCGGCCACGCGACGGGCGTCCGCGTCGACTCCACGAAGCTCGATGAACTCGACGCGTTGTACGCGCAGATCAAGGAAGAACAGGGGCGCCTCGACGTGTTGTTCGCGAACGCCGGCGGCGGTTCGATGCTGCCGCTCGGCGACATCACCGAAGAACACTACGACGACACCTTCGATCGCAACGTGAAGGGCGTGTTGTTCACGGTGCAAAAAGCGCTGCCGCTGCTCGCCGAAGGCGCATCGGTGATTCTCACCGGTTCGACCGCAGGCAGTGCCGGCACCGCTGCCTTCAGCGTGTACTCGGCGTCGAAAGCCGCGGTGCGCGCCTTCGCACGCAGCTGGATTCTCGACCTGAAGGACCGCCGCGTCCGCGTGAACACGATCAGCCCGGGGGCGACCCGCACGCCCGGCCTGCTCGACCTCGCCGGTGACGACGCCGCACAGCGCCAGGGTCTCGCCGATTACCTGGCTGCCCAGATCCCGATGGGACGCCTCGGCGAACCTGGCGAGATCGCGAGTGCCGCGCTGTTCCTCGCGTCGGACGACGCGAGCTTCGTGAACGGCGTCGAGCTGTTCGTCGATGGCGGCCAGCAGCAGATTTAAGCGTGGCCCCGGGCGCGGATGCGATCTTCGATGATCGAACCCGCGCCCGGCGCGTACGTGCATTTGAACCCGGACACATCATGATCGAACATCGATCGTTTCAGTTGCTTGGCGCGACCCGCAGCGACTGGCGCGACACACGGATGCATTTCCGCGTCGGCGCCTGCGGACGCCCCGGTCATGGTTCGCTCGGTGCGCTCTATGCTTTGGACGACGAAGCGTTCGCCCCGCATGCCGGCTTGGGCCTGCACGCTCACCGGAACGTCGAGATCGTGACGTGGGTGCGCTCAGGCGCGGTCACGTTCGAAGATGACGCGGGCAATCGCACGCGGCTGGTCGCCGATTCCATCCAGGCGATGCGTGCGGGCGCCGCTATCCATCTTGCCGAGCGCAACGACGAGAACGTCCCTGCGCGGCTGTTCCGGATCTGGCTGCATCCGCGCACGCCAGGCGGCACGCCGCGTTTGGCGACGCGAACCTGTTCACGCGAATGTCGCGAAGGCCGCTTCGTCACGCTGGCGAGCGGCGATCCCGATGACGTGTGTGCGGGTGCGCTGCCCATTCACGCCGACGCGCGCGTGCGCATCGCGACGTTACGCCAGGGCACGACGGTGCATCACGTGTTGCCGGGGGCGGGCGTGGCGTATCTGATTGCGGATCATGGCCGGCTCGATGTCGGCGAAGTCCGGCTCGCGCCGCGCGACGGGGTTGCCGTTCGCGACGAATCGCGGCTCACGTTGGTGGCACGAGACGACACCGATGTCGTGATGGTCGAGCTTTTGCGGTAAGGGAGCCGTACCTTCGGGCTCGACCGCAACGACATGCTTCAACGGTTACGTGTCGTACGAGAAGCTTGGCTTGGCCGCTTTTTCGGTAAGGAACGGACGCGGATTCCGCGTGACCGGGTGTCCGCCACGGCTCGGCAAGCGACGTCCACGACCATTCACGACGATTTCTTTGTCCGCCTCGTGCGTTCGCGTCACGCATGCCGCGGCGCTACTTTCCCTCCGCCGCCGTCGACGCCCCGTCTCCCAGCCCCGCCAGCAACTTTCCCAGCAATTCCGACAACTGCGCCTGTTCCGCATCCGACAGCACGGCCAGCAACTCCCGCTGATTGTCGATGTGTGCGACGACTGCCTCATCGATCAGCGCGCGGCCCGCATCCGTCAGCGCAACGAGCGTGCCACGCCCGTCGGCCGGGTTCGGCCGGCGCTCCACCCACCCCGCCTTCTGCAGCCGGTCGATGCGCGCGGTCATCCCGCCCGACGACATCATCAGCGCGTCGTACAGCGCCGTCGGCGTCAGCGCGAACGGCGCCCCGCCGCGCCGCAGCGTGGCCAGCACGTCGAATTCGCCCGGCTGCATCCCGTAGCGCGCGAACAGCGGATTGAGACGGTCGCGCGCGATCACGAGCGCCGCTTCCTGCAGCCGCCCCATCACCACCATCGACGACGCGTCGAGATCCGGACGCTCGGCGCGCCATTGTGCGAGCGCATGCGCGGCTCGATCCATTAACCCTCCTCGGCTCACCAGTTATCTTGACGTCGAGATAAATCAGCATTTATCTTGATGTCGAGATACTTTACCTGAAAAACACGCGGCGCCTCACCGGGGCTGCGCACCGATATCGAGGGCCTTGCAATGAATCGCTTCACTTCCCCCGGATGGCGGCTTGCCGCCATCGTCCTTGTCGGGCTGAACCTGCGGCCGGCGCTTGCCGCGGTCGGCCCGCTGCTCGACATGATCCAGCGCGCGACCGGCATCAGTGACGGCGCGGCCAGCCTGCTGACGACGATCCCGATCCTGCTGATGGGCCTCGGCGCGCTGAGTGCGCGGCGCCTGCAGCGCCTGACCGGGATCGCGGGCGGCGTCTGGCTCGGCGTCGCGCTGATCGGGTTCGCCTGCGTGGCGCGCCTCGGCGCGCAACACGCGTGGCTGCTGCTCGCGAGCGCCTGCTGCGCGGGCGTCGGGATCGCGATGGTGCAGGCGCTGCTGCCCGGCTTCGTGAAGGCGCATTTCGCGACGCGGATCGGCGGTGCGATGGGCGTCTATTCGACGTCGATCATGGGCGGCGCCGTGCTCGCGAGCGTCGTCGCGCCGTTCGCCGCGGCGCGCTGGGGCTGGCTCCCCGCGCTCGCGGGCTGGGCGCTGCCGGCGCTGGTGGCCGCGCTGGCGTGGCCGCTGGCCAGTCGCGGCGGCGACACGCTCGCCGCCGGGCCGACGTCGGCGTCGAACGCGCAGCCGTCTCGCTCGCCGCGCGCGTGGCGGCTCGCGCTGTTCTTCGGCATCGCGACGGGCGCGTATACGCTCGTGCTCGCATGGCTGCCGCCGTACTACATGCGGCTCGGCTGGTCGCCGACGGCGGCCGGCAGCCTGCTCGGCGGCGTGACGCTCGCGGAAGTCGTCGCGGGGCTGACGATCTCGGCGACGATCGACCGCCTGCCCGATCGCCGGCCCGCGCTGCATGCGGCGATCGCGTCGCTGTTCGTCGGTTTGCTGGTGATGCTGGCCGCGCCGGAAGCGCTCGCGCTGCCGGCCGCGCTGTTGATGGGCGCGGGGATCGGCGCGCTGTTTCCGCTGTCGCTGATCGTCACCGTTGACCATGCCGCGACGCCGGCCGATGCTGCATCGCTGACGGGGTTCGTGCAGGGCATTGGCTACCTGATCGCCGGGATGTTTCCGTTCGCGGCGGGCATCGTGCGCCAGCACCTCGCGGACCTGACGCCCGCATGGATCGCGATGGCCTGCCTGTGTGTCGTGCTGTTCGCGCTGGCGGCGGGGTTTGCGCCGAAGCGGGTGCTGCACGCCGCGCGAGCGTAGCGTTTCCCGCGCCTGTTGACCCGCCGCGATCGGATCGAGCGGTGGTCGTGCTCAACCTGGTCCCTGTCCCCTGTCGCCGGCATCGACGCGTCGATCCTGATCCTCGGCGAATCGGCGTCGCCGATCTACTTCGTCGGCCGCGCAATCACGATCGGCGCGGCGCGCTACACGCACCGGCGCGAACGCCGTACCGAACCCAGGCCAGCCCGTGCGTGATCAGCCCGCGCTCGCGTACAGCGTCGAATCCGCGAACCCTTCGGCGTCCAGCACGCGCCCGATCAGGATCAGCGCGGTGCGCTCGATCTGCGTGCCCTGCACCTTGCCGACGATGTCGGCGAGCGTGCCGGTCACGCGCGCTTCATCCGGCCAGCTCGCGCGATAGATCACCGCGACCGGGCAATCGGCGCCGTAGTGCGGCAGCACTTCGTCGACGATACGGGCGAGATGGCGCACGCCGAGATGGATCGCGAGCGTCGCGCAGTGCGCGGCGAGCGCGCCGAGCGCTTCGCCTTCCGGCATCGTCGTCTTGCCCGCGAAGCGCGTGAGGATCACCGTCTGCGCGACACCGGGCAGCGTCAGCTCGACGCCGAGCGTCGCCGCGCACGCGGCCGTGGCCGTTACGCCGGGCACGATTTCATACGGAATCCCGAGCGCTTTCAATCGGCGAATCTGCTCGCCGATCGCACCGTACAACGACGGGTCACCCGAATGCACGCGCGCGACATCCTGCCCTTTCACGTGCGCGTCGGCCAGCAGCGCGACGATTGCATCGAGGTCGAGTTCGGCCGTATTGACGACCTGCTCCGCGCGATGGCCGTCGAGCACGGCCGCCGGCACCAGCGAACCCGCATACAGGATCACCGGGCACGTGCGCACGAGGCGCTGGCCCTTCACCGTGATCAGCTCCGGGTCGCCGGGGCCCGCGCCGATGAAATACACCGTCATCGAAAAATCTCCGTCAATTCATGGGATGACCGGCCGCGCGGCGTCATGCGCGCGCGGCCGGATCGAGCGCGTCGATGAGCGCCGCGGCCGAATCGAACGCGCGGTCGGCGTCGGGCAGCGGCGGCCGGCGCAGCATCACGACCGGCAGCCTGCGTTCGCGCGCGACGTCGAGCTTGGCTTCCGTGGCCGCGCCGCCGCTGTTCTTGCTGACGACGACGTCGATGGCCATCAGCGCGAACAGCGCGCGCTCGCCGTCGAGCGTGAACGGCCCGCGCGCGGCGACGATCTGCGCATGCGCATTGCCGGGATGCGCGTCGAGGCAGCGCACGAGCCAGAACTGGTGCGGCGGGATCGCGTCGAGATGCGCGAGCGGTTCGCGGCCGAGCGTGAACAGCGGCCGCCTGAACGGCGCGAGCGCGGCCTCGATGCCGGCCCAGTCGTCGACCATGCGCCAGTCGTCGCCGGGTTGCGGTTCCCACGGCGCGCGGCGCAGCGCCCACAGCGGCACGCCTGCTTCACGCGCCGCGGCGGCGGCGTTCGCGCTGATCCGCGCGGCATACGGATGCGTCGCGTCGATCACGAGGCCGATGCCGGCGCTGCGCAGATACGCGGCCAGCCCGGCCGCGCCACCGAAGCCGCCGACGCGCACGTCGCAGCGCAGGTCGTCGGGCACCTTGCCGAGGCCGGCCAGGCTGTAGACATGGTGAGGACCGAGCGCGCGCGCGATCTTCAGCGCATCGCCGGTGCCGCCGAGCAGCAGGATGCGCGTGCTCATCGCGCCTCCCCGACGAAGCGGCCCTGCCGGTCGATCGCGAACATCTCGACGGCCACCGACGGCGGCACGATGTCGCGCGCGACGCGCAACGCCTGTGCACAGACGAGATCGCCGAGCGGCACGCCGTCGGCGTGCGCGAGCTTCAGTGCTTCCTGGCTCGTGTTCGCGGCGCGCATCGCGGCCTGCAGCGCATCGCTTGCACCCGCCTCGGCCGCCCACTGCGCGAGCAGCGGCAGGTCGATGCTCGAATGGCGGCTGTGCAGGTCGAGGTGGCCGGCCGCGAGCTTGCTGAGCTTGCCGAAGCCGCCGCACATCGACAGCCGCGCGACCGGCGCGCGCCGCAGATGCTTGAGCACCGCGCCTGCGAAATCGCCCATCTCGATCAGCGCCATGTCGGGCAGTTGGTAGTGCGCGCGCATCGCGTCCTCGCTCGCGTTGCCGGTGCACGCGGCGATGTGCGCGATGCCGTTCGCGCGGGCGACGTCGATGCCCTGGTGGATCGACGCGATATAGGCCGAGCACGAGAACGGCCGCACGATGCCGGTCGTGCCGAGGATCGACAGCCCGCCGACGATGCCGAGGCGCGGATTCATCGTCTTCAGCGCAAGCGCTTCGCCGCCTTCGACGCCGATCGTCACGTCGAAGCCGCCCGCATAGCCGTGCTCGGCCGCCAGCGCGTCCAGGTGCGTCGTCATCATCTGGCGCGGCACCGGGTTGATCGCCGGTTCGCCGACCGGCAGCGTCAGCCCCGCACGCGTGACCGTACCGACGCCCGGCCCCGCATGAAACCGCACGCCGGGCGCCGCCGCGAGCGCGACGCGCGCGAAGATCAGCGCGCCGTGCGTGACGTCCGGATCGTCGCCGGCATCCTTGATCGTGCCGGCTTCCGCACCGTCGGCGGTGGTACGGCAGAACGCGAGCCGCATCATCACGCGCTGCCCCTTCGGCAGCACGATCTCGACCGCGTCGTCCGCCTGGCCCGCGAGCAGCAGCCGCGCGGCGGCGAGCGACGTCGCGGTCGCGCAACTGCCGGTCGTATAGCCGAAGCGTAGCGGCGCGGGCTGTTCGGGAGTCTCGTCGCGCATCACGCGTCCGTTGCGTTCGTCGTGGCCGACGATGCGGGCGTGTCGGTCATGTCGGGCTTGCGCACGTCGTACAGCGTGACCGGCAACGGTTGTCGCCACGTATCGAAGCGGCCGAGCGGCTCGGCGTGGGCGAGCGACACGCGCGTGAGCGTGCCGCCGTGCGCATCGCGCCATGCGGCGAGCGTCATCTCGCCCTGCAGCGTGACCGCGTTCGCAACCAGTCGGCCGCCGGGCTTCAGCGTTGCCCAGCACGCGTCGAGCACGCCGGGTACAGTCGCCCCGCCGCCGATGAAGATCGCGTCGGGCGCGGCGAGCCCCGCGAGCGCATCGGGGGCGCGGCCCGCGACGAGCTGCAGGCCCGGCACGCCGAGCGCGTCGCGGTTGTGCTCGATGAAGCGCTGCCGCTCCGCATGCGCTTCGATCGCGATCGCCTGGCAGGACGGATGTGTGCGCATCCATTCGATGCCGATCGAGCCGCTGCCGGCGCCGACGTCCCACAGCAGCTCGCCGGGCGCGGGTGCGAGACGCCCGAGCGTCATCGCGCGCAGGTCGCGCTTGGTGAGCTGGCCGTCGTGACGGTACGCATCGTCGGGCAGGCCGGGCGTGAGCGCGCGGCGCGGCGCGTCGGGGCCGGCCAGGCAGTCGAGCGCGACCAGGTTGAGCGCGGCCGTTTCGTCGATGCGCCAGTCCTGCGCGAGCCCGTCGAGACGCCGCTCGAGCGGGCCGCCGAGATGTTCGAACACGCTGATGCGCGTCGGCCCGAAGCCGCGTGCGACGAGTTCGGCCGCGACGGCGGCCGGCGTGCGGCCGTCGGCGCTCAGCACGAACAGGCGGCGGCCGGGTAGCAGGTGACGCGCGAGCGTCGCCAGCGGGCGGCCGACGAGCGAAACCGCGCCGACATCCTGCAGCGCCCAGCCGAGTCGCGCGGCCGCAAGCGACAGCGACGACGGCGCGGGCAGGACGCGCCATTCGTCGGGGGAAAGCTGGCGCGCGAGCGTGGCGCCGACGCCGAACAGCATCGGGTCGCCGCTGGCGAGCACGCAGACGGGCGACGCGCGCCGCGCGAGCACGCCCGCCAGATCGAACGGCGACGGCCACGCTTCGCGCGCGGCCGGCAACCGCGCGGGCAGCATGTCGAGATGCCGCTTCGCGCCGACGACGAGCGTCGCGTCGAGCAGTGCGCGCCGCGCGCTGCGTCCGAGCCCCGCGTAACCGTCGTCGCCGATGCCCACTACCGTCAGCCACGCCGTCATGCACCCTTCCCCATCGTTCGATTCCCTACCGTGTGTTGCGATGCGCGGCGGCCGGGCCGCCGCGCGTGGATCCGTTCATGTGCCGTGCGCATCGCCCGCCCGCCGGGGCGATGCGGCTACGACTACGACTTCAGCCGAGCGGCACGCCGACGACAAACGTCAACAAGGCCAGAATCATGCCGCCGATCGACGCGATCAGCAGCCAGCCGAGTAGCAGCCACATGAGCGAGCGTGCATCGGTTTTCCGGTACAGGAACGTTCCGCCCGCCATGATCGGCACGCCGAGTCCGGCGAGCGCGACATTCTTCGGCCACTCGGCCGACGGTGCAAGCGGAATCAGTATGCGCTCGAGCAGCATCCAGGCCGGGATGGCCAGCAAGCCCAGTGCAATACCCATGCCGAACAGCTCCGTCCTGACGAGTTTCATGGCGAATGCCGACAGTCGCCGATCTGATGTCGAGCCGCCAATCGTACCATTTGCGAGACAGTGCAAACCCGGCTGCGGCCGTGCTGCGACGCGGTTGCGCGGCAAATTACCGATGCCGGATCGTCGCGAAAATCGGGTATCCTACGGCCGTTCGTTCGCCGGTGCCCTTCGGGGCCGAAGAGGGAACACAGGGCGCGCCACGCGCCGCTGTGGCTGCCCCCGCAACTGTAGACAGCGAGCCGATCTCCCCCTCATGCCACTGGTTCCACCGGGAAGGCCGGGAGCCGGCGCCGACCTGTCAGCCAGGAGACCTGCCGGCCAGAAAGTGCGTGCGTGCCAGTCGGCGTCGGGCGGGGTGTACCGATGCGTTGGCCGCGGCGCGACACTGTCCCGGTACCCCGTTGAGTTCCGCCCCCGTTTCGATTCCTGCGTCGCCCATCGTGCGCCCGTCGGCCTGCCCGGGGCTCGTGCGCATGGTCGCGGCCGCCGACGGCGGACTGTGCCGGATCAAGCTGCCGGGCGGCCGGCTCGATGCGCGCCAGGCACGGGCGATCGCCGCCGCCGCGCGTGCATTCGGCTCCGGCGCGATCGACGCGACCAATCGCGCGAATCTCCAGCTGCGCGGCATTCGCGACGGCGCGGCCGACGCGCTGACGCGTGCGTTGCTCGAAGCGGGTCTCGGCCCGCCCGTCGACGCCACCTCGAATGCAGCCGCCGATACGGCGGCGCTCGCCGCGAGCGACGACGTGCGCAACGTGATGCTCAGCCCGCTCGCCGGCCACGACCCTGCCGCGCTCGTCGACAGCCGCGCGCTCGCCGCGCCGCTCTTCGACTTGCTGGCGCGCGAGCCGCGTCGCGGCGAGCTGTCGCCGAAATTCTCGATCCAGCTCGACGGCGGCGAATCGGTTGCGGCGCTCGATCATCCGCACGACATCTGGCTGGCCGCCTGGCGTCGTGGCGACGGCGCGGTGCGCATCGCGGCCGGGCTGGCCGGCTGCCCACCGGTTGCGCACGACGACCTGCCCGCTTCGGTCGACGTGGCGCCGGATCAAGCTGCTGCGCTGGTTCGCGCGCTGCTGCTCGCGTTTCTCGATCTCGCACCGGCGGACGTCTCGCGGATGCGCGCGCTGCTCGCAACATGCGGCGAACGCGCATTGCTCGAACGCGCGCAGCACTACCTGCCCTTTCCGCTTGCAGCCGATCCGGCGCTCGCCGGCTGGCGCCGCACGCGCACCGACCCGACGCTGCGTTTCGGCGTGCGCCCGTCGCGCGAGGCGACGCGTTGCAACGTCGGCGCCCAATTCGTGCTCGGCCGGCTCGATGCCACCCAACTGGAACGGCTCGCCGCGCTGGCCGAACGCGACGGGGACGGCACGCTGTCGATGACGCCATGGCAAGGTGTATTCCTGCATCGCGTATCGCGCGAACGCGCACCGGCCACGCTCGATGCGCTCGCGTCGCTCGGCCTCGTCTGCGTGTCGTCCGATCCGCTGGCGACGCTGGTCGCGTGCGCCGGCAGCGCGGGCTGCGCGAAGGCGCGCGCCGACACGAAGCACGACGCACTCGCGCTCGCCGCCCGCATCGGCCATGCAGTCGACGTGCACCTGACCGGCTGCGAGCGCCACTGCGCGCTGCCGCATCCCGCGACGCACACGCTCGTCGCGGTTGCGCCCGCGCACTACGACCTTTACCGGCGCGACGCCGCTGCGGGCCTCGGCGCCCCGCTCGCGCGCCATCTGACGATTGACCAGGCCGCGGCCCGACTGACGGACGCGCGGCACAGCCAGGACACCACCGATGCTTGACTACATTCGCGACGGGCAGGAAATCTACCGCCAGTCGTTCGCGACGATCCGCGCCGAGGCCGACCTGTCGCAGGTTCCGCCCGACCTCGAGAAACTCGCGGTGCGCGTGATCCATGCGTGCGGGATGGTCGACGTCGTCTACGACCTGCGCTTCTCGGCCGGCGCCGGCACGGCGGGCCGCACGGCGCTCGCAGCCGGCGCGCCGATCCTGTGCGACGCGAGGATGGTTGCCGAAGGCATCACGCGCGCGCGGTTGCCGGCGGCCAACCGCGTGATCTGCACGCTCGGCGAGCCGGAGGTGCCCGATCTCGCGCGGCATCTCGGCAACACGCGTTCGGCCGCCGCGCTCGAGCTGTGGCGCCCGCACCTCGCGGGCAGCGTCGTCGTGATCGGCAATGCGCCGACCGCGCTGTTCCACCTGCTCGACATGATCGACGCCGGCGCGCCGCGCCCCGCGCTGATCCTCGGTTTCCCGGTCGGCTTCATCGGCGCGGCCGAATCGAAGGCGCTGCTCGATGCCGACAGCCGCGGCGTGCCGTACGTCGCCCTGCTCGGCCGGCGCGGCGGCAGCGCGATGGCCGCTGCGGCGGTCAACGCACTCGCGACGGAGGTCGAATGACGAACGCGCGCGGACGCCTGTTCGGGGTCGGTGTCGGCCCCGGCGATCCTGAACTGATGACGATCAAGGCGCTGCGTGTGCTGCAGGCCGCGCCCGTGGTCGCGTATTTCGTCGCGAAGGGCAAGAAAGGCAATGCGTACGGCATCGTCGAAGCGCACCTGCAGGACGGGCAGACGCAACTGCCGCTCGTCTATCCGGTGACGACCGAGGCGCTGCCGCCGCCGCTGTGCTACGAGACGGTGATCGCCGACTTCTACGATACGGCCGCCGAGATCGTTGCCGCGCATCTCGACGCGGGGCGCGACGTCGCGGTGATCTGCGAAGGCGACCCGTTCTTCTACGGCTCGTACATGTACCTGCACGACCGCCTCGCGCCGCGCTACGACACCGAGGTGATCCCCGGCGTGTGCGCGATGCTCGGCGGTACCGCGGTGCTCGGCCAGCCGCTCGTCTATCGCAACCAGAGCCTGTCGGTGCTGTCGGGCGTGCTGCCCGAGCACGAACTGCGCGAGCGGCTTGCGCGGGCCGACGCGGCCGTCGTGATGAAGCTCGGCCGCAATTTCGACAAGGTGCGGCGGGTGCTCGACGAGCTGGGGCTCGCGAAGCGCGCGCTGTATGTCGAGCGCGCGACGATGGCGAGCCAGCGCATCGTGCCGCTTGACGAAGTCGACCCGATGGCGTCGCCGTATTTCTCGCTGCTCGTCGTGCCGGGGGAAAAATGGCAAGGATGACCACGCCGCCCGCGATCGTGATTCTCGGCGCGGGCGCGCTCGATACCGCGCGGCGCATCCAGGCGCGTTATCCGGGGGCGCTCGTGCATGGCCTCGCGTCGCGCGTCGCAGCCGATGTGCCGTTCGACGATCTCGGCGCGCACCTGCGCGAACTCTATGCGCGCGGCCTGCCGATCGTCGCGCTGTGCGCGGCCGGCATCGTGATCCGCTGCATCGCCCCCGCGCTCGCCGACAAGGGCGTCGAGCCGCCCGTGCTCGCCGTGGCGGAAGACGGCTCGGCGGTCGTGCCGCTGCTGGGCGGGCTGACGGGCGTCAACGTGATCGCGCGGGAAATCGCCGCATGCGTCGGTGTCGCACCGGCGATCACGACGAGCGGCGAACTGCGCTTCGGCGCGTGCGTGCTCAATCCGCCGGAAGGCTATGCG
Organism: Burkholderia sp. HI2714; assembly: GCF_002223085.1. Lineage (NCBI taxonomy): Bacteria > Pseudomonadati > Pseudomonadota > Betaproteobacteria > Burkholderiales > Burkholderiaceae > Burkholderia > Burkholderia sp. HI2714. The sequence goes on along the minus strand of NZ_NKFM01000019.1, from coordinate 175,216 downwards.
CTCGCCGATCTCGCGCAGGGCAAGCGCTTCGTATCCGATCTGCTCGCGGGCGCATCGACGCGCATCGACGGCGCGGCGCCGTGGCTCGACGATGTCGCGCTGCCGCGCGACGACGCGGCAGCGCATGCGATCCGCGTGACCCCCGATGCCTGGCGTGGTACGCGCGACGAACTCGTGATTCATCCGCGCAGCGTGGTGGTCGGTGTCGATGCGCAGGCTATCCACGGCGATGAAGCGCTCGCTGCGCGCATCGACGCCGCGCTCGATGCGCAAGGTCTCGCGCGGCTGGCGCTCGCGGCCATCGTTGCGCCCGCATCGGAAATCGGTGATGCCGTGCTGGAAGACGCCGCGAGAACGCTCGACGTGCCGCTGCGCTTCGTCGATGCCGATACCGACGCTGACGCTGATGCTGATGCGACAGACGATGCGGCCACCCTGCTCGGCCGCGCGTTGCGTGGCGCGCACACGCTGCGCGCCACGACGAACGGCATCGCATGCGCGGTCGCGTCGCATCCGGTCGATCCCGCCACGCTCGGCCGTGCGCGCGGCCGCCTGACGGTGCTCGGCCTCGGCCCGGGCGGTGCCGACTGGCTCACGCCGGCCGCGCGCACCGCGCTTTCGGACGCGACCGACATCCTCGGCTACACGACCTACGTGAACATGGCCGGCCCGTTCCGCGACGACCAGCGCGTGCACGGCACCGACAATCGCGAGGAAATGCAGCGCGCGCGCCATGCGTTCGAGCTTGCCGCCGAGGGCCGGCGCGTCGCGGTCGTGTCGTCGGGCGACCCGGGCGTGTTCGCGATGGCCGCGGCCGTGCTCGAAGCGCTCGACGAAGCGCGCTATCCGCACTGGGCCGCGGTCGACCTGCGCGTGGAACCCGGCATCTCGGCATCGCTCGCGACGGCCGCGCAGGCCGGGGCGCCGCTTGGCCACGACTTTTGCGCGATCTCGCTGTCGGACAACCTGAAGCCGTGGGACGTGATCGAGACGCGCCTGCGGCACGCGGCGCAGGCCGATCTGGTGATGGCGTTCTACAACCCGATTTCGCGTGCTCGGCCGTGGCAGCTCGATCGCGCGCTCGATGTCGTGCGCGCGCACCGCAACGCCAATACGGTGGTCGTGCTCGGCCGTGACATCGGCCGGCCGGGCGCGACGCTCACGACGACGACGCTCGGCGCGCTGCGTAGCGACCAGGTCGACATGCGCACGATGGTGATCGTCGGCTCGTCGACGACGCGGTGCTTCGCGATCGGCAACGCACGCGAGTGGGTCTATACGCCGCGCTGGTATCGCTGAACCCGGTCAGCGCGTCGGCGTGACGCTGCTTGCGTCGGCCTGCGCGGTGCCGGCTGCGCCGTCGGCATGCCAGAACCGGTATACGAGCACGCCGACGATCGCTTGCGCCGCGACCACGAACGCGACGCAGCCGGCCCATCCCCACCGATGCCAGCCGGGCACCGGCAGGATCGAGCCGAGGCTGCCGCCGAAGTAATAGCAGGACAGGTAGATGCCGATCGCCGTCGAGCGCGCGCTCGACGCCGCCTGCGAGATGAACGTGTTGGCCGACGCCTGTTCGACGAACACCGCGGTCGAGCTGAGCGCGAGGCCGGCCAGGATCACCGGCACGTTGTCGGACAGCGTGAGCAGCGCCCCGCCGATCGCGAGCGCGGCCGCCGCAAGCCCCGGCACGCGCGGGCCGCGGTGCCGCGCGAGGCGTCCTGCCAGCGGGGTCACGACCACCGCCACCAGAAACACCGCATAGATCGCACCGATCCCGACCGTGCCGAAGCCGAACGGCGCGCGGGCCAGGCGCAGGCCGACGAACGTGAACGCCGCGACCTGCGACGCGAGCACGCATGCGCCGATCGCGAACGACGCGAGCAGCGGGCCGCGCGTGACGATGCGCCAGGACGGCCCCGCACCGCTATCCGCACCGCGGTCGACGCGCCGCGCGATCGCGCCGGACGCCGGCAGGCTCGCGTAGATCGCGACGCCCGTGACGAGACACAGCGCCGCGACGACGTCGAGCGCATGCCGCCAGCCCCAGATCGACGTCATCAGGTTGGTCGCGAAGCGGCCGGCGAAACCGCCGAGCGTCGTGCCGGCGACGAATAGCGCGCTGATCTCGGCCGACGTGCCGCGATCGAAGCGCTCGGCGATATAGGCGATCGACAGCGCGAAGACGAACGGCATGACGAGACCGGCGGCAAAGCGCGCGCCGAGGAACGACGCGAAACTGCCCGCATGCGCGGACCACACGACCGGCAGCGCGACGGCCACCGCCGCGAGCGAGATCGCGACGCGCCGCTCGATGCGCGCGGCCAGCACGCCGACGAACGGCGCGATAATGGCGACGGCCGTCGTGGTGGCGCTCACGCCCTGCCCCGCACGCTCCGCGCTGACGCCGAAGGTGGCCGCGAGTTCGTGCAGGATTCCCTGCGTCGAATACAGATTGAGAAACGCGGCGAAGCCGCAGAGAAAGAACGCGATGCGCGTGGTCCTGTCGTTCATCGGAGCGGCCTGGTCGTCGATGCCGACAGTCTGACGAGTGCGCCGCGTGCACGCCAATACCGTTTTCAAACGCCATTGATACCGGAACGACAACAATGCTCGACCTGCGCCGCCTCCGCTATTTCGTGGTCGTCGCCGACGAACTGCACTTCGGCCGCGCCGCGTTGCGCCTGCGGGTCGCGCAGCCGCCGCTGACGCGCCATATCGCCGCACTCGAGAGCGAGCTCGGCGTCCGGCTGTTCGAGCGTTCGACGCGTGCGGTGCGACTGACGCCGGAAGGCGCCGCGTTCCTCGACCATGCGCGCCACGTCGTCAGCGCGGCCGCCGAGGCCGAAGCGAGCGCGCGCAAGATCGCGCAAGGCATCGCCGGGCGAATCGTGATCGGCTATGCGAGTTCGATTCCGATGTCCGACACGTTCCCTGACGTCATCCGCGTCGCGAGCCGGACGATGCCCGACGTCGAGCTGACGTTCCGCGAGGCGGCGACCGCGAGCCAGCGCCAGCAGATCGCGGACGGCACGATGGACATCGGTTTCGGCTGGGCGTGGCACGGTGCGCCCGGCGTGCCGGTGGCATCGCTCGTCGTGTCGCGCGAACCGCTCGTCGCGGCCGTGCCGGCCGGCGATCCGCTCGCGGGCCGTGCGAACGTCGACGTCGCGGCGCTTGCGCACGCAACCTTCGTCACCTTTCCGCCCGGTTACGGCTCGGCGTTGACCGCTGCACTGCACGACCTGTGCGCGCAAGCCGGATTCACGCCGCGGATCGGCGCGACTGCGGCACAGATCACGACACTCGTGTCGCTGGTGGCCGCCGAACGCGGGATCGCGATCGTGCCGGGCTTCACGGCGACGCTGCAGCGTCCGGGCGTCGTCTACGTGCCGCTTGCCGGCACGCGCGCGGTCGAGCAGATCGTGTCATGGAACGAGCCGTTCGCGTCGGTGTGCGTCGAGCGCTTCGTCGCACTGGCACGCTCGCTCGTGCAGCCGCCATCGGCTTGAAGCGCGACGAACGACACGCGTCGGGCCTCACCCGGTCGATCGGAAAAATCACCCGCGTCACGCATTCAGGAACTGTGTCGAATCGGCAAGATCGTTACGTATCGGGAATCAAATAACAAAAAGAACTCCTGACTATTCACTATTCGACGCGAATCCTCCAAGATGGGCACGCCGTCGGCCGGGCATGCCCGGTCGCCCGACCGGCGGCGATACGCGGGCCAGCGTATCCCTCTTCCACTTGGAGAACACAATGCACAACAATGTGTTGCCGCGTTTCATCCCGCGCGCATTTGCAGCGGGTTGCCTGCTTGCAGTGGCGAGCGTGTCCCAGGGCGCCGGTGTCTATGCGCCCTATGTCGACGTGACGCTCTATCCGACGCCGCTCGTCGACCAGATCGGCGTCCGGCAAGGCATCCAGCAGTTCACGCTCGCGTTCGTGGTCGCGGGCAACGGCTGTGTGCCGTCGTGGGGCGGCGTGCAGCCGATCGGCAACGGCGCGAGCGGCGGCCTACTGACCGCGCTGTCGACGTCGATCGCGAGCTATCGCGCGAAAGGCGGTGAAGTCGCCGTGTCGTTCGGCGGTGCGAACGGCACGCCGCTGATGCAGGCATGCACGACGGTCCCCGCGCTGGCGAGCGCGTACCAGACCGTGATCGACACGTACGGCCTCACGCACGTCGACTTCGACATCGAAGGTGCGTCGCAAACGGACACGGCCGCGGTCGCGCGCAACTTCCAGGCGGTCACGCAACTGCAGGCGAGCTACGCGGCGAAAGGCAAGCCGCTGCACGTCACGCTGACGCTGCCGACGATGCCGACCGGGCTCACGCAGGACGGCCTGAACGTCGTCAATGCGGCGATCTCGAACAAGACCGTGTTCGATGCGGTGAACGTGATGGCGATGGACTACGGCCCCGCGAACCTCGACATGGGCGCGGCCGCGATCAGTGCCGCGCAGGCGCTGTACTCGCAGCTCGATACGGCCTTCAAGTCGGCCGGCCAGCCGAAGACCAACGCGCAGCTCTGGCAGATGGTCGGCGTCACGCCGATGATCGGCGTGAACGACGTCCAAGGCGAAACCTTCACGCTCGCGAACGCGCAAAGCGTGCTGAACGCGGCCGTCAGCAACGGCTACGGCTTCTTCGGCAACTGGTCGGTCGGCCGCGATCAGGCCTGCCCGTCGGGCGGCGCGTATGCGTCGCCGACCTGCTCGGGCGTCGCGCAGCAGCCGTACGCGTTCGCGACGATCTTCAAGCGGCTCGACGGCAAGTGGGGTGCGGGCGTCACGCAGGATCCGAACTACGGCGGCGGCTCGGACGGCGGCACGCCGCAGCCGGGCGCGCCCTGGGCGGCCGGCCAGGTCTATACGGCCGGCGCGACGGTCACCTATCAGGGCACGACGTACCAGGCGCAATGGTGGACGCAGGGCGACGTGCCCGGCCAGGCCGCCGTGTGGAAAGTGGTCGGCGGCGGCACGCCCACGTGGTCGGCAACCACCGCGTATTCAGGCGGCACCTGCGTGATGTACCAGGGCGCGAAATACTGCGCGAAATGGTGGACGCAAGGCGACAACCCGAGTGCGGGCGGTGTGTGGGTGAAGTCGTGATGTGGCGTAGCGGCCGTCGCTAGGCGCGAGGCCTGTGCATCGGGGGCCGTTCACGGCGATCGCCCGCTACCGGATCGCCGCCGGACGGCCCGTTGGTCGGCGCGCCCTGCCCGCTTTCAGTCGCGCGCGTGCTCGGCCAGCAGCCTGGCCTTCGCGTCGACGAGCAGCGCCGCATGCGTGTCGCGATGCTGGCGAATCCGCTCGGTCGGCCCGACCACCGACAGCCCGTACCAGTCGCCGTCGAGCGTCAACGCAACCGCGATCGCCGACAGCTCGGGCGCGCTCTCGCCGAAGTTCTCGGCCCAGCCGAGTTCGCGAAACCGGGCGGTTTGCGCGACGAGCGCGGGTAGATCCGCCACCGTCGCATCGGTGAAGCGCTCGAACGGCAACTGCGCGCCGAGCGCCTGCTGCGCGTCGCCGGCCAGTTCCGCGAAGATCGCCTTGCCGATCGAGTTCGCATGCAGCGGGCGCAGTTCGCCCGGCGCGCGCGTATAGCGGATCGCCTGCTCCGATTCGACGACGTCGAGATACGTGACGGACACCCCCTGGATCTTGCCGAGCACGGCCGTCTCGCGGCTCGCGTCGCGCAGCGCGACGAGATGCGGATGGACGATGTCGACGACCGGGTCGGTCGCGTCGATCGCGGCGGCGAGCGTCTGCAGGCGGCGCGTCGGGTAGTAGCCGCCGCGCTTGCGCACTTCGTACAGGTAGCCGCGGCTCACGAGCGTGCGCGCCATCGCGAGGCAGCTCGACGCCGGCACATTGAGCAGGCGCGCGAGTTCGGTGAGCGGCAGCGGCCGCCGTTCGGCGGCGAACAGCTCGAACAGGTCGAGCGTGCGGGCAACGAGTTTGACGTCCATGACGAGGGCTTGAATCGGAACGGGAAACCGCGCACCGGGCCGGCCGCCTGGGCGGACCGGTCAGTACGACTTCGGCAGCCCGAGCACCTTCTCCGCGATGTAGCACAGGATCAGTTGCGGACTCACGGGCGCGAGCCTCGGAATCATACACTCGCGCAGGTAGCGCTCGACATGGTATTCCTTCGCATAGCCCATTCCGCCGTGCGTCGCGACCGCCGTCTGGCAGGCCTGGAACGCGGCTTCCGCGCCGAGGTATTTCGCGGCGTTGGCCTCCGCGCCGCACGACTGCCCCGCGTCGTAGCGCGTCGCGGCCTTCATCACCATCAGCCACGCGGCCTCGAGCTGCATCCACGCCTGCGCGAGCGGATGCTGGATCGACTGGTTCTGCCCGATCGGCCGGCCGAACACGACGCGCTCGCACGCGTACTGCGTCGCGCGGCGCAGCGCGGCCTGCCCGAGCCCGATCGCCTCCGCGGCGATCAGGATCCGTTCGGGATTCAGCCCGTGCAGCAGGTAGCGGAAGCCGTCGCCCTCGTTGCCGATCAGGTCGCCTTCCGGCACGCGCAGGTTGTCGATGAACAGCATGTTCGAATCGACCGCCTTGCGGCCCATCTTCTCGATCTCGCGCACCTCGACACGCGAGCGGTCGAGGTCGGTATAGAACAGGCTCAGCCCGTCGGTCGGCTTCGCGACCTGGTCGAGCGGTGTCGTGCGCGCGATGATCAGCATCTTGTTCGCGACCTGCGCGGTCGAGATCCAGATCTTGCGCCCGCTCAGCACGTAATGATTGCCGTCGCGGCGCGCCTGCGTGGTCAGGTGCGTGGTGTCGAGGCCCGCATCGGGTTCCGTCACCGCGAAGCACGCCTTGTCGCGCCCGGCGATCAGCGGCGGCAGGAAGCGCGCCTTCTGCGCGTCGTTGCCGAACACCTGCACCGGATTCAGCCCGAAGATGTTCATGTGGACGGCCGACGCGCCGGACAGGCCCGCGCCCGATGCGCTGATCGTGCGCATCATCAGCGCGGCCTCGGTCATGCCGAGCCCGGCGCCGCCATGGGCCGGGTCCATCGCGATGCCGAGCCAGCCGGCTTCGGCGAGCGCCGCGTGGAAATCGGCCGGAAACCCGCCCGCGCGATCGCGTTCGAGCCAGTAGTCGTCGCCGAAGCGCGCGCAGATTTTCTCGATCGCGCTTTCGATCGCGCGCTGGTCATCGGTCAGGTCGAACTGCATGGCATGCACTCCCGGAAAAAGGTGAGCGGTCGCGCCGCTCTCAAGAAAGCGACAGGCGGCGCCGGAGTTTCCGCTCCGAACGACGCCCCTTTGCCGGGCGTGCCGGCACGAAGCGGCAGGTCTCGCACGCTCACAACGGAAACACGCCCACGATCACGGCGGCGAACACCATCAGCACGGTGGCGGCGAACAGGAACGGAATCGTGAATTTCTGGTGCTCGGCCAGCTCGACGCCGGTCAGGCCGACGATCAGGAACGTCGCGGGCGTGAGCGGGCTCACCGGAAAGCCGGTCGTCATCTGGCCGAGCAGCGCGGCCAGCGCCATCTGGATCGGCGGCACGCCGAGCAGCTTCGCGCTTTCGGCGAGCACCGGCAGCACGCCGAAGTAGAACGAATCGGGGTCGAACAGCAGGCTGAGCGGCATCGACAGCAACCCGAGCACGAACGGCATGTGGCGCGCATGCTCGACCGGCACGTGTGCGACGACCACGTCCGCCATCGCCTTCAGCATCCCGGTGCCGGACATGATGCCGGTGAACGCGCCGGCCGCGAGCAGCACGCTCGCCATCATCAGCGCGGCCTTGGCATGCGCATCGATCCGTTCGCGCTGGGCCTGCACGTCCGGGTAGTTGATCACGAGCGCGGCGACCGTGCCGAGCATGAACATCACCATCGGGTCGACGATGCCCGACACGAGCGTGACGAGCACGACGAGCGTCAGCACGAGATTGATCCGGAAGCGCTCCGGCCGGCGCAACGCGCGCTCGGCATCGGTCAGCGCCCGTGGCGCGATCGCGAGCGACGCCGCGCCGGCACGATCGAGCCCGAGCCGCTTCGCCTCGCGCACGCCGAGCACGTAGGCGGTGCCGAACACGAACACCAGCCCGACGATCTGCACCGGAATCATCGGCATGAAGATCGCGGAGCCGGGAATGTGCAGCGCCGCCGACGCGCGCAGCATCGGCCCGACCCACGGCAGGAAATTGACGCCGGCCGCCATCGACGCGACACACGCGAGGATGCGGCGATCCATCCCGAGCCGCGTATAGAGCGGCATCATCGCGGGCAGCGTGACGAGAAACGTGACGGCGCCCGAGCCGTCGAGATGGATCAGCAGCGCGAGCAGCGCCGAGCCCATCACGATACGCGGCGGATGGCAGCCGATCACGCGCAGCACGCCCGCGATGATCGGATCGAGCATCCCGGCGTCGGTGAGGATTCCGAAAAAAAGAATCGCAAAAACGAACATCCCGGCGATCGGGCCGATGTTCTGTACGCCGTGCACGATGAACTTGCCGGTCGCGAGTCCGAACCCGGCCGCGAGCGACGCGGCTACCGGCACGACGATCAGCGCGACGAGCGGCGACAGCCGCTTCGTGATGATCAGGCCGAACAGCGCGACGATGGCGATCGCGCCGATCCATGCAAGCATGATGCGTCTCCTCTTCAGTCGGTGCGCCTGTGCAGGCGCCCGGCATGGTGTTCGAAGGGTCGTGCGGCACGCGTGATCGTACGGCGCCGTCGGGCGCGCGACACGGGCGGCGGCCGCGATGCCGGTCAGTCCCGGCGTGTGTCGTGGTCGCACGCGTCCGCGTCGGCGAACACCTGCGCTGCGTGTTCGTTCAGCGCGGGCGGCGGCCGCCGGTACGTGGCCGGCGTGCGGCCGAGCTTGATCGGCGACGCGATGCCACGATGCCGGCCCAGCTCGACTTTCATCTGCCGATGCGCGACATGCGGATGGTCGAGCGCCGCGTCGAGCCCGAGCACCGGCGCGCACGGCACGCCGCGGCGCATCAGCTGCTCGGCGAGCACCGCGCCGTCGTGTCCGGCCAGCGCCGTTTCGAGCAGCGTGCGCAGTGCGGCGCGATTCGCGCTGCGCGCGCGGTTGTCCGCGAAACGCGGATCGTCGAGCCAGTCGCGCGTGCCGAGCACGTCGCACAAGCCCGCGAACTGCCCGTTGTTGCCAACCGCCAGAAAGATATCGACGCTCGCCGTCGGAAAGCTGTCGTACGGCGTGATGTTCGGATGCGCGTTGCCGGTGCGCACCGGCGCATTCCCCGAATGGAAGAAGTTCGGCGTATGCGGATGCAGGATCGACAGCGCGCAGTCGAACAGCGTCGATTCGACGAACTGGCCGCGGCCGCTCGCGTCGCGCTCACGCAATGCCATCAGCACACCGAGCGCCGCGTTCAGCCCGGTGACGAGATCGACGATCGGCACGCCGACCCGCAGCGGCGCGCCACCGGCTTCGCCATTGACGCTCATCAGCCCCGCGAGCGCCTGCACGGCCGCGTCGTAGCCGGGCAGCCCGCCGAGCGGGCCGTCCGCGCCGAAGCCCGACACGCGGCAATGGACGAGGCGCGGAAACCGCGCATGCAGCGCGTCGAAGCCGAGCCCCCAGCGCTCCATCGTGCCGATCTTGAAGTTCTCGACGATCGCGTCCGCATGTTCGAGCAGGCCGAGCAGCCGCTCGCGGTCGGCCGGTTGCGTCAGGTCGAGCGCGATGCCGAGCTTGTTGCGGTTCACGCCGAGGAAGTACGACGCGGTATCACCGTCGAACGGCGGGCCCCAGGTGCGCGTCTCGTCGCCGGACGGCGGTTCGACCTTGATCACCTCCGCGCCGTGGTCGGCCAGGATCTGCGTGGCATACGGCCCCCCCAGCACCCGCGACAGATCGATGATGCGCAATCCCGCCAACGCGCCCTGCTGCTCGTGTTCCGCCATGCGTCCCGCTCCTGGTTCCGGTTGATCGGACTGCCGGTCCCGGCAGTCCCGGCGCTTGGGCGCGGCCTTCCGGATTCGGCGAATAATTCTTGTGCATGAATTTATATTCACACCCAGGAATTTCGTTGTCAACCCCGGCGGCACCCTGAGGCGCAGCGGACGGCACCGCCGCGCGCAAGTGGGAGCCGCACCGAACACGGGCCAGTTGCGGTGGCGTCCCGCCTTTCGCTAAGCTGGCGTGCAATCTTCATCTCAAAAAATCGGACGGATCATTCATGAAACGGATGCTGCTGGCGGCCTTCATGCTGGCTTCGACGCTGGGCGTCGGACACGCGCAAACCCAGACGTTCCATTTCGGCGAGGGACAGACCGGGATGCCGGGCGGATCGCCGCAGTCGGCTTCACCGACCGCACGGCCCGCGCCCGCGCGCCGGCACGTCACGCCGCCGCCGTCCCACCATCGGCGTGCCGTTCACAAGCGCCGCCAGTCGCGCCACGCGAAGCCCGCGCGCAGCGGCATCTATACGCACGCTTGAGCCGTCGTTTGTCCCGCGAAGGCGTGCATGGAACTGTCATGAACGGCCGCTAAGATCGGTGCGGGGTGCCTGTACGCCGTTGCGGCCTGCTGCCGGGAACGCGCCGCCGACACGCATTTTTCTCCACGATTCAGCACCTGTTTTACCGAACATGAGTACCGGGCTGGACACTCTCGCCGTCATCAAGGAACGCGCCACGATCGTGTGCCGTCAGCGCAGCAGCGTGCTGCTGGTCGCCCGCACCGCGTCGCGCTGGTCGCTGCCGGGCGGCACGATCCGGCGTGGTGAAACGCCGCTCGATGCTGCATTGCGGGAGCTTGCCGAGGAAACCCGGCTGGAGGGGCTCGCGCTCGACTACGCGGTGCAGTTCGGCGGGCTGACGAAGCTCCATCACGTGTTCGTGGCCGACGTGCCGGCGCACCTGACGCCGCGCGCGAGCAACGAGATCGCCCGCTGCAAGTGGTTCACCGTCGACCGGCTCGACACGCTGCGTGCGAGCGTGCCGACGCGCAAGATCATCGAGTTGCTGCGCCTCGACTGTTTCTCGGCGATCGCGAACGGCCGGCTGCGCTGACATCCCTGTCACCCGCGCCGGTCACGCGCGCAGCAACGGGCCGGCCTTGCGTTCGAGCAACGTGACGAGTTCCGGCTGCATGTAAGCGTAACGGTCGGGAATGTCGAGGCACACGATCTTCTTGTGCCGCAGATGCGCGCCGAATTGCGCCGCCAACCTCGCCTTGTGCGCACGCTCCATCACGAATACGACGTCGGCCCAGTCGAGCTGCTCGGCGGACACGCGCGTGTCCGCATCGGGCGCGAGGCCCGCGGAGTCGGTTTCGACGCCAGGCCACGCGGCGAATACCGCCTCGGCCGTCGGGCTGCGCAGCCGGTTGCGGCTGCAGATGAAGAGTGCCCGCGTCATGTCGCTTCGCGTTTGCCCGGCGCCGGCCGGCTCAACCTTGCGGAATCGTGCCCGGCCGGACGTACGCGAGCATGTGCGGCACGTAGTCGGCCTTGCCGAGTTCGACGCCGTGGTGGCGCAGGATCGCGTAAGCGGCGATCGCATGGAAGTAGAACTGCGGCAGCGCCCAGTCGCGCGCGTACTGCTCGCCCGTCATGTCGAACGCGATCCCGTTCGGCATGTCGAGCGCGATCGGCCGCGCGGCACCGCCATCGAGCGCATCCGGCGCGAGGTCGCCGAGAAAGGTCAGCGTGCCGGCGATGATCGCCTGCGCGTCGGCGAGCGTGCCGGGCTGCGCATCCGCATGCCATCCCGCCTCGCGCAATGCGAGCAGCGCGGCCGGCAGCGATTCGTCGCGCAGCCGGTGGATGGGCTCCATCGCTTGGAAGCACGAGAAGCGCACCTGTGCCGCGAGCGGATACATGTCGGGCGCCAGCTTCAGCAACATCGCCGCGTCGGGCGCGTCGCCCGCGGCCTCGCGGTGTGCGGCAGCCTTGTCGAGCCACGCGGACTGCGCGCGCAGCATCTGGGTGAAGGTCGGAACGAGAAGTTGAGTCGGTGACACGCGTGCGCTCCTATGCTGTGTTGTGGTTTCCGCCACGATAACAGCGCCGGCACGAACCTGCATCCGCGCATGGGCGATGCGTGCGATTCAACGCGGATTCGGTGATGCAGCGCATGGCGCGCAGGGGCAGCCCCACGCAGGGCGATCACGACACGCGGCCGCCGCGACGCAACCTCAAGGCTTGCCCTGTCGCGCCAGGAACCGGTCGAACTGCGAGGCAAACGCCTTGCCGTCGCGTGCGCTGAACGGCGCCGGCCCGCCCGTGTCGATGCCCGCGCTGCGCAACTGATCCATCATCGCGCGCGTCGACAGGCGTTCCTCGATGTTCTCGCGGCTGAACCAGTTGCCGCGCGGGTCGAGCGCATGCGCGCCCTTGTCGAGCACGGCGGCGGCCAGCGGAATGTCGGCGGTGATCACGAGGTCGCCCGCTTCCACCAGCTCGACGATGCGCGCATCGGCCACGTCGAAGCCGGCCGGTACCTGCACCGCCTTGATGAACGGCGACGGCGGCGTGCGCAGAAACTGGTTCGCGACCAGCGTCACGCTGATTTCGGCACGACGCGCGGCGCGAAACAGCATGTCCTTGATGACGGCGGGACACGCGTCGGCATCGACCAGTACTTGCATGGCGGGTTGTTCCAATGGGTTGAAGCAGAAACGGCGATCATAGCGCACCGCCGGCCGGCCATCAGCCGGCGCGGCCCGTGCACAGCGCGTCGGCCGTCACCCACTGCGCGCCCCACCCCGCGGCCAGCCGGGCGCCCTGCCCGATCCGCACGGCCGCGTCGTCGAAGTCGACGAACACGACGTGATCGGCCGCTGCGGGTTTCGCGGGCGCCTCGCGCGTGCGTCCGTCGGACAACACCCACAGCCAGCGCTGCTTGGCCGGCGCGCGCCGCGCCGCGCGTGCGAGCAATTGCGCGGCGGCCGCGATGCCGTCCGCGAGCGGCGTGCCGCCGCCGCCTTCGACCGGTTCGAGCCAGCGCGCATTCCACCAGCGCGGCACGGCCGGGCCGAAGCGGCGCGCGGCGCCATTGCCGCCGAAACAGATCAGCGCGGTTTCGACACGGTCGCGCGCGGCCTGGTCGAAATACGCGACGATCAGCCCCTTCGCCAACGCGAGCCGCTCGTGCGACAGCATCGACGCCGAGCAGTCGAGCACGAAGCAATGCAGTGCGTCCGGCGTGCCGGCGCGTTTGCGGAAGCGCAGATGGTCGCGACGCAGCGGGCCGCCGCGCTTCGCGGCGAGCGTCGCCGGCCACGCCACGGCCGTGCCGGCGCGCACCGTGCCCGGCACGCGCGCGGCTGCGCCTGATTGCCATCGAGGACCGCGGGCGGTGTCCGCGGCGGCGCCGGCTCGATGGCTCAGCGTTTTTTTAGCGGCAGCGGCACCACGCCTTTCACGTCGCGCAACCCGGCCGGCTCGGGTGGCAGGTAGCCCCAGTCGCCCTGGGATGCCGTGGCATCATTCTTCGCCACATCCGACGCATCATCGGGGCGCTCGCGCGCATCGGGCGCAGAGCGACCGTCACGTTCGTCGCCGGGTTGCGGCGCGCTGGACGAGGACGGCGTCCCCGCGTGGCGCCGATGCCGCAGCACCGCGTCGGCCACCCGCTCCACATGCGACACCGTCACCGCGTCGGCCTGCTCCAGCGCGGCGAGCGCACGCGCCGCGCGCAGCATCACGAGATCGGCACGCAGCCCGTCGACAGCCGCGTCGATGCACAGCGCGCTGACACGCGCATGGACCGCATCGTCGAAATCGAGCGCCGCGAGCCGTGCGCGTGCCGCGCGAATCCGGTCGCCGAGTTCGCATTGCGCGGAGGCATGACGTGCGCGAAACGCATCCGGATCGAGATCGAATGCAAGCCGCGCCTTCACGATCCGCTCGCGCTGTGCGGCGTCGAAGCAGTTCTCCAGCTCGACCATCAGACCGAAGCGGTCGAGCAATTGCGGACGCAGCTCGCCCTCCTCCGGATTCATCGTACCGATGAGCACGAAGCGCGCATCGTGCGCGTGCGACACGCCATCGCGCTCGACGATGTTCACGCCGCTCGCGGCGACGTCGAGCAGCGTGTCGACGAGCCCGTCGGCGAGCAGGTTCACTTCGTCGACGTACAGCACGCCGAGGTGCGCCCGCGCAAGCAGGCCCGGGCGGAAGCGCACGCCGTTTTCAGCGAGCGCATGCGCGAGATCGAGCGTACCCGTCACCTGCTCGTCGCTCGCCGACAGCGGCAGCGTGACGAACTGCCCTTCGGGCAACAGCTCCGCGAGGCCGCGCGCCGCGGTCGATTTCGCGGTGCCGCGCGGCCCGCTCACGAGCACGCCGCCGAGCGACGGGTCGATCGCGGCGAGCAGCAGCGCCTGCTGCAGCGCATCCTGCGCGACGAGCGCCGCAAACGGAAAAACCGCGCGGGCGCGGTGCATCGTCGGATCGGTCATCGCCGTCCCCCTTCCTGGAGTTGTTCGCTCGCGAGCCAGACCGCTTCGATCCGTTCGCGATAGTCGCCCGGCTGCTGCCACAGGCCGCGCTGCATCGCCTCGACGAAGCGTTCGCAGATGCCGTGCAGCGCCTTCGGATTGTGCCGTTCGAGGAACGCGCGGGTGGCGTCGTCGAACAGGTACGCGTCGGCGACGAGCGCGTACTGGTGGTCGGACAGCACGCGCGCGGTCGCGTCATAGCCGTACAGGTAGTCGACCGTCGCGGCCAGCTCGGCCGCGCCCTTGTAACCGTGGCGCTTCACGCCGTCGAGCCATTTCGGGTTGACGACGCGCGAGCGGATCACGCGCGCGATTTCCTCGCGCAGCGTGCGCATCTTCGGCGCGACCGGGTTCGCGTGGTCGCCGTGATAGATGCTCGGCTGCTGCCCGGACAGATGCCGCACGGCCGCCGTCATCCCGCCCTGGAACTGGTAGTAGTCGTTCGAATCGAGGATGTCGTGCTCGCGGCTGTCCTGGTTCTGCACGACGACGTCGATCGTCGCGAGCCGCTCGCCGAACACGTCGGCCGCGGCATCGCCCGCGCTGTTCTGTGCGTACGCATGGCCGCCCCACTGGCGGTAGGCATCGGCGAGATCCGCGTCGGTCTGCCAGCGGCGCTGGTCGATCAGGTCCTGCAGGCCCGCGCCGTAGCTGCCCGGCCGCGCGCCGAATACGCGCCAGCCGGCACGGCGTCGCGCTTCGTCCGGCGCCATGCCCTGCGCGACCCATTTCTCGCGTTCGCGCTCGATGCGCGCGCGGATCGGGTTCAGCGCCTCGGGCTCGTCGAGCGCGGCCACCGCCTGCACGGCCGCGTCGAACAGGTGCATCAGGTTCGGGAACGCGTCGCGGAAGAAGCCCGACACGCGCAGCGTCACGTCGATGCGCGGCCGGTCGAAGATCTCGATCGGCAGGATCTCGAAGTCGGTCACGCGGTGGCTGCCGTGCGCCCATTTCGGCCGCACGCCCAGCAGCGCGAACGCCTGCGCGATGTCGTCGCCGCCCGTGCGCATCGTCGCCGTGCCCCAAACCGACAGGCCGATCGCGCGCGGATAGTCGCCGTGATCCTGCAGATGGCGCTCGATCAGTTGCTGCGCGGATTTCAGGCCGAGCGACCACGCGGCCTGCGTCGGCACCGCGCGCGTGTCGACCGAATAGAAATTGCGGCCGGTCGGCAGCACGTCGGGGCGGCCGCGCGACGGCGATCCGCTCGGCCCCGGCGGCACGAAGCGGCCGTCGAGCCCGCGCAGCAGCTGACGCATTTCCTCGCCGCCGCACGCGTCGAGCGCGGGCAGCAGCGTCGCGCGGACGCGTTCGATCACGGCGAGCGTGTGCGGCCAATCGCCGGGCGGTGTCGAGTCGGTGCCGGTGTTGCCGCCGTCCGCTGCACACAGCCCGTCGAGCCATTGCTGCGCGAGCCGTTCGAGCCGCTCGCGCGTATCGCCCGCATGGCGCCACGGCGATGCGTCGAGCGCCAGCAGGATCGCCGGACGCGGGCCAACCCACGGCGCGGCCCAGTCGGCCGCGAGCGGATCGAAGTCATCGCCGAGCGCGAGATCGCGTGCGAGCGCACCGATCAGCCCGGCGCGCGCATCCTTGCCGTCGCCCACCGGAAAGCGCGCAAGCGCGAGCAGCGTGTCGCGCCGCTGACGATCGATCGGCGACTCGCCGAACACATGCAGCCCGTCGCGGATCTGCGCTTCCTTCAGTTCGCACAGCCACGCGTCGACGCGCGTGAGCAGCGCGTCCTCGTCGCCCGTATCGCGCGGCGGCGACACGCTCAGTTCGTCGTGCAGCCGGTGCTCGGCGATCGTCGCGAGGATCGTCTTGCGCAGCAGCTTCGCGCGCCGCGCATCGACCATCAGCGCTTCGTAGTATTCGTCGACCTGTCGCTCGAGATCCTGCAGCGGGCCGTAGTTTTCCGCGCGCGTGAGCGGCGGCATCAGGTGATCGATGATCACGGCCTGCGCGCGGCGCTTCGCCTGGCTGCCCTCGCCCGGATCGTTGACGATGAACGGATACAGGTGCGGCAGCGGCCCGAGCGTCAGGTCGGGCCAGCACGCGTCGGACAGCGCGACGCTCTTGCCCGGCAGCCATTCGAGGTTGCCGTGCTTGCCGAGGTGGATCACCGCGTCGATGCGATACGCATCGCGCAGCCAGAAATAGAACGCGAGATACGCATGCGGCGGCACGAGATCCGCGTCGTGGTAGCTCGCGTAGTCGTTTTCACCGCGCGAGCGCGACGGCTGGATGCCGACGAAGACGTTGCCCGCGCGCCAGCCGGCAATCGTGAAGCGCCCTTGCCGCAGTGTCGGGTCGGCTTCGGGCGGCCCCCAGCGTTCGTTCAGCGCATCGCGCACGGCCGCCGGCAGCCGCGCGAAACGCGCGACGTAGTCGGCCAGCGGGAAACTCTGGAATGCGGGCCGCAACGCATGCACGGCCGCGTCGTTGGTCACGCCTTCTGTGAGCCGCGCGATCAGCGCGTCGCCGTCGGGCGGCAAGTCGGCCACAGCGTAGCCCGCGTCGCGCAGCGCCGCGAGCACGCGCAGCGCGGACGCCGGCGTGTCGAGCCCGACCCCGTTGCCGATCCGGCCTTCGCTTTGCGGATAGTTCGCGAGAATCAGCGCGACGCGCTTGTCGGCGTGGTCGAGCGTGCGCAGCCGGCACCAGCCGCGCGCGAGCGCCGCGACGAACGCGATCCGCTCGGCATCCGGCTGGTAGCGCACGACGTCGACCTCGGTGTGCGGGCAGCGGTACGCGAGCCCCTTGAAGCTCACCGCGCGCGTGACGATGCGCCCGTCGACCTCGGGCAGCGCGATGTGCATCGCGATATCGCGCGCATGCAGGCCCTGGTTGTCGGCCACCCACGCGTCGCGATTGCCGCCGGACAGGATCACCTGCAGTACCGGCGCGTCGCCGGCGAGCACGTCGTGTTCGGGGCTGTCGATCGCGCCCGCCGCGAATGCGGTCGTGTTCAGCACGAGTGCGACATCGTGCGAGTCGCAGAGCTGCGTGATGACTTCGCGGCTCACCGCATCCTTCAGCGACGTGACCGCGATCGGCAGCGGATTCAGCCCTTCCTCGATGAGCGCCTCGGCGAGCGCGTCGAACACGGCCGTGTTCGCGGCCTGCCAGTGCGCGCGATAGAACAGGATCGCGACGACGGGCGCGCCGGGCGTCCAGCGCGGCCGCCAGTCGTCAGCGCTCGCACGGTCGCGCGCCGGGTGATACAGCGCGGCGGCCGGCAGCGGGCGCGGCAATTCGGGTTCTTCGCCGAACCCGAGCGTGTGGAATGCAATGCTGCGCAGCAGCGCCTCGGCGTTGTGCACGCCGCCCTCACGCAGGTAGCGCCACCACAGCCGGCACAGATCGGGCGCGACGGTGCTCTTCGCGACGAGGTTCGGGTCTTCCTGCAGGTCGCCCGAGAACATCGCGAGCTGCTGCCCGCGCTTCGACGCGAGCGACACGGCCTGCTCGATTCCGTACGGCCAGTACGCCTCGCCGCCGAGATGATCGATCACGACCGACTTCGCATGCTGCAGCACGTCGTCGACGTAGAAGTCGACCGACGCCGGCTGCCGCAGGAACGTGACGTTCGCGAGCCGCACGCTCGGGAAGCCGGCCGGCAGATGCGGCACGACGCTCGCGAGGAGCGACAGCGTCGTGTCGGCCGAGCTCAGGATCACGATGTCGGCCGGTTGCTGGTCGATCCGGACGACGCCCTGCGTATCGTCGACGAAGCCGCCCGGCGTGGTGCGCAGCAGATGCATCGTGCGTTACGCCTGTTGCGGCTCGGCCGCGCACGCGGCGTCGAACGCACGTTGCAGCGCGGCCGCGTCGAGATCTTCGCCGATCAGCACGAAGCGGCTCGCGCGCGTTTCGCCGTCCTGCCAGCGACGGTCGAAATAGCTGTCGAAGCGGCGGCCGACGCCCTGGATCACGAGCCGCATCGGCGCGCCGGGCAGCGCGGCGAAGCCTTTCGCGCGATAGATCGTGTGTGCCTCGACGACGCGCTGCAGCGCGGCGATCGTCGCTTCGCGCGTGCCGGCGTCGCCCGACACGACCACCGAGTCGAAATCGTCGTGATGGTGATCGTGATCGCCGTCGTCGGCCGAACCGTGATGGTCGTGACGCAGGTGGATCGATTCTTCCGATGCCGATTCGAGGCCGAGCAGCATCGCGAGGTCGAGCTCGCCGCGCGTCGCGCGCACGATCTTCACCTGCGGCGGGATTTCTTCGCGGATCGCGGTTTCGATCTGCGCGAACTCGGCGTCGCCGACGAGATCGGCCTTGTTCACGATCACGAGATCGGCGGACGACAGTTGATCGGCGAACAGCTCGTGCAGCGGCGATTCGTGGTCGAGGTTCGGATCGGCGCGGCGCTGCGCGTCGACGGCCTGCGGGTTTTCCGCGAACTGGCCGCTGGCGGCGGCCGGCCCGTCGACCACGGTCACGACCGCGTCGACCGTGAAGCTGTTGCGGATCGTCGGCCAGTTGAACGCCTGCACGAGCGGCTTCGGCAGCGCGAGGCCCGACGTCTCGATCAGCACGTGGTCGATGTCCGCGCGGCGCTCGACGAGCGCTTCCATCACCGGATAGAACTCTTCCTGCACGGTGCAGCACAGGCAGCCGTTCGCGAGTTCGTACAGCTGGCCCGCCGCTTCGCCCTGCGCGCCTTCGGCATCCTCGCAGCCGATGCCGCAGCCCTTGAGGATTTCGCCGTCGATGCCGAGCTCGCCGAATTCGTTGACGATCACCGCGATGCGGCGGCCTTCGGCGTGCTGCAGGATGTGGCGCATCAGCGTCGTCTTGCCGCTGCCGAGAAAGCCCGTGACGATCGTGACGGGAAGCTTGCGTAGGGTCATGGTAGGTCCTGTGTCGAAAATGGAATCAGCCCGGGATCGTCGCGTCGATGGCGGCGTGGCAGTTCGTCTGGCGGATCGCGGGCATGCCGCCGCGCGATCCGGACGGACAGTCGCGGGACGGGCGGGACGACGAATCGGACATGGTGCTTCCTTGCGAACGGTCGACATCGTGAATGCCAACACGGCTGCCGCCGGCCCCGCTCGCGCTGCTTGCCATTCGCCACGCCGGCCGGCGCGGGTTCGCGCGGAGACGGATCGGTGGAGGAATCGGGCAACACGCGGGCGTCGGGCCTGCTGCGGCCGTGGACGATGCGCCGCCTCCCCGCGGCGCTGAACCCCAACGTTTCGGCCGGTATCCGGGCTGACGAACACGCCGCTTCGCCTTCCCGGATGCGCGCGGCATCCAGTGGCGGTCGTCCGCATGCGCGTGGCATGCGGCGAAGCGGCGTTGCGTGGCGCATGCGCGCGACGCGTTCGCTTACCGTTGCGGGGGCAGCACAGGTTGGCTCGACTGCGGCGCAGGCAGGCTCCCTGTTTCCCGTTTAACTGCGCGCACCGGAGCGGCGCGCGCGAGCACCAAAACGCGTGCGAGTGTAGGCGGCGGTGCGGGGAGCGTCAAGGCGGAGCGGGCCGCCGGGCCCGGTTCCGGATGGCTGCCGCGCATGGCCGGAAGCCGGGCGCGGCGGTTCGCGCGGGGGAGTCGCTGTGCTATCGTAGCGCCGCGTTCGGTGCTCGCATGCGCATTCCGCGCCTGCAGTTAAACGGGAAACAGGAGGCGGACCACCGCCCGGCCTGTGCTGTCCCCGCAACGGTACGCCGCCCGCGCGACGCGCTTCCCCGCGCACGCGCCCAGGCCGCCCACGATGCCACTGCCCGTCAGCCGGGCGGGAAGGCTGCGGCCTGGCAAGCGGCCAGCCCGGATACCGGCCGACGCAAGGGGCGAGCCCGACGCTCGCCGAACGCCCGATCCGCGGGGGACGGATGAGGTGCGCATTCCGCCCGCGTCCGCGCGGGCTTCGTTCGATCCGCCATGGTTTTCCTGTCCGCTGGCCGCCGCCGTGCCGCCCGCCTGCCCTTTTCCACTGTGACGACACGGTGCGCGCCGTGCCGCGCCCGATGAGCCGCGCCTGGCTCGTCGGCGCCGGCCCCGGCGACGCCGACCTGCTGACGCTCAAGGCCGTCCACGCGATCGGCGCGGCGGACGTGCTGCTCGTCGACGATCTCGTGAATCCCGACGTGCTGCGCCATGCGCGCGCCGATGCGCACATCGAGCACGTCGGCAAGCGCGGCGGTCATGCGTCGACGCCGCAGGAGACGATCGTCGCCGCGATGCTCGCGCATCTGCGCGCGGGCCGCAGCGTCGCGCGGCTCAAGGGCGGCGATCCGTTCGTGTTCGGCCGCGGCGGCGAGGAACTGGCCGCGCTCGGCGCGGCGGGATTCCCGGTCGAGGTCGTGAATGGCGTCACCGCGGGCATCGCCGCGCCGGCCGCAATCGGCATCCCGGTCACGCAGCGCGGCGACGCGCAGGGCGTGATCTTCGTCACGGGCCACGGCGCGGGCGCCGACGAACCCGACTGGCGCGCGCTCGCGGCCACGCGCATGACGATCGTCATCTACATGGGCATCCGCCGGCTCGACGCGATCGCAACGGCGCTGCGCGAAGGCGGCCTGCCCGGCGAGACGCCGTGCGCGGCGATCGAGAACGCGACGCGCCCCGAACAACGCCACGTGCTCGCGACGCTCGACACGCTCGTCGAGCGCATCGGCACGACCGGCATCGGTTCGCCGGCGATCGTCGTGATCGGCCGCGTCGCGGCGTTCGCCGACGATCCCGCGGTACGTGCCGCGCTTGGCGGCGGCGCATGATGCGTGTCGCGCTCGGCATTGGTTTTCGCGCAGGCGTGACGGCCGCGCAACTCGATGCCGCGATCCGTGCGGCGCTGATACCGTACCCGGCCGCCGAACCGGCGCTCGTGGCCACGCTCGCCGACAAGGCGCGCGCCCGCGCGCTGCGCACGCTGTGCGCGCGACGCGGCTGGCCGCTCGTCGCGTTCGATGCGGCGCAACTCGCGAGCCGCCCGGAACTGGCCGCGAGCGGCCCGTCGGCCGCCGCGCTCGCCCGCTTCGGCGTCGCGGGCGTGGCCGAGCCATGCGCGCAGCTCGCGGCGCCGCACGGCCGGCTGCTGGGCCCCAAATGCATTCGGGACGGCGTGACGGTCGCACTCGCCGGCCCGCTTTGAACCCTTTGTTTCGCTTTCTTTCGACAGGACGAATCCGATGAAAACCGACGCCGAATCCCATCAACGGATGACCGAACGCCGCCGTGCGGGCCACGAGAAGAAGCAGGCCGCCGCCGTCAACGAAAAGGGCCTGCTGATCGTCAACACCGGCAACGGCAAGGGCAAGAGCACGGCCGCGTTCGGCATGGCCGTGCGCGTGCTCGGCCACGGCATGCGGCTCGGTGTCGTGCAGTTCATCAAGGGCGCGCTGCACACGTCCGAGCGCGACTTCCTCGGCGCGGTGGCCGAATGCGATTTCGTGACGATGGGCGACGGCTATACGTGGAACACGCAGAACCGCGACGCCGACATCGCGACCGCGCGCAAGGGCTGGGACGAGGCGCGCCGGATGATCGAGAGCGGCGATTACCGGATGGTGATCCTCGACGAGCTGAACACGGTGCTGAAGTACGAGTACCTGCCGCTCGACGAAGTGCTCGCGACGCTCGCCGCGCGTCCCGATTCGGTGCACGTCGTCGTGACCGGGCGGCATGCGCCCGACGCGCTGATCGACGCGGCCGACCTCGTCACCGAAATGCGGCTCGTCAAGCATCCGTACAAGGAGCAAGGCGTGAAGGCGCAGCGCGGCGTGGAGTTCTGAGCATGCCCGCCTGCCCCGCGCTGTTCGTCAGCGCGCCCGCGTCGGGCCAGGGCAAGACGTCGGTGACGGCTGGCCTGGCGCGGCTGCACCGCCGGCTCGGCCGGCGCGTGCGCGTGTTCAAGACCGGGCCCGATTTTCTCGATCCGATGCTGCTCGAACGCGCGAGCGGCGCACCCGTGCATGCGCTCGACCTCGGGATGGTCGGCGAGGCCGGCTGCCGCGCGCTGCTGGCCGACGCCGCGCGCGAGGCGGACCTGGTCCTGATCGAAGGCGTGATGGGCTTGTTCGACGGTACGCCGAGCAGCGCCGACCTCGCGGCTGCGTTCGGCGTGCCGGTCGTCGCGGTGATTTCCGCGAAGTCGATGGCGCAGACGTTCGCGGCGATCGCGTTCGGGCTCGCGCGGTTCCGGCCGGGGCTGCCGTTTCACGGCGTGCTGGCGAACCGCGTCGGCTCGGCCCGGCACGCGGAACTGCTGCAACAGGCGCTGCCCGACGACCTGCGCTGGCTCGGGCACGTGCCGGCCGATGCGGGCATCGCGCTGCCGGAGCGGCATCTCGGCCTGCACCAGCCGAACGACATCGACGATCTCGACGCGCGGCTCGATCGCGCGGCCGATGTGCTCGCGCAAACGGCGCTTGCCGAGTTGCCGCCGGCTGTGGCGTTCGCGGAACCGGATGCAACAGCGCCGCTACCGCGTGCGCTCGGCGGAAAGCGGATCGCGGTGGCGCGCGATGCGGCCTTTTCGTTCATTTATCCGGCGAATCTCGCGTTGCTCGACACGCTCGGCGTGCAGTTGCGATTCTTTTCGCCGCTCGCCGACGAACCCGTGCCGGACGACTGCGACGCACTGTTCCTGCCGGGCGGCTATCCGGAATTGCATGCGGCGGCACTCGCCGCGAATGCCGCGACCGCGCGGTCGATTCGCGCACACGCGGCGGCCGGCCGGCCGATCGTCGCGGAATGCGGGGGGATGGTGTATCTGTGTGAATCGCTGACCGACGTGGACGGCGTGACGACGCCGATGCTCGGGCTGTTGCCGGGTCAGGCGACGATGCAGCGCCGGTTCGCGGCGCTCGGCATGCAGCAGCTCGACACGCGCAGCGGGACGATGCGGGGGCATACGTTCCATTATTCGCGGCTCGCGACGCCAATGGAACCGGTCGCGCATGCCGTACGCCCCGACGGCGCATCGGGCAGCGGCGAAGCCGTCTATTGTCGCGATGCGATCGTCGCGACGTACATGCACATGTACTGGCCTTCGAATCCGGATGCGGTCGTGGCGTTGTTCAGCGGGGAAGCGTTCTAGACTCGGGATCGCTCAAGGCATACCGGGATTGCATGCCCCGTCGCAACGATCACGTGCCTGTTTTGTGCGACTACAGATGTTGTTCGATGTCCATGCGTTGATGCAGGACCCGAATCACATCGATCGTGTATTCCGTTTCGCGATAGAACACGACGTGGGACCCCACTGCGTACCGGAAATATCCATCGCGAACAATGCAAGTCCGACCGGCTTTTTCACCGCGCGCCAGCGCTTCCATGGTTCCGATCAGATCGCGGTGATAAAGGTCGGCTTGCTTGAGCGACCAACGCTCGACGGTGTAGCGCCAAATGTCTTCGAGATCGAGTTCGGCCAGCGGTGCGAGCTGAAGCTGCCTGCTTTTAACCGCCATGCGTCGCCCGCATGCGGGCCAGGAAGGCCTCGCTGTCGAATGGCTTGGGCGCTCCCGATGCCTCACCGGCCTTCAGCGCTTCCTGCAACGCACGCACCTGCGTTTCGTGTGACTCGAGCAGCCGTAAACCGGCTCGAACGACGTCGCTCGCGGAACCGTATCGTCCCGACTGCACTTGAGCATCGACGAATTCGGCAAAGTGGTCGCCCAGGGAAACGGATGTGTTTCGCGACATGAGTCACCTCCTTTTCAATGGGACCATCATATACCAAAGTTTGGTACTTCCGTCGCTCAACCGCTGCGGAGACCTTGTTGATTCCGAGCCTCGCGGTGTATGCGTCGTTTCCTCCGTCAAACCAGGAACGACTCCGCCAGCTTCACCCAGTACGACGCGCCGGTGGGCAGCGCCGCGTCGTTGAAGTCGTAGCCGGGGTTGTGCACCATGCAGCCGCCCTCCCCGTCGCCGTTACCGATGATCAGGTAGCAGCCCGGCCGCTTCTCGAGCAGGAACGCGAAATCCTCGCTGCCGGTGAGCGGCACCATCCCGTCGATCAGGTTCGCATCGCCCACCCACTCGCGTGCGACGTTGCGCGCGAACGCGGTCATTTCCGCATCGTTGACGAGCACCGGGTAGCGGCGCTGGTAGTCGATCGTCGCGGTCGCGCCGAACACGGCCGCCTGCGCGTGCACGACTTCCTTGATGCGCGTCTCGAGCAGGTCGCGTACCTCCGGCTTCAGCGCGCGCACCGACAGGCGCATCTGCGCGCGATCGGGAATCACGTTCGGCGCCTCGCCCGCGTGGATCGCGCCGACCGTGACGATCGCCATGTCGAGCGGCGACACGTTGCGCGACACGATCGTCTGCAGCGCGATGACGATCTGCGCGCAAACGACCACCGAATCGACCGCCTTGTGCGGCACCGCGCCGTGGCCGCCCCGGCCCTGCACGTCGACGATCACCGTATCCGACGACGCCATGAACGACCCCGGCAGGAAACCGAACTTGCCCGTCGGGAAGCCGGGCATGTTGTGCATCGCGAAGATCGCGTCGCACGGGAACAGCTCGAACAGCCCTTCGTCGAGCATTTTCTTCGCGCCGCCGAGCCCTTCCTCGGCCGGCTGGAAAATCAGGTTCAGCGTGCCGGAGAAACGGCGCTCGCGCGCAAGATGCTTCGCGGCCGCGAGCAGCATCGCCGTGTGGCCGTCGTGGCCGCACGCATGCATCTTGCCGGCGATCCTGCTCTCGTACGGCAGGCCCGTGGCCTCGTGGATCGGCAGTGCGTCCATGTCGGCGCGCAGGCCGAGACGCTGCGCGCCGTCGCCGACCTTCAACTGCGCGACGACGCCCGTGCCGCCCAGCCCGCGATGCACCGTGTAGCCCCACGACTGCAGTTGCTCCGCGACGAGGTCGCTCGTCGCGAATTCCTCGAAGCCGAGCTCGGGGTGGGCGTGGATGCGGTGCCGGATCTCGATCATTTCGTCGGCGAGGCCTGCGGGAATCACGCTGTGCGTCACGGTGTCGTCTCCTGTCCTGTGGGGAATATGCAGGCAAGGATAGTGGGTTCGACGACAACCGGGCAGACGGAAAGTCGTCGTGGTAGCAACTGGTAGTTGCCATATTCGGCATGATGCGCGGCAAGCGCGAGCCGGCCATCCGGACGACTGCCGCGCGGGAGCCGAACGCGCAAAACTGTGTGGCACCCATCGATTTCTTGCGCATGAGGGCCCCGGTGGCTATCGTTCAGAATCATCAAATAGTTCCTATGCATCAAGATCTTGCGAATTCTTGTTCACTTTTTGACGCTTGTACATTTTTTTGTGTACGCTGACAAAAAAGTGAACAAGCAATTCCCTTTGATGCCCGTGAACACTTCCCTCTCCGTGTCGGAACAGCACGTGCTCGACGAAGCCTGCGCAGCGTTCGAAAGCGCGACCCGGCGCTTTCGTGCCCGGCCCGTGCGTGTGTCGGCCGCCTGGAAGGCGCGCGCCGACGCCATGATCCGCTTCGACGTTGCCGGGCAGGCATTCGAGATGCCGGTCGCCATCAGCCTGCGCGTCGAATCGGTGGCGGGCGCGCTCGCGGAATTGCGCCGCCGCGGCGACACTGCAGCGCCCCGCGAACGGTCGCTGATGCTGGTCGCACCGTATCTTTCGGCGGAACTGGCCGCCGGCCTGACCGACCAGGGCATCCCGTTTCTCGATACCGCCGGCAACGCATGCCTGATCGAACCGGAGGCGACCGTGATGATCGCGGGCCGGCCGAAGCCCGCACGCACACCGCGCCAACAGGCGTCGCGCGCGACGACGCCGAAGGGGCTGGCCGTGATGTTCGCACTCGCGACACAGCCAGGCCTGGTCGCGCAACCGTATCGGGCCATCGCCGCTGCATCGGACGTCGCACTCGGTACCGTCAATCTCGCGATGGACGACCTGATCGCGCGTGGCCTCGTCGGGCAACGCCGCAACGGCGAGCGCCTGATGCCCGACTGGCCGCGCTTCGTGCAGGAATGGGTCGCGCTCTATCCGAGCCGCTTGCGCGCGAAACTGCCGAGCCGCCGGTTTGCCAGCCTCGCGCCCGACTGGTGGCGCGGCGTAGATTTCGCAGCATTCGATGCGCGATTCGGCGGCGAGCCGGCAGCCGACCTGCTGACGCACGGCCTGAAACCCGCCGCGATCACCGTCTATACGCACGGCACCGCGTCGAACCGGCTGCTGCTTCAGGGCCGCCTGCGTCCGGACGAGCGCGGCGATGTCGAGATCGTCGAAGCGTTCTGGCCGCGGTCCGCGGAGCTTGCCTGGCGCGAGCAGGAAGTACCGGTCGTACCGCCGCTGCTGATCTACGCGGATCTCGTCGCGTCCGGCGACAGCCGCAATCTTTCCATCGCCGATCGCATCCATGACCGATACCTCGCCCAACCGCCCGCTTGAGGTCGACGCACGCCGGCCGCTGGAGCCCGCGGCGGTCGCGTTGCTGCAGGCCGTAGGCTCGGCCTGCGCGCGCCTCGACACGGCGTTCGTGGTCGCCGGCGCAACCGCGCGCGACATCCTGATGTGGCACGTGCACGGCATCCGGCCGGTGCGCGCGACGAGAGATGTCGACGTCGCAGTGTGCGCGGTGAGCTGGCCGTTTCACGCGCAGCTAGTCGAGGTACTTGTCGCGACCGGGCAGTTCACGCGCGCAGCAGAAACTGCTGTTCGAAAGCGGCGCGCACGGTTTTCGCACGGAGCTGGATCTCGTTCCGTTCGGGCCGCTCGAAACGCCCCCGGGCGAAATCGCATGGCCGCCCGGCGGTGAATTCGTGCTGAACGTGCTCGGGTTTCAGGAAGCGGTGGACACCGCACTGCCTGTGTCGATCGATGCGCGCACCGTGGTACCGGTGGCCAGCCTGCCGGCACTGGCGCTACTGAAGCTGCTCGCCTGGAAGGACCGGCGTGCGCGCCAGAACAGCGATGCGTACGACCTGCTGTTCCTGCTGCGGAATTTTCACGACGCCGGCAATCGCGAACGTATCTGGGATGCCGCGCCGGACCTGCTCGAAATCCACGCGTTCCAGCCGGGACTCGCCGCTGCCGCGCTGCTCGCGCGAGAGGCGAAACGCATCGCTTCGCCGCAAACGCGTGACGCGATCCGTACGCTGTTGTCGGACGAAGCAACTTTTGCCGTGCTCGGCCAGGATCTGCTGGCACGTGCATTTGCGCTGTTCGGTGAATTCAGCGACGACGCCGACCGGTATCTCGACGCATTCCGCAACGCCTTTCTCGCTGACGAACCCGCGTCGCGCGCTTGACGCGCCGATGTGCAATAGCCGAGCGATCGAACAGATCCCGAACGGCGCTCAGGCCGCCCAGTCTTCGAGCGACAACCCGGCGACCCGGCCGAACTCGCGGCTGTTGTGCGTGACGAGCACCGCACCGGCCGCGATCGCATGGCCGGCGATCGACGCGTCGTTCGCGCCGATCGGCGTGCCGCGCGCGGCAAGATCGGCACGAATCGCGGCGGTTGCATCGACCGCCGCCGTATCCCACGACAGCACGCCATCCAGCCGCGCAACAAAGGCCGTCACGAGTTCCGCATGCTTCGGCGACGCCTTCCGGCCAACCGCGCCGAACCGCATTTCGGCATAGGTAATCGCCGAGACGACGATCCGGTGCTGCGCATTGACACACGATTGCAACCGCGACAGCACCACGGGCGGCCGCTCGCGCATGATGAACGAACAGATGTTCGTATCGAGCATGTAGAGCGTGGTCACTGGCCGGACTCCGTCGGCGCGGCGCCACCATCGGACAGGTCGAAGCGGCCGGACTCGATGACGGCCGGGCGTTCGGCGAGGAAGTCGGCGTCGGCCAGCGGTTCGCTCACGAACGAGAGCCACGTGGGCCGTACCGGCCGCAGCAGCAGTGTGTCGCCCTCGCGGCGGATCTCGAGTTCGGTCACGCCCTCGAACTCCATGTCCTTCGGGATGCGGATTGCCTGGTTACGGGCGTTCTTGAAAATGGAAACGGTGCGCATGAGCCACTCCATGGGAGTACGATGCGCCCATTTTAGGCATATGCCAGCATATGTCAATGTGGGCGCGTGCAAACCGGATGTCGCGCCCCATGTTGTCGCGGATGTTTTTGCCATGTCGCGGGCCTGTCGTCGATGAGGAGAGCGATCCATTCTTCACGACGCAGGCCGCGCGGTCCATATCCCGGACGGCCGATGCCCGCGAGCCACGGCGCCGCGCGCCACCTCGCGCCGCACCGCGCCCCCGCGCCGTCACGGCAACCGGAAAGTGTCGAAGAATGTATCGCGCTCGATCACGGTGAGCGCCGCGCGCTTGTGCGGGAAGTCGAACTCCTTCAGCGTGTAGAACCCGAGCCGGTGCATGTACGCGATGTGCCGCACGTGATCGACGCGCGGCTCGCCCACGAGCCGCTGCGTGCGCGGTTCGTCGACGAACATGTAGTGCAGCACCCCGCTCCACCAGGCATGCAGCTTGCCGGCGCTCTGGAAGCGCGAATCGCCGATCAGCAGGTGCAGCCCGCGGTCGTAGTCGTGCGCGTCGTAGAACGGCGCGAGACGGTCCTCCTTCGCCCAGTAGAACTCGAAATAGCCAAACGGCGTGTCGTCGAAATAGCCGATCATCGGGTGCATGTGCGGATCGGCGAGCCGCTCGGCGAGATACGCCGCGTGCTCGTCGCGCGTGCCGCGCTGGTCCCAGAAATGCGCGACGCGATCGAGGTTCATCCAGCCGCTGAACAGGTCCGCGTGCGCGTCGACGTCGACGGTGCGCAGGCTGAACGTCATCCCGACCTGCGGCATATAGCGTGCATAGATCTCGCCGGCCGGCGACAGCGGCCGCACCGGATGCCGGTGGCCGTTCGTAATCACATGGCGCAGCGGCATCCCGCCCGATGCGGGCGCCTTCAGCCACGGCCGCGGGTTCTGCCAGAACGTCGCACGCGATACGGTGAAGCGCAGCGTGTCGCCGGCGACCTGCGCGCCGTCGATCACGCCCTCGCGCACCGCGCGCGCGACGTACGCCGCCACGGCTGCCGCGTCGGCGCCGCCGAGCGGCACCGTGATCGTCGCCGCGTCGTAGCGCGTGTCGGTGTTGAACAGCGCGACGAACGCCGCGAGCAGTTCGTCCGGCGGATCGTCGGGCCGCCACGCGTCGAGCGTGCGCTCGGCGGCGGCCGTCGCATGCGCGGGCGCCGCGCCGTCAAGCGCTGCAGCCACCTCGCCTTCGACGGCGTCCGCCGTGCCGGCCGGTTTCGTGAGCGTGTCTTCCATCACAGTGCTCCCGCGTCGTGGCGGTCGGCGAGGATGTGCAGCCCCCGCTCGAGCGCCGGAAACAGGCTGCGCTGGAAGTTGTTCCAGCGCAGTTCGAGAATCGTGTCGTCCGGCGCGATCGGCGTGTCGAGCACGTCGCAGATCACCTCGCCGGAATCGATGCCGTTGTCGACGTAGTGAAACGACGCGCCCGTCATCATCACGGGCGCGACGGCCGAGGTCGTGCCGTTCGACCAGTCGACCCGTTCTCCGCGCGCGCCGTGCAGCGCGTCGAGCGTCGCCCACGCGCCGCGCCGCTGGAACGGCGAGCCGTCGGCCGTGATGCCCGGGTGGATGTTGGCGATGCGCCGGTGAAAGCGCGCGCCGGGCCGCACGAGCTCGTCGAGGATCACGAGCAGCCCGTCGAGCACGACGACGTCGGCGTCGAGTTCGAGCAGGCGCTCGAGCAGGCGGCGCTCGAATGCCTGTTTGCCGGCCACGCGCTCGCGCGCGTCGCGCGGCAGCCGCCGGTACGTCGACGCAATCGTGCAGAACAGTTCGTCGACCGGCCGGCCCTGCACCGCCAACCCTTCCGGCAGGATCCACGGACGGCCCGGCGTGCGGGCGAAGCCGTAGTCGGCGACTTTCGCGCGGTCGGCCGGCGAACCGTCGTCGTCGTCGACGATCACGCCCTTGAGCGTGTAACGCTCGCCGAGCGACGAGTCGTTCAGGCGTTCGACGAGATATTCGAGCGGCGCCTTCATGTAGCGCGTACCGCCCTGATAAGCGACCGGCTGCCCGGCACGATCGGCCGCGCCGTTGCGCAGCGACTGGATGTAGACGAGATTTTTCTTCGGCATGGATGCGTCGTGGAAAAGCGGACGAAGGCGCCGAGGCCCGCCCGCGCCGGCCACGAAGGCCGGCCGGCGGGCCGCGGCGCGCGACGTCACCAGTTGTATTTCGCGGTCGCGATCACGGTACGGTCGGTGCCGAACACACAGACGTTCGTCGACTGGCAGCCGCTGATGTAGTGACGGTTGGCCAGGTTCGTTCCGTTCACGGCGAAGCGCCAGTTACGCGTGTCGTAGTGCACGCCCGCGTCGAACAGCGTGACGCTCGATACCGTCAGCGAGTTGTCGGCCGCACCGGCCGACGCGCTCTGGTAACGAATGCCGCCGCCGAGGCCGAAGCCCGCGAGCGGCCCCGTGTGCCACGTCCAGTCGGTCCACAGCGACGCCATCTGGCGCGGACGCGGAATGTCGACCGGCCAGTTGTTCAGCGAGCTGTCGTTGGCCTTCACGTTCTTCACGTCCTGATACACGTACGAGGCAATCACCGACAGGTTGCGCGTGACCTTGCCGGTCGCGCTCAGCTCGATCCCGCGCGAACGCACCTCGCCGGTCTGTACCGACTTCGTGCCGGTCGGGTCCTGGGCCGGCAGCGCGGTCGTGAGCACGTTGGTCTGGTTGATCTGGTAGATCGCCGCGTTCAGCATCAGGTTCTTGCCGGGCGGCTGCCAGCGCAGGCCGGCTTCGATCTGCTTGCCGCGGGTCGGCTGCGCCAGCCCGCCGCCGACCAGGTTCACGCCGATCAGCGGATTGAACGACGTCGCGTAGCTGACGTACGGCGACAGCCCGTAGTCGCCCTGGTACGTGAGGCCGACGCGGCCGGTGAACGCCGTGACGTCCGCCTTCGTCGACGTGCCGGCCGCACGGTCGTCCATCCGCATGTTGACCCAGTCCTCGCGGCCGCCGAGCGTCAGCGTCCAGCGGTTCCACTTGATCTGGTCCTGCGCGTACAGGCCGAACGTGTTCATCGTCGTGTACGTGTTGGTGCGGAACGTCGAGTCGGGCGTGAACACCGCCGTCGTGACGGGCGGGTAGACCGGGTTGTAGATGTTCAGCGGCGGCGCGGCGGCAAGCCATTCGCTGTCGGTCGCGGTCTGGCGGTTGTACTGGAAGCCGAGCAGCAGCGTGTGCTGGAGCGGGCCCGTCGCGAAGCGGCCTTCGAGGTTGTTGTCGATGTCGAAGCGGCTGTAGTTCATCTGGAACACGCCGGCCCAGCGCGACACGTCGGTCGTGCTGCCTTCGACGAAGCCGTTGCCGAATACCGAACCGTTGTCGAGCGACAGGTGCATCAGGCGCGTGTTCTGGCGGAACGTCCACGCCGGTGTCAGGTTCCGCTCGAACTGATAGCCGACCGACCACTGCTTCTTCCGGTAGTAGTTGAAGTTCGGATCGCCTTCGTACACGTCCTTGTTGATCTGCCCGTTCGGGTTCGGCAGCACCGTACCCTGCGCGGGCAGGAAGTTCGACGAGATATCGCCCCAGTCCTGCAGATAGGTGGCCGACAGCGTCAGCGACGTATCCGCGTTCGGACGCCAGCGGAACGACGGCGCGAGCGCGACGCGCTGGTCGTTGTTCGGGCCGGTCAGCGCGTTGCCGTCGCGCGCGACGCCGACGAAGCGGTACGCGTATTTGCCGTCCGGGTCGAGCTTGTCGCCGACGTCGATCATGAACTGCTTGCGCGCGTAGTTGCCGATCTGCACGCCGGCCTCGCGCACGCGCTCGCCGTCGGCGAGCTTGGTCTGCACGTCGACGATCGCACCCGGGTCGCCCGCGCCGTACAGCACCGACGTCGGCCCGCGCAGCACGCTGATGCTGTCGATCATGTACGGATCGACGCGCCAGCTCGCGAGGTTGATCGTGTTCGGCACCTGCAGCCCGTTCACGTACGCGGTCGGCGTGAAGCCGCGCAGCGCCGCGTACCAGTCGGAACGGTTGTCCGAGCCGTACGACGAGAAGCCCGGCACGTAGCGCAGGGCCGCGTTCACGTCGGTCGCGCCGGTCATCTCGATCTGCTGCGCGGTGACGACGTTGATCGTCTGCGGGATCTCGTTGATCGACGTACTGGTCTTCGTGCCGGTGCGGCTGCGCTTCGCGACGAGCCCGACCGTGCCGTCTCCTTCCGAGCCCGCGTTGACGTTGATCGTCGGCAGCGTGCCGGCCGACGCACTCGCCGCCGCACCGTTCTGCGCACTGCCGGCCGCCGCCGCTGCGCCTGCGTTCACGGCTGGCGCCGTCTGGGCATGTGCCTGCCCTGCCGCCACACCGAACGCCACGCTCGCCGCGGCTGCGATCGCACGCAAACGCGTGCCTGTTGCCCACTCCATCTTTCTCTGCTCCACTTTTTTCATGCGGTCTCCGACCGCGCCTTTGTCAAAGAGCGAAAGCCATCCGGCTTGCGCTCGCCCCGTTTTCCTGTCGTTTTTCCTGTGTTGCCCGGGCCGCGCCTTCTTCATGGGCGGGCGCGATCCCGTCTTCGAGCGACGCGCAGATTTCGTCCGCGCGGCGCGCCAGTACCGACAGCAGCGTGTCGGACAGGCCGTGGCTGTCTTCGCAGCAGCCTTGCAGGTAGATGCGCGGCGCGAAATGCTCGGGCGTCGCGAGCAGGTAGTCGCGCGTGACGTCTCCCCGTGAGAGCGCATCGCCCAGGTGCGGCGCGAGCCCTTCGAGCAGCGCCGAATGCGTGTCGCGGCGATAGCCGGTGGCCAGCACGAGCGCGTCGAAGCGCTCGACGCGCGTGTCGCCGCTCATCCGGTCGCGCAGCGTCAGCTCGATGCGGCCGTCGGCGGTGCGCACCGCGGCCTCGATCGCGCTGTTCGCGAGCAGCGCGTGACGCGGCGTGCCGTCGATGCGCTGCAGGTACAGCATTTCGTAGATCTGTTCGATCAGCGGCCGGTCGACCACCGCGTAGTTCGTGTCGCGATAGCGCTCGAGCAGCGCGCGGCGCGCGTCGTGCGGCTGCGCATAGACGACATCGGTGAACTCGGGGCTGAAGATCTCGTTGACGAACGGGCTGTCGTCCGCCGGCTTCAGGGCGCCCGCGCGCATCACAAGGCTCGCGTCGACGTGCGGGAAGCGGCGCGCGAGGTCGATGAACACCTCGGCCGCGCTCTGCCCCGCGCCGATCACCGCGACGCGGCGACGCTCACCGTCCGGCGACGCGACGAGCCGGTCGATGTCGGTCAGGTACGACGACGAGTGGATCACACGGTCGCGGCCGAGTGCGGCGAACGCGTCCGGCACCGCCGGCGTGCCGCCGACGCCGACCGACAGCGCGCGCGTGACGCGCTGGCGCTCGTGGCCGGCCGCGTCCCGCGACAGCACGCGCAGCGCGTCGATCCTCGCGCCGTCGCCATGCACCGGCTCGATCGCGAGGACGGTCTCGCTGTAATGGACGCGATCGTCGAACGCCTCGGCCACCCAGCTCAGGTAGTCGTGGAATTCGACGCGGGTCGGATAGAAATTCTTCAGGTTGACGAATTCGTTCAGCCGGCCGCGTTCGAACAGGTAGTTGATGAACGTGTAGCGGCTTTTCGGATCGCGCATCGTGACGAGATCCTTCAAAAACGAGATCTGCATCCGGCAGTCGTCGAGCAGCATGCCGCGATGCCAGCCGAATTCAGGCTGGCGCTCGACGAAACAATGGGTGAGCGGGCGCGCCGCTCGCCGTTCCTCGAGGCGGATGGCCAGCGCCAGATTCGACGGCCCGAAGCCGACGCCGATCAGGTCGAATACGGTTTCTCTCTGCATGTCTCAGCTCCCTTGTCGGTGAATCCGGCGCGTCAGACGTGACGGCCGGAGAAGAACGTCTCGCGCAGCGTGCGCATCCACAGCGGCTGCGCGTCGGCCAGCGCGAGACGGCGCTGCCGCGCGAAGCCGTGCCGCGCGAGATGGTCGGCAACCCGCGCGTGGCCGGCCGGAACGGCACAGCCGACCGCTTCGGTACGCGGGTCGTCGAGAAACAGGTAATGAACGACGGACGGCAGCCAGCCCGCCACGCAATGCGGGCCGCGCCAGCGCGACTCGCCGACCAGCATCCGCAGCCCGCGGTCGTAGTCGCGCGCCGCGACGTGCGGCGCGAGCGCGTCTTCCTTCAGCCAGTACGCCTCGACATACGCGAACGGTTCGCCGTCGAAGCAGCCGACGAGCGGAATCACGTGCGGATCGGTGTCGGGCGCGGCGCCTTGCGTACCGTCCGCACCGGGCGGCGTGCCCGGCCAGCCGTTGCGCACGCGCGGCTCGTCGAACCAGCGCGCGAGTCGCGCGGTGTCCTCGGCCGGCTGCCAGCCGCGCAGCGTGAAGCGCACGCCGAGCGCCGGCAGGTCGCGCGCGTAGACGTCGCCGCGCGGCGCGGGCGGCCGGCGCGGATGACGACGGCCGTCGGTGAACGTCGGCAACGTCGCGCACGGTAGATGCGGGCCGACGCGCCACAGATCGGCCTGCTGCGCCCAGCCTTCACGCATGCAGCGGCCGCCGTCGGCGAGCACGCCGCTCGCGCGCAGCGCATCGAGCGCGACCGCCGGCCACGCGGCCGGGTCGAGCCGGATCGCGGCGTGGCGCGCGCTGTCCGAAAACGCCGCGGCCAGTGCCGCCAGCAGCGCACGCCGCTGGTCGGCCGCCGCCGCGCGATGGTTGTACGCGACGAGGCGCAGCGCGCCGTCGTCGCCGAGTTGTGCGCGCAGCAACTGCGCGCCGATGCCGTCGCCCTGCGCGACGCGGATTTCCGCGCCGTCACGCACGGCGAACAGGCCGTCCGCGAACGCGAGTCGGTAGGTATCGAGCATCGTGAATCCGTCCGGACGCACTTCAGCCAGCATGACGCGCCTCCTGTCCCGTTTCCGTGTGCGCATCGAGCCGCGCGCCGAGTGCCGCGAGCGTCGGCGACGCGAACACGTCGGCGACCGTCAACGCGTGACCGGCGCGGCTGGCCGCGTCGACGAAGCGCACGACGTCGAACGACGTCGCGCCGGCTTCGAACAGGTCGGCATCGGGTTCGGGCGCGGCCGTCGCGAACGTGTCGGACCACAACGCCGCGAGCACGGCAGCCGCATGCGGTGCGCGGGGCGGCGTTGCGGCGCGAGCATGGCTTTCGGTCTGCGCGCGATGCGACGCCTGCGCAACGGCACGCTTGTCGGGCGCACCGAGCACCGCTTCCGACGCGCCGGCG
This sequence comes from Burkholderia sp. HI2714, assembly GCF_002223085.1. Lineage (NCBI taxonomy): Bacteria > Pseudomonadati > Pseudomonadota > Betaproteobacteria > Burkholderiales > Burkholderiaceae > Burkholderia > Burkholderia sp. HI2714. Next base: position 139,555 of record NZ_NKFM01000019.1, on the reverse strand, counting down.
AAACGCGCGACTTCGTCGTGATAGAGCTCGACGAGCGCATCGACGAAGCCGCTATCGAGCAGTTCGTCCGCATACGAGAACGCGGCGCTCACGCGGCCGTCCGGATGCTCGACGACGTCCAGCTCCAGCGTAAATACGACGCGATGGCGCACGTCGTCGAAGCCGGCCAGCGACAGGCCGGCCCAGTCGCGCGCCGCGGCACCCGTCGGGCGCAGGTAGTTGAACATCACCTGGAACAGCGGATTGGCGTGCGCCGCACGCGGCGCGCGCAGCGCCGCGACGACGTCCGCGAACGGCACGTCGGCGTGCGCGTAGGCCGCAAGCGCCGTGTCGCGCACTTGCGCGAGCACATCCGCGCGACGCGCGGCCGGGTCGATCCGCGTGCGCACGACAACCGAGTTGATGAAAAGGCCGAGCGCGTCGCGGGCCGCATCGCCCGTCAGCTCGCGCGTCGACGCGAGCACGCCGACCGGCTGGTCGGCCGCACCCGTCGCGCGGAACAGCGCGGTGTTGAGCGCCGCGTGCAGCAGCATCGGCAGCGTCGCGTGCGCGGCCGATGCCGTGTCGCGTGCGGCGCGGATCAGCGCGCCGTCGAATTCGAACGCGATGCGGGCCGCGCGCCATTGCGGCACCGCCGGTGCGTCATCGCGCTGCGGCAGCACGCGCGCCGGCAGATCGGCCAGCGCATCGCGCCAGTAGGCGACGCGGGCCGGATGGCACGGTGCGGGCAGCACGAGCGGTTGGGCGGCCAGCTGGACGGCCTCATCGGCCGGCACGGCGCCGGCGCCGCCCTGCACGCGGGCGACATAGCGCGCACGAATCGCGTCGAGCCACAGCTCGATCGATTCGCCATCCGACACGATGTGATGAATCGTCACCGACAGCACGTGATCGTCCGCGCCCAGACGCAGCACGCGCGCACGCCACAGCGGCGCATCGGCAGCGAGGTCGAACGGCGCGAGTGCATCCTCGTCGGTCAGCGCTGCGGCGCGGGCGAGCGCATCGGTTTGCGCCGACAAATCGATCATCGGAAGTTCGACAGAAACGGTAGCATCGATCCGCTGGCCCGGCAGTGCACCGTCACGTGCCACGAGCCGCGCGCGCAGCGCCGGATGCACGGCGGTGACATCCGCGAACGCCGCACGCAGCGCATCGACGTCGAGCGGGCCGCGCACCCGCAGCGCGACCGGAATGTTGTACGCGGCGCTGTCCGGCTGCGCACGCCACAGGAACCACAGGCCGAGCTGCGCCGGCGACAGCGGCCACACGCCGTGTGCATCCGGCTTGGCGACAGCCACGCCCGGCGCCGCCGCACCGGCATGCGCCGCGAGCGGCGCGTCGGCCACCTGCAACGCATACTGCGCGAGCACCGGCGCCTCGAACAGCGCGCGCACCGGCACGTCGCGGCCGAGCCGTTCGGCCACGCGCGTCGCGACGCGCACGGCGGCGAGCGAATGGCCGCCGAGATCGAAAAAGTGATCGCCACGGCCCACGCGCTCGAGATTCAGCACGTCGCACCAGATCGCCGCGAGCGCGGCTTCGTCGCCGTCGCGCGGCGCTTCGTACGCCCGTTCGACGCGTACCGGCGCCGGCAGCCGTGCGCGGTCGACCTTGCTGTTCGCGTTGCGCGGCAGCGCGTCGAGCACGATCAGCTGGGCGGGCACCATGTAATCGGGCAGCGTGCGGCGCAGGTGCGCGTCGAGCGTCGCGGCTTCCACCGGCTGCGCGGCCGCCTGCGCGTCGGCGGTCAGTTCGACATACGCGACGAGCTGCGCCAGTGCGCCCTGCCCGTGCACGACCGCGCAGGCTTCGCGCACCGCGTCGTGCGCGGCAAGCTGGGCCTCGATCTCGCCGAGTTCGATGCGCAGCCCGCGCAGCTTCACCTGGTGGTCCACGCGGCCGATGAAGTCGAACACGCCATCCGCGCGACGCCGCACGAGGTCGCCCGTGCGGTACAGCCGCGCGCCCGGTGCGCCGTACGGATCGGGCACGAAGCGCTCGGCCGTCAGCGCCGGGCGGTCGAGATAACCGCGCGCGACGCCGATCCCCTCGCCGCCCAGGTACAGCTCGCCGATCACGCCGACCGGCAGCGGATGCAGCCGTTCGTCGAGCACGTGCGCGGTGCGCGCACCGACCAGCGTGCCGATCGGCAGGTACGCGGCGTCGCCGAGTTTCGCGAGATCGTCGCCGGGCCGGAACATCCACAGCGTCGGCGTGATGACCGTCTCGGTCGGGCCGTAGCCGTTGACCACGCGCACGTTCGGCAGCGCGCGGCGCAGCATCGCAAACGCCTCGCGCGACGTCGCCTCGCCACCGACCGTCAGGGAACGCAGCGTCGGCGGTGCGCCGTGCGCGAGCGCCCATTCGGCGAGCTGCGCGGCGCAGCCGGGCGGCACGTAGGTCATCGTCACGCCGTCGCGGACCATCATCGCGCAGGTCTGCGCGGGCGGCCACAGCACGTCGGCCGTCACCGATACGGCGGCGCCCGACATGTATTGCGAAAACCAGCCTTCGTGCGCGCCGTCGAAGTTGACCGACTGGAACAGCAGGAACACGTCGTTCTCGCCCGCACCGTAGCGCTCGGCGATCGCCGCGCAATGCAGCGCGAACGACGCGTGGTCGACGATCACGCCCTTCGGCTTGCCGGTCGAACCCGACGTGTAGATCGCATAGGCCGCGTGGCCCGGCAGTACGTCCGGCAGCACGACGTGCGCGGCTTCGTCGAGGGCATCGATTTCATCGGCGCGCCACACGCGCAGATCCGGCAGTTCGGGCAGCGACGCGGCGCTCGCGCGGTCGGTCAGCACGTGCGCGATGTTCGCGTCGCCGACGATCTGCGCGAGCCGTTCGCGCGGATGCGCCGGATCGAGCGGCACGAACGCGGCGCCCGACTTCAGCACCGCGATCAGCGCGACGAGCAGGTCGACCGAGCGCTGCAGCGCAACGCCGACGCGCATTTCCGGGCGGACGCCGGCCGCCACCAGGTGACGCGCCAGGCGCGCCGCGCGCGCATCGACTTCACCGCGCGTCAGCGCGCGATCGATATCGGCGACGCCGCGTGCGTCGGGCCGTGCCTGAGCATGCGCGGCGATGCGGGCATGCACCGGCACGAACGGTTCGGATTCGGTTGCGCCTGCCGGTGCGTTCCATGCGAAGAGTTGCGCGCGCTCATCGGCGGGCAGCCAGTCGAGATCGCCGATCGGCATGTCCGGGCGCGCGAGCGCATCGGCGAGCAGCGTGACGAAGCGAGCCGCCAGCCGTGCGATCGCGTCCGCCTCGAACAGGTCGAGCGCGTAGATGAAGGCGGCATCGAACGTGCCGTCCGGCGTCGCTTCGACCGACAGCGTCAGGTCGAATTTCGCGGACGGCGTGCCCGACGGCAACAATGCAGCCGATGCCGCGCCGAGCGCCGGCAGCGCGCGGCGCTCGCCGTAGGCGGCCATCACCTGGAACAGCGGATGGTGGCTCGCGCTGCGCGGCACGCCGAGCGCATCGACCACCTGCTCGAACGGCACGTCCTGGTGCATCTGCGCGTCGACGAGCGCGCGCTGCGTGCGTGCGACCAGCGACGCGAAATCGCCGTGCGCGGGCACGTCGACGTCGATCGCCAGCGTGTTGACGAAGAAGCCGATCAGGCCGGCGACTTCCGCGCGTTCGCGGTTCGCGGCCGGCACGCCGACGCAGATCCGCGCGTCGCCGGTCGCGCGCGCCAGCAGCGCATCGAGCGCGGCGAGCAGCACCGCGAACGGCGTGGCGCCCGATGCAGCCGCGAATGCGCGCAGTTGCGCGCCGATGCGCGCGTCGAGCGAAAACACATGGCGTGCGCCGCGCGCACTGCGGCGCGCCGGTCGTGCCGTCGCGCCCGGCAGCGTCAGCACGCCGCGTTGCGGATCGAGCCGTTCGCGCCAGAACGCGAGCTGGCGGTCGCGCTCGCCGGCGTCGAGCCAGCGGCGCTGCCACAGCGCGTAGTCGGCGTACTGGATCGGCAGCGGCGCGAGCGGCACCGGTTCGCCCGACGCATAGGCGCGATAGAACGACGCAAGCTCGAACAGCATCACGCTCGACGACCAGCCGTCCGACACGATGTGATGCACGGTCAGCGCGAGCCAGTGATGCGTCGCGTCGAAGCGCACCAGATGCGCGCGGACGAGCGGCGCCGCGCCGAGATCGAAAGGCTCCGCTTCGTCGGCCGTCGCGACGGCTTCCGCGCGCGCCATGCGCTGCGCGTCCGGCAGCGCTTCGAGATCGGTTTCACGCCACGGGCAGCGCAGCGGTGCGTGGATCGTTTGCGCGACGCCGTCCTGCGCTTCGTCGAAGGTCGTGCGCAGCGCCTCATGGCGCGCGATCAGCGCGTCGCACGCAAGGCGCAGCGCATGCGCGTCGAGCGGGCCCGTCAGCGCCAGGCGCTCGGTGATGTGATACGCGTCCGGCGCATCGATCAGCCGCGCGTGCAGCCACAGCCGCGTCTGCGCGAACGACGCCGGCACGCGGTCGTGGCGCGGCGTGCGCGGCGGAATCGGCAGCACGCGGAAGTCGATGCCGGCCGCGCCGAGCTTGTCGATGAAGACCGCGCGCTGCGCGTCGGGCAGTTGCGCGAAACGCGTCGCGAGCGCGAGCCAGTCGGGTTGAACCTTCGTCATCCGTCGTCCTTATTGGGTTTCCAGTTCGCCGAGCAGCGCGTCGATCGCGCTCGCCGCATCGGTCTCGCCACGGGCCGCGCAGGCTGCGTCGATCGCTTCCGCGCAGCGCGCGAGCGTGCGTGTGTCGAACAGCGTGCGCAGCGGCAGCGTGAGCCCCCAGTGCAGGTTCGCCTGCGCGTGAGCCTGCGTCGCGAGCAGCGAATGGCCACCGAGCAGGAAGAAGTCGCCGTCGCGGTCGATCGCATCCACGTGCAGCACGCGTTGCCAGATTTCGGCGAGCGCGCGTTCCGTGTCGGTCGCCAGCTCGACTTCGGCCGCCGCTTCGCGCACCGGCGCGGGCAGCGCATGGCGGTCGCACTTGCCGTTCGGCGTCACGGGCAACGCGTCGAGTTCGATCAGTTGCGACGGCACCATGTAGGCCGGCAACTGCGCGCGCAGCGCGTCGAGCAGCGCCGCCCGGTCGAGCGGACCCGCGTCGCCGCATGCGACATAGCCGATCAGTTGCTCGTCGCGCACGATCACGACCGCGTCGTTCACGCCAGGCGCCGCGCGCAGCGGCGCCTCGATCTCGCCCGGCTCGATCCGCTGGCCGCGCAGCTTCACCTGCGTGTCGACGCGGCCGAGGTAGTCGAGCGCACCGTCGGCGCGCCGGCGCGCGAGGTCGCCCGTGCGGTACATGCGCGCGCCCGGCACGAACGGATCGGGCACGAAGCGCTCGGCGGTCAGCGCCGGACGGCCGAGATAGCCGCGCGCGAGGCCCGCGCCCGCGAGATACAGTTCACCGGTCGCGCCGGCCGGCACCGGCTGCCATGCCGCATCGAGCACGTGCAGTTGCAGGTTCGCGATCGGATGGCCGATCGGCACCGCAAGCGCATGCGCATCGTCGGGGCCGCAGGTCCAGTGCGACACGTCGATTGCCGCTTCGGTCGGCCCGTACAGGTTCACGAGCGTCGCATTCGGCAGCAGTCGCGCCATCTTCGCGACGAGTTCAGGCGCGAGCGCCTCGCCGCTCGCGACGATCAGGCGCACGCTGTCGCACTGTGCAGCGGCCGAGAAATCGTCGAGATACGCGGCGAACGCGGCGAGCATCGACGGCACGAAGTGCAACACCGTCACGCCGTGCGCATCGATCGCGGCCGCCAGGCGCGCCGGATCGCGATGGTCGCCGGGCGCGGCGATCGCGAGCTTCGAGCCGATCGCCAGCGGCCACACGAATTCCCACACCGACACGTCGAAGCCGAACGGCGTCTTGTGCAACACCACGTCGTCGCGCGTCAGCCGGTAGGCGTGCTGCATCCATGCGATCCGGTTCGCGAGCGCGCCGTGCGTGTTGCCGGCGCCCTTCGGCTTGCCGGTCGAACCGGACGTGTAGATCAGGTACGCGAGCTGCGCGTCGTCGATCGTGGCGGTCGCGCCGGCGGCGCCGCTGGCGGCTTCATCGGCGAGCAGGTCTGCCACCGTCAGCAACTGCGTCGCGACGCCGTCGCCGAGCGCGGCCTCGACCTGCTCGTGCAGGTGGGCCTGCGTGATCGCCACGGCCGGCCGCGCGTCGCGCAGCATGTAGGCAACGCGCTCGGCCGGATAGTCGGGATCGATCGGCAGGTAAGCCGCACCGGCCTTCAGCACGCCGACCAGCGCCATCACCATGTCGAACGAGCGCTCGACGCACAGCGCGACCGGCGTGTCGGGCTGCACGCCGCGTCGGCGCAGCGCTGCCGCGATGCGCGACGTGCTGACATCCAGTTCGCGATAGGTCGCGCGATGGACGCCACCGTGAACGTCCGCGTATTCGAGCGCGATCGCGTCGGGCGTCGCCCGTGCGGCATCGGCGAATTGCAGATGCAGCGGCTGTTGCTGCGCAGCCGGCCATGCGTGGGCGGTGTCTTGCGCCCGCGCCAGTGCGTCACGGGTGGCTTCGTCGGCGATCGACAGCGTGCCGAGCCGCGCATCCGGCGTGCGGGCCAGTGCATCGAGTGCGCACGCGAACGCGCGGTGCCAGGTTTCAACCTGCCGCGCGTCGACGCGCGCGCTGTCGTAGCCATAGTCGATCGTCAGCTCGACACCGCTCTCGATCACGAGCGTCAGCGCGAAATCGGTCGCTTCGATGCTGCGCACGCCGCTCAACGCGAGTGCGCGCGGATCGGCGTCGCGCGCCGTATCGTCGACCGGGTAGTTCTCGAACACGACCAGCGTGTCGAACAGTGCGCCGCCCGCGCCGCGCGCCCAGCGCTGGATGTCGGCGAGCGGCGTGTGGGCGTGCTCGGCGGCGGCCGCGTTCTCGCGTTGCAGCGTTTGCAGCCAGTCGGCCGCGCGTTGCTGCGGCGCGGGCGCCGTGATCACCGGCAGCGTGTTGATGAAGAGACCGAGCACGCTGTCGACATCCGCGAGCGCATCGGGGCGGCCCGCGACGGTCGCGCCGAACGCGACGGCCGGCTGGTGCGTCATCCGCTGCAGCGCGAGCGCCCACGCGCCCTGCACCAGCGTGTTGACCGTCAGCTTCAGTGCGCGCGCCGTCTGCGCGACACGCGTCAGCGTGTCGGCATCGAGCGTCGCACGCCACGTGACCATTTCGGCATCCGCGCGGTCGGCCGTCCGTTCCGCGATCAGCGTCGGTGCGTCGAGTCGTGCGAGTCGTTCGGTCCAGAAGCGCTCGTCGGCAACGCGGTCGCGCGTGCCGAGCCAGGCGATGAAGTCGCGATAGCGCAGCGCCGGGCGGCTCGCGAACGGTGACACGGCATCCGGGTCGCGATAGTCGCGCAGCACATCGGCGAGCAGGCGCGCGGTGCTCCAGCCGTCGAGCAGCACGTGGTGACGCGTCCACACGACGCGCCATGCGTCGTCGGTCACGCGGATCAGCGTGAGCCGCATCAGCGGCGGCTCGCGCCAGTCGAAGCCGCGGGCGCGATCGGCCGCGAGCCATGCGTCGAAGTCGGCATCGAACGTGTCGCCGCGCGTGCGCCAGTCGAGTTGTTCGACCGGCATCCGCGCATGACGATGCACGCACTGCAGCGGCGCGGCTTCGTCCGGCATCACGCTCGTGCGCAGGATGTCGTGGCGCGCGATCGACGCGTCGAACGCAGCCGCGAGCCGGTCGGCGTCCAGCGCGGTCGCGGTCGCGACGAGCTGGTTCACGTAGCTGGCGTGACCGGGCGCGAACAGCGCATGGAACAGGATGCCCTGCTGCATCGGCGACAACGGATACACGTCGTCGATCGTGCGCCAGTCGAGCGGCGTGCGCTCGATCGCGGCCTGCGTGAGCCCGGCGGCCTGCGCGAGCGGGAAATCGCCCGGCGTCGCGCCACCGCCGCGATGCGCGACGCGCGACGCGCAGGCGTCGACGAGCTCGCGCAGCGCCGATGCGAAGCGTTCGGCAAATGCGTCGATCGTCGCGCGCTCGAATTGCGGTGCGCCGTAGATCCAGTGCACTTTCAGCGTGCGTGCGCCGTCGCGATCCGTGTCGAGATACGCGTGGATCGCGAGCGTATTGCCGAGCGGGCCCTGTGGATCGCGCTCGACGCCGGTGCCGCCGAAGCGCGGCACGAGCGTGGCATCGCGCGGCGCGTCGAACTGACCGAGATAGTTGAGCGTGACGCGCGGACGCGGCACGGCGGCCAGCGCCGCACGCGTCGCCGCATCGCCGTAGTGCGCGAGCATGCCGAAGCCGAGCCCCTTGTGCGGCACCGCGCGCAGCACGTCCTTGACCGCGCACAGCGTGTCGCTTGCCGTGGCTGCCACCGGCAGCATCACCGGGTAATGGCTCGTCAGCCAGCCGATGGTGCGGCTGGCATCCACGTCGTCGAACAGCGCCTCGCGGCCGTGCCCTTCCAGTTCGACACGGCACGATGCGGCACCGCTCACGCCGGCCAGCGCCAGGGCGAGCGCCGCGCCCAGCAGTTCGATCGTCTGCGTGCGATAGGCGGCGTGCGCATCGGTCAGCGCCGCGCGGGTCAAGGCCGCGTCGATCGTCTGCACGACGACGGCCGCATCGGCATTCGTCGCCGCTGCGTCGGGATGGTCGGGCACGATGTCGTCACCTTGCGCCATGCCGGCCCAGTAAGCGGCTTCGGCCGCGAACGGCGATGCCGGTTCCGTTGCCGCACGGGCAAGCCGCGCGGCCCACACGTCCGCGCGCAGGCCCGGCTGCGACAGTCGAACCGGCGCGCGTTCGCATGCGGCACGATAGGCCGTGTCGAGGTCGTCGAGCAGGATGCGCCACGACACGCCATCGACGATCGCATGGTGAATCGCGAGATAGAGCTGCGTCGAGCCGTCCGGCAAGCGTGCCGCGCAAGCGCAGGCAAGCGGCCCGCGGCCGAGGTCGAGACGGCGCTGCAACGCGTCGAAGCGCGCGAGCGCGTCGGCTGCGTCGCGGGCGGAGACCTCGACGAACGGCAGCGCGTCGTGTGGCTTCGCGGCATCGCTGGCGTGCCACGTACCGTCCGCGCCGCGCGCGAAACGCTGGCGGAACGCGTCGTGGTGCGTCAGCAACGCGTCGAACGCGCGCGCGAATGCGTCGGCGTCGAACCGCCCGCGCACGTCGAACGCGACCGACTGGTTCCAGTGGCCCGGATGCGGGATATCGAGCGCGAAGAAGCGCTGCTGCGCTGGTGTCAGGATCTGCGCCGTCACCGGCGCGCTGGCTGCGACTGCAACGGCAGGCTGCGCGGCAGCGGCAGCGGCAGTCACGTCCTCCGTCTTCGCGATACGCGCGAGTTCGGCGACCGTCGGGCCGTCGAACAATTGCTTCGGCGTGAAGCGCACGCCGCGTTTGCGCGCGCGGGCGATCACCTGCAGCACGAGAATCGAATCGCCGCCGAGCTCGAAGAAGTTGTCGTCACGGCCTACCTTCGGCGCCTTCAGCACGGCCTGCCAGACTTCGGCGAGCACCGTTTCGACCGCGCCCTGCGGTGCATCGCCGGAGACCGTCACGACCGGTACGGCCGCCAGTTCACGCAACGCGGCGCGATCGATCTTGCCGTTCGCGGTCACCGGCAGGCGCGCGAGCGCGACGAACTGCGCCGGCACCATGTAGTCAGGCAGCTTCGCGGCGAGCGCCGCGCGCACGGCAGACTCGTCGAAGTTCGCGCCATCGCGCATCACGACGAACGTCGCGAGCCGCACGCGGCCGTCTTGTTCGATCGCGAGCGTTTCAGCCTGTGCAACCGGGCCGGCCGCACGCACCGCCGCACTCACCTCGCCCGGTTCGACGCGGTAGCCGCGAATCTTCACCTGGTCGTCGATACGGCCGAGGAACGCGAGACGGCCGTCCGCACGCAAGCGCACGCGGTCACCCGTGCGATACAGCCGCGCACCGGGCGCGAACGGATCGGGTACGAAGCGCTCGGCGGTCTGCGCCGGCCGCCCCAGGTAGCCGCGCGCGACGCCCGGCCCGCCCAGGTACAACTCGCCCGCCGCACCGGCCGGCACGCACGCGCCGAACGCGTCGAGCACCAGCGCGCGCGCATTCGGCAGCGGCAGGCCGAGCGGCACGCCGCTCGCCGGATCGCGCGCATCGGCGGCGATCGACGCCGTGTCGCAGGCGATCGCGCCGACGGTCGCTTCGGTCGGCCCGTAGTGGTTGATCACGCGGCAGGCCGGCGCAAGCGCTGCCAGGCGCGCGACGAGCGCCCACGTGAGCGTTTCGCCGCCCGTCACGAGCGCGTGGCGCGGCAGCACGTCGGCCGGCACACGCGCATCGAGCAGCGCCTGCAGGTGGCTCGGCACGATCTTCAGCACGCCGACGTCGCGGCGGCGCATTTCTTCGGCGAACAGGTCGGGATCGAACGCGCACGCGGTCGGCAACAGGTGCAGCGTGCGGCCCGCGCACAGCGCGCCGAACAGCGTCGTGTGGCCGAGATCGGCCGCGACGGTCGACACCATCGCGAACGACGCGTCCGGGGCGAACGCGAGTTCGTCGAGCATCCCCTGCACGTAGTCGGCCAGCGCGCCGTGCGACACGACGACGCCCTTCGGCGTGCCGGTCGAGCCCGACGTATAGATCAGGTACGCGCCCTGTTCCGGATGCGGTGCGATGCGCACGCCGGCCGCATGCGCGAGGGTTGCGTCCTGCGCGAGCGCGTCGACGTCGAGCGGCTGTGCGTCGATGCCGGCAGGCCATGCGGCCGGGTCCGCGACGAGCGCCCAGCGCGCGCCGCAGTCGGCTGCCGCCGCGGCCAGTCGCGCGGCGGGCTGCGCGGGATCGAGCAACACGGCGAGCGCACCGGCCTTCAGCGCGCCGAGCAGGCCGACGACGAAGCGCGCCGAGCGTTCGATGCAGACGATGACGGACGCTTCGGCGGCCACGCCGCGCTGGGTCAGCGCGCGTGCGATGCGGTTCGATGTGTCGTCGAGTTCGGCGAACGTCAGCGACGCCGACGCATCGGCGAGCGCGACGCGATGCGGATACGCGGCGGCCTGCCGCGCGAACGCGGCGACGATGTCCGCATGTTCGACGCGCAGCGCACGGCCGTCGCGCGGCTGGCGTGAAGCGGCCGACGCGTCGCACGGCAATACGGCCGTCGTTTGGTGCGGATCGCGCGCGGCCGCGCCGACGAGCGCCGCGTAGCTGTCGAGCCACACCCGCGCGGTGTCGGCGTCGATGCAGTCGGTCGCATAGGCCGCGACCAGTTCGATGCCATTCGCATCGTCGGTGAAATCCACGGCGAAATCGAAGCGTGCGGCGAGGTCGGGCCCCGGCGTTGCAACGGCCGTCGCGCCCGGCAGCACGCTGTCGTGCCGCGCGTCGAACTGCTGCGCGAATTTCACGCGCAGCCATTCGTCACCGCGCTTGACCGGCGGCTTCACCGCATCGACGACGCGCTCGAACGGCACGTCCTGATGCGCGACCGCGTCGAGCGCCGCCGTGCGGGCCGCATCGACGAGCGCGCGGAACGGCAGCGTCGGCGCCACTTGCACACGCAGCGCGACCGTATTCAGGAACAGGCCGAGCAGCGCGCGCGTTTCCGGCCGCTGGCGATGCGCGACCGGCACCGCGACGACGACGTCCGTTGCACCGGTCAGGCGCGACAGCCACGCGTCGAGCCCGGCCAGCAGCACCGTGAAGACCGTTGCCTGCGCGTCGCGCGCGAGTTGCCGCACGTCGGCCGCGACCGCGTCGGGCAGCCGCAGCGACACGCGCGCGCCTTGCAGCGTGCGTGTGGTGCCCGGTTGACGATCGACCGGCAGCGCGAGCGGGCCCGGCACGTCGCGCAACGCGCCGCGCCAGTAGTCGAGCTGACGCTCACCCTCGCCGCCGGCCAGCATGTCGCGTTGCCAGTCCGCATAGTCGGCGTACTGGATCGGCAGGTCGGGCAGCGAAGGCTCGCGGCCTTCGGTATACGCGCAATAGGCGGCCGACAGTTCGTCGAACGCGCAGCGCGAGCTCCAGCCGTCGGTGATCGCGTGATGGGCGGTCAGCAGCAGACGGTGACGATCGTCGGCGAGTGCGACCAGCGTTGCGCGCAGCAGCGGGCCGCGTGCGAGATCGAACGGTTCGGCCGCATCGCGCTCGGCGAGACGCGCGGCTTGCATGTCGCGGGCGGCGGGCAGCTGGTCGCGCAGGTCGATGTCGGCGATCGACACCGGCAGATGGGCATGAATCCGCTGCATCACGACGCCGTCGCCGTTGTCGACGAGCGTCGTGCGCCAGGCTTCGTGGCGCTCGATCACGTGATCGAGCGCGCGCTGCAGCGCCGCGCGATCGAGCGTGCCGTCGATCGTCCAGTGTGCGGCGATGTGATACGCGGCGCTTGCATCGCGCGTTTGTGCGAGTACCCAGAAACGTTGCTGTGCGAGCGACGCGGCGCGGTCGACGTGCGGTACACCCGCCGCACCCGCATCGGGCGTCACACGGCGCGCGGCAATAGCGGCCAGCGGCTCGCCGGTTTCGCGCTCCGCACGATCGACCGCTTCGGCCAGTTCGAAGAGCGCCGGATCGGCGAACAGCGTGTCGAGCCGCAGGTTCACGCGTACCGCGGCACGGATCGCGGCCTGCAACTGCATCGCGGCGAGCGAATCGGCGCCCAGCGCGAAGAAACGGTCGTCACGCGACGGCGTGACGTCGAGGCCGAGCAGCGTCTGCCAGAGGCCCGCGAGCTGTTGTTCGGTCGGCGTGCGCGGCGCGTCGCCGCTGCCTTGCGCGGTGTCGCGCGCGGCGGCGATCTTTTCGCGCAGCGCGGCACGGTCGATCTTGCCGTTCAGCGTGTACGGCAGCGCATCGCACCGCACGAACCGATGCGGCTGCCAGGCGGCCGGCAGCTGCGCGGCCACATGCGCTTTCAGCGCCGCATCGTCGGCCGCCGCACGCAGCGCGACGCACGCGATCAGCCGCGCCGGCCCGCTGCCGGTTTCAGCGACCACGGCCGCGTCGGCCACGGCCGGATGCGAACGCAGGCACGCGGCGATTTCAGCGGGCTCCACACGTACGCCGCGCACCTGGACCTGATCGTCGAGGCGCCCGAGATAGTCGAATGCGCCGTCGTCGCGCAGCCGTGCGAGGTCGCCCGTGCGGTATACGCGCGCACCGGGTTCGCCGTCCGCATCGGGAATGAAACGTTCGGCCGTCAGCGCCGGGCGGCCGTGATAGCCGCGCGCGACGCAGACGCCGCCAAGCAGCAGTTCACCCACGCCGTCGGCCTCGCCGCCGTCGACACGCGCGACGCGCGGCCCGATCACGCGGCCGATCGGCAACGACGCGTACGCATCGTCGGCGGCCAGCACGGGCGTCTCGCCCGGCTCGACCGGCCACAGCATCGGCGAAATGACGGCCTCGGTCGGTCCGTAGCCGTTGATCAGGCGTACCGACGGGAACGTGCCGCGCACGAATTCGAACGCCTGCTGCGGCAGCGCTTCGCCGCCGAACGCGAGCACGTGCAGTGCCGGCGGCACACCGTCGCGCGCGGCCACCGCCGCGAACTCGCGCAGGTACGCGGGCGGGAACGCGGCCACGTTGACCGATTCATTCGCCATCAGCGCATGCGCGGCATCCGGCGCGAACGGCTGCGGCGGCGCCACGACGATGCTGGCGCCGGTCGCGAGCGGCGCCAGCCAGCATTCGTGCGCGGCGTCGAAATTGACCGACGCGAAATGCAGCAGGCGGTCGCCGGCCTCGATCGGCAGCGCGGCCGCGAGCGCGTCGCAGTGCGCGGCGAGCGGCCCGTGTTCGACGACGACCGCCTTCGGCGTGCCGGTCGAACCCGACGTATAGATCATGTAGGCGGCCGAACGCGGGTGGACGGTCACGCCCCCTTCATCGGCGGCAATCTCCTGCCCGTCCGCCGCTCCAGCTTCTGCTGCTGCGTCAAACGCGTGTTCGAACGGCTTGCCGAGCGCCGCACGGCCGGCCGCGTCGACGATCCCGTGCCGCAACTGCGCATCCTGGACGATCCAGTCGAGGCGCGCGGCCGGATGACGCGGATCGAGCGGCACGAACACGCCGCCCGCCTTCAGCACGGCCAGCAGCGCGACGAACAGTTCGCCCGAGCGCTCGACGCACACGCCCACCCGCACTTCCGCGCCGACGCCGGCCGCGCGCAGTTGCCGGGCCAGCCGCGACGCCCGCGCGTCGAGCGCGCCGCGCGACAGGCGCAAGTCATTCTGGAAAGGGACCGCGATGGCGGGTGCATCGGGCGCGATGCGCGCCAGTTCGCGGATTCGGTGATGCAGCGCAGTCGGGAAACTCGTCATGTGCGTGAAGTCCTTCGGTCCGGCCGCTTCGGCCAAGTCTCGGGGCCGCTTGGGGCGGCTTCACTGGTGTGACGAACGGCGCGGCCGATTTTTTACCGTTTTGTGCGCAAAGCGCGTGCGGACGCTTTTTTTGAACGCGCCGCTAAATATTTGCGCGGCCCGTTCGTCTATCAGGGAGGAAAGCCGGAACGGGGCCCGCCTCGCCCGCCGCTTTCGCGCCCGTTTTGCCGTTTCCGCGTTTTCGCTTGCCTTCCCATTACCGACGTTGCCGATGACAGCCGCCCACGAGCCTTCTTCCCCGCCGTCCCTCGACGCTTCCCCCGGCCGCCCCGCGGCGCGCCTGATCCTTGCGCTGTTGCGCGAAAGCCGTGTGTCGCTCGCGCTGGCGCTCACTGCATGTGTGCTGAACGGCGTCGCGAGCGTGCTGCTCGTCGCGACGCTGAACCGCGCGCTCTCGCAGCCGGGCGCGGCCGATGCGTCGCTCGCGTGGCGCTTCGCGCTGTGCGCGGTGATCGCACTCGTCACGCGGATCGTGTCGGGCACGCTGTTTGCCCGCCTGTCGCAGGACACGATGGCGCGGCTGCGCGTGCATCTCGCGCGGCGCGTCGGCGCGGCCGAACTGCGCGACATCGAGCGGATCGGCGCGGCGCCCGTGCAGTCGGTGCTGACCGACGACGCCACCAACGTGTCGATGCTGTTCTTCGCGCTGCCGAACCTGGTCATGCACGGCTCGATCGTGTTCGGCTGCCTCGGCTACCTCGCGTGGCTGTCGTGGCCGGTGTGCCTGCTCGCGCTGGCCGCGATCCTCGCCGGCTCGCTCGGCTATCACACCGGCGACCGCCGCGCGATCGCGTCGCTCGAAGCGGCCGGCCAGGCGCAGGACCGGCTGTTCGGCTATCTCGGCTCGCTGTTTTCCGGCGCGAAGGAACTGAAGCTGCACGATGAACGCGCCCGCCAGTTCGTCGACGGCCAGCTCGGCGCCGCGATCGGCGAAGTGCGCGACCACCGCCGCCGCGCGTTCAGCGCGTATGCGGTCGGGGTCGGCTGGATCATCTTCCTGTTCTATGTGTTCCTCGGCATCGCGTCGTTCTGGCCGCAGCTCGGCGTGCATGCCGATCCGGCCGCGGCCGCCGGCTACGTCGTCGTGTTCCTGTTCATGCTCGTGCCGCTCGACGGGCTGCTGAACAACCTGCCGACCGTCAACGCGGCCCGCGTGTCGCTCACGCGGATCGAAGGCGTGATGGCCGAATTCGGCGCGCTGCGCACGGTGCCGCCGGCAGCCGACGCACCCGACGTGCCGCCGGCCGGCGCCGTCACGCTGCGCGGCGTCACGCATGCGTACTTCCACGAGCGCGACGAACGGATGTTCAGCATCGGGCCGATCGATTTGACGATCCAGCCGGGCGAGCTGGTGTTCATCGTCGGCGGCAACGGCAGCGGCAAGACGACGCTCGCGAAGGTGCTGACGGGCCTCTACGAGCCCGAGGAAGGCACGATCGAGGTCGACGGCCGCCCGATCGGCTGGCGCGAGCGCGCCGCGTACCGGCAACGCTTCAGCGCGGTGTTCAACGATTTCCACCTGTTCGATGCGCTGCTCGGCATCGTCGATCCCGACGATCCGTCCCGCGCGCAGGCCGATGCGCGCGCGAACGCGCTCGTCGCGAAGCTCGCGCTCGATCACAAGGTGAAAGTGGTGGACGGCGCGTTCTCGACCCGCGCGCTGTCGACCGGGCAGCGCAAGCGGCTCGCGCTCGTCGTCGCGTACCTGGAGGACCGGCCGTTCTACCTGTTCGACGAATGGGCGGCCGACCAGGACCCGTCGTTCAAGGCCGTGTTCTACGAGCAACTGCTGCCCGAGCTGCGTGCGCGCGGCAAGGCCGTAATCGTGATCACGCACGACGACCGCTACTTCGATCTCGCCGACCGCCTGTTGAAGCTCGACAACGGGCGCATCGTCAGCGATACGACGCCGGCGCGGTCGCGCGCGCAGGACGGTGTCGATGCGCTGAGCGCGTAACAGGCAGTGGATGAAAAAATCGCCGACGCACTGCAATGGCAGTGCGTCGGCGATTTTCGTTTCAGAAGGAAGTATGACGGGCGCGTGGCGCGTTCATGTAGCGGCTCGCTCGGATCACCAAGCGTCAGGCCGACCGCAGCGCCCTGCCCGTCGAAGTCGAAGCGACGTCATCCGCCGATCGACCGCCGCGCACTCCGCTCAACGCACGGCCGGCAGCTTCAGCATCGTATCGGTCATCACGTCGGCCAGCTTCAGTGCCGACATCGGCCCGCCGAACCCCCAGATATTGCGTTCGATCAGCGCGATCCGGTGTTCCTTCATCGCGGGCACGAAGCGCCACACCGGCGAATCGAGTTTCGCGGATAGCGGCACGTCCATTCCCGATGCAGTCACGAACAGTACGGCCAGCTCGCGCTGCCTGAGCAAGTCGGCCGACGTCACGTACAGCGTGCCTTCCCGCGTCGGCTTCTTCGGCCACGGATCGAGCCCGAGCGCCCGCGCGAGACCCGCCGACGTGCTGTTGCCCGTATAGGCCCAGTAACGGTCGGGCAAGCCGAGATCCTGCAGCAGCGCGACGCGCTCGCCCTTGCGGCCCGCGGCCGCGAGCCGCGCCGCATTGCGCGCGATGCCCGCATCGAGCTGCGCCTCGACCGCCTGCGCGCGCGCGTCGCGCCCCGTCACCGCACCGATCGTCCGGAAGATCCGCCGCATCCAGTCGAGCTGCGTGACCGGCACGCCGCCGTCCGACACGTTCGGGCTGAATTGAAACAGGATCGTCGGTGCGATCCGGTCGAGCGCGTCGAAGATCGGCGCATGGCGGAAACCGACTCCGATGATCAGGTCGGGCTTGACCGCCGCAATTGCTTCGAGGCCCGGCTCCTGGCGCGAACCGACATCGGTCACGTTCGCGAGCCGGTCGCTTCGATAGCCGAGCCAGCCCGGATAGAACGCGGTATCGGCCATCCCGACCGGCACGATGTCGAGCGCGATCACGCTTTCCGCGAACATGAAGTCGAGCGCGACCACGCGTTGCGGGCGCACCGGCATCGTTGCACTCGCCTGCGACACGACAGGATTGCCGGCCAGCGACACCGTCCCTTGCGCGCGGTGGGCATCGAGCGTCGCGGCAACGGCGCCGGACGAAGCGGAAAGCGCGCCGCAGCACGCGGCGCCGAGCGCCGCGAGTGCGCCGAGCGCGTGCCGGCGGCCGGCATCCATCACCGGATCGCGTCCTGTTCGGCCAGCGCCGCGTCGTCCATCGTCAGTAGCAGGGGGCAGCTTCCACACAGTTGCGTTTCTCCAGGAATTTCATAGCGCAGGCAGCACACGCGGCGCGCACGAAACGGCGTCGGCAGCAGCATCGAGCGCGGCACGGCATCGCGCACGGGGACGCGCAGCGGATTCGGCTCGCCATGCACGCAGCGCGAACCGAACAGCCAGTCCGCATCGCGGACGGGATCGGCCGCGCATGGCAGCGAACGATACGTATCGAGCAGATAGTCGAGCAGGTTGCCCGCGTTGCTCCACAGCACGCGCGGCGTGACGCGACCCATCGCCGCGAGCAGGTCGATCACCGCGCCGAGATGCGCGACGAGCCCCGCATAGCGGGGCGCCGGGTCGTCGCACGGTACGCCGAGCGCATCGTGCGGGAAGTACAGCGCGGCGGGCATCCCGTCGTCGAGCGCGACGAACGTGCGCTCGGGCGACATGTCGAGCGGCCGGCCGAGCGTCAGCGCCGCAACGACGCCGGCCGGCGCCGCCCGGCCGAAATAGTATTTGCTCCATTGCGACATCAGCGCGCGCGCATGCTGCGCCGGATCGCCGCCGTAATGGCCGACCATCGCGTCGAGCACGATGTCGCGATGCGCGGGCAACGCGCTGACGGGTACGACGATGCGGCCCGGCGCATCGTGAGCGTCGTCCGGCATCCCGAGCCAGACGACGTCGAGGTGTTCGGCGAACGGTTCGGGCGCGAACGTCGAAAAACGCGTGGCGCGCGCGCCGTCGAGCGCGGGCGTCATCGCCCTGCGCGCCGGGCGCGGCGCCCCTCGAGGATCAGCAGCCCGAGCAGGTACGGCGCACCGACCAGCGCGGTCAGCACGCCGGCCGGCACTTCGCGCGGCGCGACGACCGTACGCGCCGCGAGATCCGCCACGCCAAGGATCAGCGCACCGCAAGCGGCCGCGAGCCACAGCCGCGTCCGGTGCCGGCGCGCGCCGAGCATCGTCGCGACGTGCGGCGCCATCAACCCGATGAAGCCGACCGGCCCGACCGCCGCGACGGCCGCGCACGCGGCGAGCGTCGCGATCGTCAGCGCGAGCGGCCGCAGCGCGGCCACCGGCAGGCCGAGCGCGGCGGCCTGGTCCTCGCCGAGCGCGAGCATGTCGAGCGGTTTCGCGAGCCATGCGAACACGGGCACCGCGAGCACGCACCACGGCAGCAGCATCGACACCTCGCCCCAGCTCCGGCCATAGGTACCGCCGACGAGCCACACGACGAAGCGCGCGGGCTGCACGCTTTCCTGCGTGATCAGCCATTGCGCGAGCGTGGTCCACAGCGCGCCGATCACGATACCCGTCAGCGCCACCGCGAGCGGCGCATAGCGATGCCGGTGATTCAGCGCGAGCGTGATCGCGAGCGACAGCCCGCCACCGATCAGCGCGGCCGCCGCGAGCGTCACATGACCCATCAGCGGCCACGTCGACAACGCGAACAGCGTGACGAGCCCCGCGCCTTGCGTGACGCCGAGCACTTCGGGGCCCGCGAGCGGATTGCGCACGACGCTTTGCATCGCGACGCCACTCACCGCCAGCAACGCGCCGGCAAGCAGCGCACACAACAGGCGCGGCATGCGCAGGTCGATCAGCATCCGCGCGAGCGCATCGTGGCCGGACAGCGCATCGGACCAGCGCGCGATCGACAGCCACTCGGGGCCGGCCGACACGCCGACGAACACGATCAGCGCGCCTGCCACGACGAACAGCGCCGTGCGCAGCGGCCAGCCGAGCCGTTCGAGCCAGCCGACGAGCCGCGTCGAGCCGCCGCCCGACGCGCGTTCGGCATCCGCGTGCAGCACGCCAGACCACGCGGCGCCGCGCCGGATCATCGCGAGCATCAGCGGCGTGCCGACCAGCGCGATCGCGACGCCGGTCGACAGCGTGGCGTCGAGACCCGACGCGAGCACCGCACTGTCGGTGATGAGCACGAGCGCACCGCCCGCGAGCGCCGACAGCGGCACCAGCACGCCGAGCCGAGCCGCACGCGCGCCGCGCACCTGGCGCAGCAGGTTCGGCGCGACGAGGCCGACATACGACAGCGGGCCCGCAATACTGACCGCCACGCTCGTGAACGCGACCGCGACGATCGTCGCGGCGAGCCGCGTCGCATCGACACGCACGCCGGCCGCGGCGGCCGCATCGTCGCCGAGCGTGAGCGGATTGAGCGGCCGGATCACGAACGGCAACGCGACGAGCGGCACGACGAGCCAGCGCGCGGCGAGCGCGAGGCCCGTCGCGCCCGGCTGGTAGAGGCTGCCGTTGGTCCACAGCGCGGCGCCCGCGATGTTCTGCTCGAAGAACGCGAGCACGAGCGTCGACAGTGCCGCGAACAGCAGCATGCACACGCTGCCCGCGAGCACGAGCCGCAACGGCGTCGCGCGCCAGCCGCCGGCCGCGACGATCGCGCAGGCGGCCGCGGCCAGCCCGCAGACGAACAGCAGCGGCACCGACGCAACGCCGGCCAGCGCCGGTACAAGCATCGCCGCGAGCAAGCCGAGCTGGGCGCCGCCCGTCACGCCGAGCAGGTCGGGCGACGCGAGCGGATTGCGCGTGAGCGACTGGAACAGCGCGCCCGCGATGCCGAGGCAGCCGCCCGCGACGAGCGCGGCCGCGACGCGCGGCAGGTTGAGGTCGAACAGGAACACGTGCGCGAGCGCGGCGGCATCGCTGCCGGGCAAGGCGCCCCACCACACGCGCAGATCGGGCGCGACGCGCAGCGCCGCGAGTGCCGCGATCAGCGCGACGAGGCCGAGCGCGATCGCGCCCGCCCGGCCCGACGCCATGCCCTTCCCCGCCGCCGCGAGGCGCTTGCGCATCGCGAACGTCGTCATACGGCGAGATCCCGGTCGAAAGCGCCCACCGCCTGCGGCGCGCCGTCGGTCGTCGGCCCGTAGGCCGGCACGCACATCGGCGCGCCCGTCTGCGGATGCGAAAGCTTCAGCATCTCGACGCCGAACGCCGCGCGCAGCCGCGCCGGATCGAGCATCGCATCGGGCGTGCCCTGCGCGACGAGGCGGCCCGCGCGCATCAGCACGATCTCGTCGCTGTACGCGGCCGCCTGGTTCAGGTCGTGCAGCACCCACACGATCGTCAGCCCGCGCGTGCGGTTCAGCGTGCGCAGCGCATCGAGGATGTCGAGCTGGTGATGGATGTCGAGGTAGGTCGTCGGTTCGTCGAGCAGCACGATCGGCGCCTGCTGCGCGAGCGCCATCGCGATCCATGCGCGCTGGCGCTCGCCGCCCGACAGCGCACCGACGTCGCGGTCCGCATCGTCGGCGAGGCCGCTCGTCTCGAGCGCCTCGTCGATCGCCGCATGGTCGGCCCGCGACAGGCCGCGCAGGAAGCCGCCGTACGCATAGCGCCCGTACGCGACGAGCTCGCGCACCGTGAGGCCCGATGGAATCTGGTTGAACTGCGCGAGCATCGTCAGCTCGCGCGCGAGTGCGCGGCGGCGAAACGCCGCGAGCGGCTGGCCGTTGACTTCGACATGGCCGGCACGCGCGGGCTGCAGGCCCGCGAGCGTGCGCAGCAGCGTGCTCTTGCCGCAGCCGTTCGGTCCGCACAGCGCGGTTACGCGGCCGGCCGCGATCGACAGGTCCAGCCCGTCGATCACGACATGGTCGCGATACCCTACCGACAGCCCGCGCGCGGCAAGCGCGGCGGTACTACGCGTCATCAATCCTCCGTTCGGTCGCGCGGGACCGTATAACTCTGCGCCATCGCGACGACGACCTTGCGCGGCCCCTCGAACGGGTCGCGCGCATGCGCGGTCAGCATGTTGTCGAGCATCAGCACGTCGCCCGTGCGCCACGGGAACACGATGCGCTGCTGGTCGAGCACGCCGCGGATCTGCGCGAGCGCGTCGGCTTCGAGCGGTTCGCCGTCGCCGTAATACACGTTGCGCGGCACGTTCTCGAGCCCGACCGCGTCGACGAGCGCTTCCTGCATGTCGTCGTCGAGCGCCGACAGGTGAAACAGGTTCGCCTGGTTGAACCACACGCGGTCCCCCGTGCGCGGATGCCGCGCGACGGCCTGGCAGCGTTCGCGCGTGCGCAGCAGCAGCTCGCCGTCATCGTCGGTGCGCCATGCGCATTCGATGCCGCGCGCCGCGCACATCCGTTCTACCTCGGCCGGCTCGTCCGTGCCGAACGACTGCTGCCACGGCAGGTCGAGCCCCTGCCCGAAATTGCGCACGTACAGCAGCTCGCGCTTCTCGAAACGCGCAATCAACGCCGGATCGAGCGCGCGATAGACGGCGCGGCTGTCCGCGATCGGCGTCGCCCCGCCCTTCGGCGCGGCGAGCGCGCAGTGGAACCAGATCCGCAGCGGCCATTCGCGCGTATACGACTGCTCGTTGTGCAGCGGAATCGCGCGGTGCGGCGGATATTCGGTCGACGTGTAGACCGCGCCTTCGACCTGGCTGCGCGGCGTCGATGCGTATTCATAGCCGATCAGCGGATCGCCAAACGACGCCGCGAATTGCTGGAATGCGTCGATCGACGGCACGTGAAAACCCGTGAACAGCACGCCGCCCGCCCGTTCGAGCGTGTCGGCCGCGATCTCGCGCGCCATCGGCGCGACGTCGTCGATCGACATGCCGTCGCTGCCGCGCGGCGACACGACGGTGGGCAGCCCCGGCTCGATACGCAGGTCGTCGAGCGTCGGCAACGAAAGCAGGGTCATGCAACGTCCTCTTCAGGTGGTGCGCCGAACCTCGGCGCAGCAGGTCACGACGCGCGCGATGCGCGCTCGCCGTCCATCGCGCGGCGCAGGCTCGCGGGGCGCATGTCGGTCCAGACGGTCTCGATGTGCGCGAGACAGTCGGCTTTCGGGCCGCTCACGCCGATCTCGCGCCAGCCGGCCGGCACGGGCCGGAACGTCGGCCAGATCGAATACTGTTCTTCGTCGTTGATGACGACCGTATAGACGAGGTCATCGGTGTCGGCGGAAGGCGTCGTGGCTTGCGTCATGATCGGGAATCGCTGAGGCGGTTGAAGGTGGCGAAGCGGCGGTTTCGGCCGCTCCTGTCTGATAGACGTTTGGCCGGCGCGGTTTTTTACCGGCGCCGTGCGCGGCCGCCCAGGAACACCGGGCACGCGACGCCGCGATGGCACGCGTCGAGGCATTCCGCGCAGTGGCGTTCCGCGTCGCGCACCATGAAATGCACGAGCGTCTGCGACACGTTGAGCGCGCGCGCCGCGGTCTGCAGCGTCTCCTCGCGCAGCCGCACCATCTCGAACGCCGCACGGCTGCGCGCCGGCAGGTCGTCGAGCGCCGCCCACACGCGCCGCAGCGTGTCGCGCGTCAGCAGCGCGGCTTCCGGCGTCGGCTCGGGCGACGGCACGTCGAAGCCGTCGTCCTCTTCCGTGTGATAGACGTTCTCGAGGCTTTGCCGGCGGCACGCGTCGATCGACGCATTGCGCACCATCCGCGTCACGTACGCGACCGGCTGGCGCACCGCGTCCTGGTTCGGGAATTCGACGAGCTTCACGAACACGTCGTGCACGACGTCCTCGGCGCGGCTCGCGCAGCCGACGAAGCCGCGCGCGACATTGACGAGCATCGTGCGATGCGAGATCAGCACGTCCAGCAACGCGCCCTGCGCACGGGGCTCCGCGGTGCGGCGCGCACGCGGCGGCCGGTCGGGATAACTGCCGAGGAACGGGTTCGCCGCTGCCGCCACCGGTCGGTCGAGCACTTCCGCCATCGCCATCGATCTGCTCCGTCAAATTCCGAGATAGCGCAATTTAACGTAAACGCAAATCATTCTCAATTCGATTACGAGATAACCCTTTCGGTTGTCAGGATTTGTCTGAACAATCGATGGAATCGTTGCTCGGGCAGATGGGACGTATGCAGTCGGTCGTGGCAGCGGCGACCGATGCGTCTGCCCGGCGGATACGGCTGCCGCTTGCTGTCAAGATTCTGACGAAATGCCTGCGGGTGTCATGTGCGGTAGCAACTTCTTACCACGTGAAATTTTGAGGGCCCGTACGATCGACGTGCCGTTTCCCCAAGGGAGAACAACATGAAATCCATCGTGTTATCCGCCGTCATGATTGGCGCGCTGTCGAGCGTGATGCTCACCGGCTGCGTCGCCTATCCTGGCCCGGCCGAAGTCACGATCGGCTGGCATGGCGATCGTTACTGGGACGGAAATCGCTACTGGGAGCGCCGCGACTGGGAGGCTCAGCATCGCGGCGGGCATGACGACCGCCACGACGATCGCCGGGACGACCGCCGCGACGATCAGCGGCCGCAGTGGTAATGCGCTGCCGCTCCCGTGACCCGCTATTCAACGACAGGACCTCAATATGAAGACGCTACTCAAGACCCTGACCGTCGCGGCGCTCGCCGCCGCCGTACTCGTGCCGGCGATCGCCGAAGCCCATCCGCACCGCGTGTGTCACTTCGAGCATCACCATCACAAGGTTTGCCGCTGGGTGCGGTAAACGACACAAGGCGCCGGGGAACCGGCGCCTTGCTTCATCGCTTTACCTGCATGCGACCGTGATCGCTAGCGTGCGGCCGGTAGCAGCCGGCATTGCACCAGCCGCGCCGGAGTGACCGGCATGCGGCAGACGTCTCGCCGGATCGCTGCGTTCGGCTTTGCCGCCAGCATGCGTGACATCGCCTTCGGCTGCGACGCCTGTACCCGCGATGCGTCCGCACCCGGGCTCGCCGGCCGCAATGCACGCAGCGTCGCCGCATCGATGTGCACTTGCCAGAATTGCGGCCTCCCGTCGGGGTCGTCTTCGCGATAGCCCTGCCCCGTGATGGTCTGCCCGTCGGGGCTCACGCCGATCACGTGGGTCAGGTTCAGCGTGCCGGCCGACAGGCCGGCCGCTTCGAGCAACGCAACGAGGCTGCGCATGCCGCTTTGCGGCGTCCACACGAAGACGCGCGCGACACCGGTCTGCCCGTTGCTCGATTCGCCGATGACGACCCGCCCGTCCGTGCTGATCGATGACGCGTAGCTGCTGTCATCGCCGTCGAGAAAACCGAGCCGCTGGATGCTGTCGCCGCCGTTCGTCCACAGCACGGCTTCCGAATCGAGCCGTTGTCCATCCGGCGTGTCCACGAGGGTGCCGAGCGAGCCGGCGATCGTCCGTTCGTCTTCGGTCACGCCACGGGCCATATCCATTCTGGCCACGCCCGCGTTGATCGTCGGCAACAGTCGTTCGCCGGTTCGTTCTGTCCAAAGGAGCGCGCGCGAACCATACACGCCGTCGACATTGCCGGCGAACCCGGTTGCCGCATTCCCGGACGAGGTCATCGACAGGAGGTGCACGGCATAGTCGCCGCCCGGCGGCAGCTCGCGGAAACCCCTCGGCTGGTCCCACATGAACCGTGCATTCCGGCCACCTGTCGCCGTGAAACTGCCCGTCATCCTCGTGCCGGCGAGGTTCGCAACTTCGACCCATGCACCCCAGCCCGCCGTATCCGGAACGAGTTTCTGTGTGCGACCGTCGCCGGGCCATCGCACCGCCCATCGATCGAGGTTGCTGCTGTCCGCCTGGCGCGCGCTGATCGAACCGCCGATCACCCGCCCATCGGCCGACACCGTCTGTGCCATCGAATCGTAAGCGTTTGCCGGCGCGGCCAGCCTCTGCCAGCCCGTCGCGGCCGACCAAGAAAAGGCCATCGAGTTGCCGGGCTGCGCTGCACTCCAGTAGGAACCGATGATCGTCTTGCCGTCCGCGCTGACGGCATTGCCGTTGTACTGCACGCCGCGCGGCCCGCCCAGGTCTCCAATCACCGTCAGCGAATAACCGCCGGCCGATACCGTCTGCGCGTGAACCGCGCTCATTGCCGACACGGCCAGCACGGCCGCGACGACACTGCGTCTCGGATGCATCCCCCTTCTCCTCCGTCCGTACATCAATGAAAATTCAGTGCGGGCAGCATGTTGCGCGGCGCACGCCGCTCATGCTGCACCACGCTCAATACAGGAAAATCCGGATCGTGGCGGCGGCGTCAAACGGCCCGATCTTCGGTGGTCCGAACGACTTGAGCACCGCATCGAGCATCACGGTCTGATTCGCGACGTTGGCCGCAAACTGCGTGAGCGTGAACTGCTTGTTGAATTCGATCGCCTTGCCCTGACTATCCTCGAGGCCGATCCCGAAATTGCTGTTCGCCGCCGGTACCAGCAAACCGTTCTGCACGGTGCCCTTGGTCGCCTCGAAATAGCCGTCGACGCGAATCGGGATACTGCATTTCTTCGACAGCGACAGCGAGAACCGCCGGCGCGGCACGGCAGGCAGGAAGCCGTTGCCGGTGGTCTGCACCTGACCGAAATTGACGATGCCGGGCTCGGGCGTCACCAGCACGTCGACGAGGCAGGGTGTCGGCTTCAGACGCGACAACCCGCTCAACCGGTACTGGAAACTCGATCGAGCCGCATTGAGCCCGCCTCTGCCGTCGAACTGGAAGACCGCATAGATATCGTTCGGCGGCTGCATCCATTGACCCTTCTTGCGCACCACCACCTGATAGGTAATGCTGAGCGGCACCTTCTCGCAGCGCCCCAATGCAAAGTCCCGGGGCGAGCACGGCCCCACGGTGGTGGTGGTTTCCACGCGCGCGCCCGGCCCGCTACCCAGGCCGAAATAGTCCCGGCCACCATAGCGAATGCCGATTTCCAGTCCCCATGCGGCGGGATCCTGCATTCTCGGGTTCGCGTAGAAGTAAACCTTCTCGGAAAAGGCCAGTGCGTCCCCGCCGTAGTCCTTGTAGCAGTACCCCGTCGTCGTGCGCGGCGGCGATACCCAGATCACGTACCCGTCCTGCGCGTCCGTCGGATACGATGCGACGCCGCCGATCGGCTCAGTAAGCGAATCCGCGCCGCCGTCGCTCAGGCAGCGCAGCGCCCATGCCGGCTGCACCACCGCGATCAGCATCGCGAGCACGACCCAGCGCAGCCATGCCGCGAGCGGCGACAGGCGTTGTCTTGCGCCCCCGCTCATTTCTTCACGCTCTTGCAAGCACCTGCCTCACACGCATACTCGACCGCCACCTGGCCGCCGTAGTCGTCCACATGCGTGACGAACAGCGTCGACGGCGTCGCGGCCTTGAACGGCACGTCGGACGTGCTCATCGGGCTCACCATCACCGGCTCCAGCGGCACGGGCGTCTTCTGCGCCCCCGAAGCCAGGTTGACGATCGTGATGTGATACGGCGTCGGGTTGTCGAACGCGAGCGTGTGCGCGGCCGAATCGACCCGCAACGTCATCGGCAGCGTCCAGTCCTCGTCGCGCGCCGGCTGTACGGCCTTCGGGCGATAGAACAGCTTCATCTGCGTATGCAGCGCGATCTGCAGCGTGTTCGGCGTATCCGTCTTCGGCGGCACTTCGCGGATGTTCAGGTAGAACACCGATTCGCGATCGGCCGGCAGCCCGGTGCCCGGCAGCTTCGCGATCCGCAGCACGTTGCGCTCGTTCGCCTCGACGCGCTGCAGCGGCGGCACGACCATCAGCGGCGACGTGATCTTGTTGCCCTTCGCGTCCTCGAGCCACGACTGCACGAGATACGGGTACGTCGTGCTCTTGTTGGTGATCGTGACGATCGCGGCCTGTTCGCCTTCGTTGAAGATCACGCGCGTGCGATCGGGCACGATCGCCGCCTGCGCGGCGCCTGCGAACAGCGCGCCGGCGGTCGCGAGCACGCACCATGCGCGCCGCGGAAAGGAAAGGGAGAAGGAATTTTTCATCGCGGGATCCGTGAATTCATCGTTCGACCCGTGCGGCCGCTGCATGCGACTCGCCGGGCGTCTGGCACGTCACCGGAATCGGCGTGCCTTCGAGTTGGAGCTGGCTCGGCAGCGTGTCGATCGTGCAGAGCGTGCGTTCGCCCGCCCGCACCGCCAGCGTGGATTTCGGCTGAACCTGGGTCAGGAACGCCGCACCGCCCTCGCCGACGATGCCGAGTTCCTTGCCGTTCGCCACGTCCTGCACCGATGCACCGAACGGCAGCGGCTTGCCGGCCGCGTCGGTCAGCGTCAGGTACAGGTTGCTGCCGCGCGCGGCGGAAAACTTCACGAAGCCGATCGCGCCGTCGGTCAGCACCATGCGCTGGATCGGGTTCGTCACCTGCACTTCGAGCGGCAGCTTCTCAACGTTGACGGTCGCGTCGTACACGTTGTACGGCGAGATGCCGTCGAGCACCGCATAGCCGCGCGAATCGGTATGCGAGAGCGTGCCGGACAGCGGCACGTCGGGCACGCCGTCGGTCGACACCAGCAGGCGCGTGTCGCCCGAATTGCCGTTCGCGTGCGCCGACACACCGTATTGCGTCGCGACGAACGAACCGTCGACTTCGAGCGATGCCGCCGCATACGCATTGGCCAGCGTCGACGCCTGCGCGGTCAGCTGATACGCGGACGAGCGCTGGCGGTAGCTCGCGTTCGCCGACGCACGCCCGTCGGTCGCGCCCGCGTTGACCTGGTAGGTCCGGCCATTCGGATCGTCGTAGATGTAGCCCGCGTTCACGCTCGTGCTGCCGCTGCCCGTCGTCAGGTTCGACGTGACGGTGTGGCGGCCGCCGATCGGCAACGTCGCGGTGACCGAGACCTGGTTGCCGCTTGCACCGGCGCTCTGCGTACGAAAAGCCGACACGCTCACGTTCAGGTTGCGCAGCGTGCCGATCGAGAACGCCCGCGTCAGCGTGAGGCCGACGCGCTGCTCGTTCGCACGTTCCCAGTAGGTCGTCTGGTCGTAGGAAAAATAAGTCGACGTGTCGCCGAAACGCTTCGACAGCGTCGCGGAGTAGCGTTGCTTGCTGTTGGCGAGGCCGTACGCGGTCGGGTCGCCCGAGAACTGCGCGAAGTTCGTGTATTCGCGTTCGGAGAAGCGATAGCCGAAGAAACGCACGTCGGCATCGAGCCCGTCGAAGTGCTTCGAATAGTTGATGCGGTACGAGTTGCCGTTGCGGGTCGCGCCGTTCCACCACAGCTTCGCCCGCGCATGCGTGACGTCGGCCGACAGCGCGCCGAACGCGCCGAAATCGCGGCCCACGCCGAGCGCGATCGACGTGTAGCCCGACGCGGCGATGAAACCGCCATACGCCGTGACGTCGAACGGCAGGCCATAGGCGATTTCACCGAAGCCGAAGAACGGCGTGATGCCGGCGCCGCCGAACAGCCGCGGCTTGCCGACGGCGGCCTTGTAGCGCAACTGCCCGGCGCGCGCGAGGAACGGCACGGCGGCCGTCGTCACCTGGAAGCGCTGCACGCTGCCGTCCTCTTCCTCGACCGCGACGTCGAGCGTGCCCTGCACGCTCGTATTGATGTTCTGCAGCGCGAAGGCGCCCGGCGACACGCGCGTCACGTACAACACGCGGCCTGCCTGCGACACGGTCACGGTCGCGTTGGTGCGCGCGACGCCCGAGATCAGCGGCGCATAGCCGCGCAACGACGGCGGCAGCATGCGGTCGTCGCTTCGGATCGACGCGCCCGTCAGCGCGAACGTGTCGAAGATGTCCGAGGTGAGGTAGTCGTCGCCGAACGTCACCGTCGACTGGATCGACGGCAGCGCGCGAAATGCGTAAAGCCGGCTGAAGCGGAACGTGCGGTCCGCGTAGGCCGTATTGCCCACGTTCGATTGCGCCTGGTAGTCGCCGCGAAAGCGCCATGCATCCCAGTTCGCGCCAACCGTCCCGTAGGCCTGGATCGAATTCGTCTGGCTGCCGCCCGTCCCGAAGTTGCGGTTCGTGTTCGCGATCACGCGATAGTCGAGCATCGCACCCGGAATCCCTTCGGACCAGCGCGACGGCGGCAGGTAGGTCGAATCGGTGAACTCGAGCGCGGCCTGCGGAATCGTGATCTTGAGCCGCCCGTCGCTTTTGAGGTAGCGCACGGTCGCGCCCTCGATCGCGCCGAGGTCGACGCAACGTCCGCCCTGGAAGCGCGGCAGGTCCTTCAGGAGCGACGGCTTCAGTCCGAACTGCGCGACGAGTTCCGGCGGCAGGCACGGCTTGCCCGCCCCCGATGTGTCGACGGCGATGAATTCGATCGCCTGCAGCCCGTAGAACAGGTCGTTGACCTGCACGTCGAGCATGTACTCGCCCGGCAGCGTGAAGTCCGCCTGCGAGAACTGCGACAGATCGACGTTGTTCGAGCCGTCGATGTTCAGGAACGACGAATTGAATTCCGTCGCATGGCTCTGGCTGCCGACAACCAGCACGGAGACGCAAAGGAAGGAATGTCTGATTCGCACGCGGTGCTACCGGAAGTCCAGGGAGGGAGAAAAGGAGGAAAAACGAACGAGGAAGGGTGCGCGCACCCTTCCCCGGTACGGCGACTTACTGGTAGCGGACGGTGAAGTTCGCGACACCCTCGGCGGTACCCGGCGTCACGCCGGCTGCGGTCGCTTCGTACATGGCTGCGAAGCGTGCGATGTTCGTGCCGTTCTGCAGCACGGTCGGTGCCTTCTGCTCGGCGCCGTTGTCGAGGTATTCGCCCGATGCTGCCTGCAGGCGGATGCCGACGTTGGTTGCCGAACCGATCGTCGCGAGCAGCTTCGGCTGGCCTGCGCTCGACGTGCCCGTGAACGTGAAGTACGCGTTCTGCGCGACGCTCGTGTCGCAGTCGGTCAGCTTGATGTCGAAGTTGGTCGGCGTGGACTTGTCGCCGGCCTGCTTGAACACGTTCGTCGGCACCTTGCCGAGGTTCACGGTCTGGTTGACCGAACCCGAATCGATGCCGCATGCGCCCGCGACGATCTCGCCCGTGAAGTTGATCGTGCCGGTGCCCGCTGCGAAGGCCGAGGTCGACAGGGCCGCGAGTGCGACAGCGGTCAGGAGGGATTTTTTCATGACGTTACCCGTAAGGAGTACAAATGGAGTAGATGACGTGGCGGACACAAACGGCAGCGTGTGGTGGCTCCCGTCCGTCACGAGGCCGCATTATCGAGATAATCGTGAAAGTTTTCTGTAAATCATTGTCAAATGCTTCTGACAATGTTCGATTTAGCCCTCTAAATCCACACTATTTCTCGTCAATTTCCAATCCCGTGATTTTTATCCGCAGTCCTTTTTTATTCGACGGAAGCAATTGAAGATTAAAGAAATTTTCGATAGATAGTCGCCGCCGCCCCGCTCTTCCTTGCTGGCATTAGCTCTGGTGAAATCATCCACGAAAAGGACAAAACATTGTCCAGAGCCGCCATCGTTGTCCGGCAGCAACGCCGATATCAAATCATTTTCAACAAACAGGAAATTAAAGATCGATTCAATCAATATAATTTTTTCGCGCAAACGATTGCGCAATGAGTACAAACGTTTTACTGCGACACTTTGCCGCCCTCATTATTTCCAATAAATGATTAATTCGATCGTCAATTCCGGATCGTAAATCGCACGCATGAGCGGTCGCCGGAACTCGACATCCGGACCACATCGCATGGGAGAAGGAAGGAGAAATGTCCCGCACACGTTTGCGCGAAATGGCAACACGAGCGGTCGCAAGACGAGGGCTGTTCCGGAACGCACGCGTGCGGTTGCGACACGATGAAAAGCGTCCTGACCGGCCTGTCAGTGGGGAAAGATATCGCTGGAGCTGCGGTGCGGATTGAAGGAAGCGGCGGCAGCACGCCGAAGCGTACCGCCGCCGTCATGCCGCCCGACGCGTCGTCGCGTCAGGCGACAGGCGTTACGCGGATGCCTCCGCCTCGGCCGACGCCGGCGACCAGCCGCCGCCGAGCGCACGGTACAGCGTGATCGCATTCGCGAGCCTGAGCTGCTTGAGCCGGATCAGCTCCTGCCCCGACTCGTACGTGCTGCGCTGCGCGTCGAGCAGTTCGAGATACGTCGCGACACCGCCCGCGTAGCGGCGCTCGGCGAGCTTCAACCGTGCACCGTCGGCCGCATACACGTCCTGCTGTGCGGCAAGCTGGCGATCGATCCAGTCGCGCGCGGCGAATGCGTCGGCCACTTCGCGGAACGCGGTCTGCACCGTCTTCTCGTAATCGGCAACCGCGATGTGCTTGCGCGCGTTCGCGACATCGAGGTTCGCGCGATTGCGTCCGCCCGCGAAGATCGGCAGCGTGAGGCGCGGCGCGAACGTCCACACGTTCGTGCCGCCGCTGAACAGGCTCGAGAACGCATCGCTGACCGAGCCATAGTCGCTCGTCAGCGTGATGCGCGGGAAGAACGCCGCGCGCGCGGCGCCGATCTGCGCGTTGGCGGCCTTGAGGCGTGCCTCTGCCTGCCGGATGTCCGGCCGCCGTTCGAGCAGCGCACTCGGTGCACCGGGCGCCACCGGCGCGATCGACAGTGCGTCGAGCGCAGTCGTGTCATCCGGCACGTTGCGCGCGAAGTCGCCCGCGAGCAACTGCAGCGCCCGCACGGACTGCGCATGCTCGCGCTGCAGCGCAGCCTGCGATGCACGCGCGGATGCCACCAGCATCTCGGCCGAGCGCAGCTCGATCGCGTCGCTCGTGCCGGCCGCATAACGGCGCTGCGTGAGCGCGGCCATGCGTTGGCGCGCATCCAGCGTGCGCTGCGCCAGCGCGAGCTGCTCGTGCAGCGAGCGCTCCGATACGTACGCGCCCGCCACGTCGGCGATCACGCCGATGCGTACCGTGCGTTGCGCGTTCGCCGTCGCGAAATATTCGGCGAGCGCCGCATCGGACAGGCTGCGCACGCGGCCGAACAGGTCGAGCTCGTACGCGCTGATGCCGACGCCCGCGCGATACAGCCCGCTGATCGCGCTTTCGCGCACGACCGGGTCGTACTGGCGCGTACGGTCATAACCCAGATTCGCATCGACCGACGGCATCTGATCCGCGCGCTGCACGCAGTACAGCGCGCGCGCTTCCTCGAGGCGGCCGGCCGCGACCCGCAGGTCGCGGTTGTTCGCGAGCGCCGCGTCGATCCACGCCTGCAGCGCGGCATCGGTAAAGTAGGCGCGCCAGTCGTCGAGCAGCGCGGTGTCGGCGGGCGACACCTCGGCCGCCGGTGCGGCACTGCCGTCGACCGGCGCATAGGTCGCAGGCACCGGTGCCGCCGGCCGCTCGTTACGCGGCGCGAGTGTGCAGCCGGCCAGCGCGAGCGCGGCGGCCAGCGCAACCTGGGCCCGCAGCACGGCGCGGGCATTCAGCGCAAACATTATCGAGAACCCTCCATCGTCGCCGGCTGTGCCCCGCCGCGCCGGCGCGGGCCGACGTCGAACAGGCGGCCGACGATCACGAAAAACAGCGGGACGAGGAACACCGCGAGCACGGTCGCCGTGATCACGCCGCCCAGCACGCCGGTGCCGATCGCCATCTGCGCGCCGGACGCGGCGCCCGACGCGAACGCGAGCGGCAGCACGCCGACGCCGAACGCGAGCGACGTCATCACGATCGGCCGCAGCCGCAGGCGCGCGGCCTCGAGCGCCGCGTCGACGAGCGACATGCGCTGCGCGACCAGGTCCTTCGCGACTTCGACGATCAGGATCGCGTTCTTCGCCGACAACCCGATCGTCGCGATCAGCCCCACCTTGAAGTAGATGTCGTTCGGCATCATCCGCAGCGTGACGCCGAGCACCGCGCCGATCACGCCGAGCGGCACGACCAGCATCACCGCGAACGGAATCGACCAGCTCTCGTAGAGCGCCGCGAGCGCGAGGAACACGACGAGCACCGACAGCGCGAACAGCATCGGCGCCTGCGCACCCGACAGCCGCTCCTCGAACGACTGCCCCGACCACGCGAAGCCGGTGCCGGCCGGCAGCTTCCCGGCGAGCCGCTCGATCGCCGCCATCGCCTCGCCGCTGCTGTGGCCTGCCGCGGCCGAGCCGTTGATCGTGAACGACGGAAAGCCGTTGTAGCGCGTGAGCTGCGGCGGCCCGAGCGTCCAGTGCAGCGTCGTGAACGCAGCGAGCGGCACCATCTCGCCATGCGTGTTGCGCACGCGCAGCTTCTTCACGTCGTCCGGATCGAGCCGGTGCAGCCCGTCGGCCTGCACGACCACGCGCCGCACCTGCGTGCCGTGCATGAAGTCGCCGATATAGTCGGAGCCGAACATCACCGCGAGCGTCGTGTTGATCTCGTCCATCGACACGCCGAGCGCGGACGCCTTCGCGCGATCGATGTCGAGCTTCAGCTGCGGCGCGTCCTGCGTACCGGCGAACATCAGGTCGGTCAGCGCCGGATCCTTGCGGCCCGTCTCCAGCAACTGCTCGCGCGCGGCGCTGAACGTCGCGTAGTCGAGCCCGCCGCGGTTCTGCAGCCGGAAGTCGAAGCCGCTCGACGAGCCGAGATCGGGCAGCGCCGGCGAGTTCATCGCGAATACCGTCGTGTTCGGCGTGCTCGCGAAGCGCTCGTTGATACGCGCGACGATCGCCTGCACGTGCGCGTCCTCGTTCTTGCGTTCCTTCCAGTTCTTCAGCGTGACGAAGATCATCCCGCCGTTCGGCCCTTCGCCGTACAGGTTGAAGCCGCCGAGCGCATACGTGAACGCGGTCGGCTCGTCGCGGCGGATGGTCGACTCGACTTCCCGCACGCTCTGCATCGTTTCCGCGAGCGGCGTGCCTTGCGGCCGGATCACCATCACCATGAAGTTGCCCTGATCCTCGTCCGGCAGGAACGCGGTCGGCAGCTGCGTGAGCATCAGCACCGCGGCGCCGGTCAGCGCGCCGTACACGACGAGCCAGCGCACCGGCTTCTTCAGCATCTTGCCGACGCGCGTGGCATAGCGCTGCGTCGAGCTCGCGACCAGGCGGTTGAACCAGCCGAAGAAGCCGCGCTTCTCGTGATGGTCGCCCGACACGGGCTTGAGCAGCGTCGCGCACAGCGCGGGCGTCAGTGACAGTGCAAGGAAGGCCGAGAAGCCGATCGACACCGCGAGCGACAGCGCGAACTGCCGGTAGATGTTGCCCACCGCGCCGCCGAAGAACGCCATCGGCAGGAACACCGACGTCAGCACCACGGTGATCCCGACGATCGCGCCGCTGATCTGCTTCATCGCCTTGACGGTCGCGTCATAGGGCCCGAGCCCCTCCTCGACCATCAGCCGCTCGACGTTCTCGACCACGACGATCGCGTCGTCGACGAGGATGCCGATCGCGAGCACCATCCCGAACATCGTCAGCACGTTGATCGAGAAACCGGCCGCATACATCACGCCGAACGTGCCCGCGAGCGCGACCGGCACGACCAGCGTCGGGATCAGCGTCGCACGCAGGTTCTGCATGAACAGGAACATCACGAGGAACACGAGCACGCCGGCCTCGATCAGCGTCGTGACGACCTTGTTCATCGACACGCGCACGAACGACGACGTCTCGTACGGGATCTGGTACTTCACGCCCGGCGGGAAATACGCGGACAGCTCGTCCATCGTCGCGCGCACGCGCTTCTCGGTCGAGACCGCGTTCGAGCCCGGCGCAAGCTTGATGCCCATCCCGGTCGCGACCTTGCCGTTCACGTACGACGGATAGTTGTAGTCGTTGCCGCCGAACTCGACGCGTGCGACGTCGCGCAGATACAGCGCGGAGCCGTCGGCCTGCGTGCGCAGCGCGATCGCGCCGAAATCGGCCGGCGTCTTCAGCGGCGCATCGGCGAACACGGTCGCCGCGATCGGCGCGCTGGCCGGCACCGCGGCGCGGCCGATGTCGCCGATCGTCACGCGCGCGTTGTGCGCACGCACCGCCGATGCGATATCCGACGCGGTGAGGCCGTGCCCGGCCATCTTCACCGGGTCGGGCCAGATCCGCATCGCGTACTCGGCGCCCCAGAACTGCACGCGGCCGACGCCCTCGACGCGACGCAGCGCCTGCACGACGTTCGCCGACGCATATTCGCCGAGCTGCACGTCGGTCATCCGCCCGTCGTCGGACGTCAGCGAGACCACGAGCTGGATGTTGTCGGCGGCCTTCTCGACCTGGATGCCGTCGCGTCGCACCGGCTCGGGCAGCCGCGCCTCGACCGTCTTCAGCCGGTTCTGCACTTCGACGGCCGCGAGATCGGCGTTCACGCCCTGCCTGAACGTCAGGTACAGCGACGCGGCCCCCGCACTGCTGGTGGCCGACGTATACATCAGCCCCGGCGCGCCGTTCATTTCGCGCTCGATCAGCGCGGTCACCGATTCCTCGACGACCTGCGCGGACGCGCCCGGGTACGTCGCATAGATGCTGACGACGGGCGGCGCGATGTCCGGGTACTGCGCAACGGGTAGCGCGCGGATCGCGAATGCGCCGCCCAGCATGATGAAGATTGCGATCACCCACGCGAAGACGGGGCGATCGATGAAGAAACGTGCCATGGTGGTGTGGTGTTGACCAGTCAGGTTTGACGGGCGGCCGCCTGCGAAGCGGCCGCTGCCGGCGCTGCCTTCGACGGCGGCGCCTTCTCGACGGGCTTGACGGCCGTGTCGGGCGCGAACTGCGCGGCGTTGTCGACGATCACGCGCTCGCCGCCCGCGAGGCCGCGCGTGATGCGCCAGTCATGGCCGCTCATCTGGTCGGCCGTGACCTCGACGTCCTTGACCTTGCCGTTCGTGCCGACGACCCGCACCGACGAGCGGTCGGCCGCGCGCAGCAGCGCATCGCGCGGCACGAGGATCGCCCGCTGGTCGACTGCCGTGTCGAGCGCGATCCGCACATACGCGCCCGGCAGCAGCTCGCGCTCCGGATTCGGGAACAGCGCGCGCATCGCGACGGTGTCGGTGGTCGGATCGACCGCGAGATCGCTGAACAGCAGCTTGCCCTTCAGCGGATACGCCGTGCCGTCGGCGCGCAGCAGCGTCACCGCGACGTCGTGCTGCGCGATGCCCGTCGCACGCCCGCTCGTCACCGCGCGGCGCAGCGCGTCGACGTCGGCGGCCGGCTGCGAGAAGTTCACGTAGATCGGATCGAGCTGCTCGACGGTCGTGAGCGGCGTCGCCTGGTCCTGGCCGACGAGCGCGCCTTCGGTCACGAGCGCGCGCCGGGCGCGGCCCGCGATCGGCGCGGTGACGGTCGCATAGTCGAGCTGCAACTGCGCGCGCGCGAGTTCCGCCTTCGCGGAAGCAACGTCGGCCTTCGCCTGCGTGTCGGCCGCGACGGCCTCGGTGTGGTCGCGTTCGCTCACCGCGCGGTCGCGCACGAGATCGTCGTAACGGCGGCGCTTGTCGCTCGCCGCAAGCGCGGCGGCCTGCGCCTTCGCGAGCGCCCCCTGCGCGGCGTCGCGCGCGGCCTTCAACGGCGCGGGATCGATGCGGAACAGCACCGCGCCCTGCTTCACTTCCTGGCCTTCCTCGTAGGTGCGCGCGGTGACGATGCCCGCGACCCGCGCACGCACTTCCGCCTGCCGGTACGCATCGAGCCGGCCCGGCAATTCGACGGTCATCGGCACGGCCGTCGGGCGCACCGTCACGACCGTCGCCTGTTTCGCGGCCTCCGGCGCGGCGTCCTTGTCGCCCTTTCCACATCCGGCCAGGGCCAGCACGGCCGCCAGCGCGAACGGCGCCAGTCGGTGGCGCAACAGGGAGCGATTGTTATTCATGTGTGACCTCGGATCGTTCGCCACCGATAAAATGCGGCGGCTCAGGGTGGCCGATTATAATCAGTCACGACTGATTAAATACACACCGTTTCAATCTGACCGCCACACTGTCTCAATAAAACGACAG
This sequence comes from Burkholderia sp. HI2714, assembly GCF_002223085.1. Classification (NCBI taxonomy): domain Bacteria; kingdom Pseudomonadati; phylum Pseudomonadota; class Betaproteobacteria; order Burkholderiales; family Burkholderiaceae; genus Burkholderia; species Burkholderia sp. HI2714. Next base: position 102,347 of record NZ_NKFM01000019.1, on the reverse strand, counting down.
CGAATTGTAAGGAATTTCAGGACATGGCCCGCAAGACCCGCGAAGAATCGCTCGCCATCAAGCACCGGATCCTCGACGCCGCCGAGCTCGTGCTGCTCGAGAAAGGCGTGGCGCAAACCGCGATGGCGGACCTCGCCGAGGCCGCCGGAATGTCGCGCGGCGCCGTCTACGGCCATTACCGCAACAAGATGGAAGTGTGTCTCGCGATGTGCGACCGCGCGTTCGCGCGCACGTCGGAAGGCTTCGACGCGGGCGAAGGGCTGCCCCCGCTCGCCACGCTGCGGCGCGCCGCGTCGCACTATCTGCAGGAATGCGGCGAGCCGGGCCCGATGCAGCGCGTGCTCGTGATCCTCTATACGAAGTGCGAGCAGAGCGAGGAAAACGGCGCGCTGCAGCGGCGCCGCATGCTGCTCGAATTGCAGATGCTGCGGATCACGAAGGCGCTGCTGCGCCGCGCGATCGCGGCCGGCGAAGTCGCCGCCGATCTCGACGTGCACCTGGCCGCCGTCTATCTCGTCTCGCTGCTCGAAGGCGTGTTCGCGTCGATGATCTGGACCAACCGGCTGCGCGGCAACCTGTGGAACGACGCCGAGGCCATGCTCGACGCCGGCTTCGACACCGTGCGCACGTCCGCCGCGCTGCGCATCCGCGCGCACAAATTGCCGGACTGACGCAATTTGTCGTAATAAATGCTGATTTAACCCGATTTACCGCACTACGAAACGAATGAGCTGACCCCCTTTAAAATTTTTAACGTTTCGCGGAACATCGGTAGACTGACGCTGTCATCTTTCTTTAGCGTCTTCGTGATAACCGGGTACGACCCGGTCTGCACGCCGCCGTTCGAAGCGGGCCCGCCCCGCGCGTTGGGTCGAACGGAAACGACACAGGCCCCTGGCGGGGCCTGTTTTGTTGCACGCCCGCCGCCCGCCCCGTCGCTGCCCGGCGGATGTGCCGCCGGTGGACCCTGCCCACACCCCTTTGAACCGCTTTCCTGGATGTGGACACCTTGGTCAAGTCTGCCGCTACCCCTGATGCTTTCGCGCCCGGCCGCGCGCAGCGCATTGCGCGCGCACTCGTGCCGGCCGCCGTGCTCGGCGCCCTCGCCGCACTCGGCCTCGCCGCGCTGCCGGCCGTGTCGCAACTGCCGGGCGCCGTCGACTCGGGCACGGCCGCGCTGCCGCAGCGCGTGCTGTCCGACACGCCGTTTCCCACCGCGCAGCATTTCGTGACGAGCGAGCTCGCCCGCACGATCGGCGAGCGCAACGATGCCGGCGAACGCAACGACCGCAGCCAGCAGCCGGGGCTGTTCGCGCCGCTCAGCGCGCACCGCAACGACATGCTCGGCTATGCGAGCCTGTTCCAGTTCGCGGCCCCCGAAAACCAGCACGGGATGCGCGCGGGCGACATCGAGCTCACGCTGTCCGATACGCTGAACCGTCTCGACGTGCCGCCCGAGGTGCGCATCCAGCTCGGCGATCTCGTCAGCGGCAAGGTGGCGATGCGGGCGAGCGCGCAGCGCGGCGACTACTACCGCGTCGCGTTCGATACGAGCGACGGCACGCCGCGCCTCACCGCGCTCGAACTGCGCATTGCCGGCCGCACGTTCGGCGCGATCTGGTTCCGCGCGCCGGGCGCCGAGCACGGCGCGTACTACGCGCTCGACGGCTCGCCGCTCGAGGCCGCCGCCTTCACGATGCCGGTCAAGTGGACGCGCATCAGCTCGTTCTTCGGCGAGCGCATTCACCCGCTGTCGCAGGCGATGGCGTTCCACACGGGTGTCGATCTCGCCGCGCCGAGCGGCACGCCCGTCGATGCGGCGGCCGACGGCGTCGTATCGTTCGTCGGCACCGATCCGGGCGGCTACGGCCGCTATGTGATCGTCGATCACGCCGATGGGTACTCGACCTACTACGCGCACCTGTCCGCGTTCGCGCACGGCCTCAAGACGGGCGAGACCGTGAAGCAAGGCCAGCGTATCGGCTCGGTCGGGATGACGGGCGCCGCGACGGGCCCGCACCTGCACTTCGAGGTGCGCGTCGCGAACAATCCGGTCGATCCGCTCGTCACGCTCGCGAGCGCGCAGACGGCGCTGTCCGACATGCAGCTCACCGCCTTCCGCCAGGAAGCGGCGCAATGGCGCTTCCGTCTCGCGTCGATCAGTACGGCGCCGTTCGCGTTCGCGCAGAACGACGGGCCGCTGTGGGGCGATTTCGCGACCGATTCATCGACGCTGCGCGCCGTCTTCAATACGCATTACTCGGCGTCGTGATGCACGTGCCGCCCGCCGTCGCTCGATGAGCAGCGGCGCGCGCGGCCGGCCCGCTACCGTCGTGGTCCGTGCTGCCCGGCGTGCTGTCCGCGGCATACTTTCATCGATACGGCCTCGTCGGCCATTCGAAACGGCCGCGGCATGCCGTCACCGCGCGGGTTCCGTATAGTCGGCTGCCGCGTGCGCGGCGCGTTCCGCGCGCGGGCGCCGCGACAGCAGCCAGCGGGCCGCGCCGTCGAGCGACGTGCACAACACCAGATAGATCAGCGCGACGAGCAGGAAGATCGGTGCCGGATACACCATCAGCCGGTTGTTCACCTGCGTCGCGACGAACGACAGCTCCGGCACGCCGACGATATACGCGAGCGACGTGTCCTTCACGAGCGCGACCCACTGGTTGACGAACGACGGCGTCATGATCCGGATCGCCTGCGGCAGCAGCACGTAGCGCACCGTCTGCCAGCGCGTGAGCCCGAGCGACAGCCCGGCCTGCCATTGCCCGTCGCCGGCCGCGACGATGCCCGCATGCACCGCGTGCGCGAGATACGCGCCGCCGATCAGCGCGAGTGCGCACACGACCGTCGCGAGCCCCGGCACGTCCATGTGCAGCAGCATGGGCATCAGGAAGTAGGTCCAGAAAATCAGCATCAGTACGGGAATCGCGCGGAAGAAGCCGATGAACGCGAGCAACAGCACGCGCACGGGGCCGCGCGCGAGCGCCATCGCAACGCCGAGCGCGATGCCGAGCACGGCCGAGGCGACGGCCGACGCGATCGCGAGCAGCAGCGACAGCGCGGCGCCGCCGAGCGGCCCTTCCGGAAAGGCGCCGACGAGCAGGTACGGCAGATTGGCGAGCAGCAGCGAAAAATCCATCGTCAGCGCCCCGCTCCCAGCCGGTCGCGCCATTGCGTGGCGGCATACGCGCCCGCTTCGATCGCGGCCACCGCCGCGACGTACAGCACGGTCGCCACGCCGAAGGCGGCGAACGTCTTGAACGTCTCGGTCTCGACCTGCCGCGATGCATACGACAGTTCGGCCACGCCGATCGCCATCGCGAGCGACGAGTTCTTCACGAGATTCATGTATTGGCCGAACAGCGGCGGCAACGCGATGCGCACCGCCTGCGGCAGCACCACGTAACGCAGCGACTGCATCGGCGTGAGGCCGAGTGCGGCCGCCGCATCGTGCTGTGCGCGCCGCACGCCGCGCAGGCCGGCTTCGCACTCCTCGGCGACGAACGCGGCCGTATAGGCACTCAACCCGACCCAGCCCGCGACGAACTCGAACGACGGCCACGCAAGCGTGAACGGGCCGATGCTCGACGCATGACGCGCGTTCAGCCACGCGATCCATGTATCGGGCAGCAGCGACGCGACGCCGAAATACCAGAACAGCAACTGCACGAGCAACGGCGTGTTGCGGAACGTGACGACGTACGCGGCCGCCACCTTGCGCGGCGCCGTGCCGCGCGCATGCCGCATGACCGCGAGCAGCAGCCCGCCGGCGGTCGCGACGACGGCCGACGCGGCCGCGAGGCCGAGCGTCAGCAGGAAGCCCTGCCAGAGCCAGGACAGATATTTGGGAGCCAACCCGAGCATGCTGTGTTGCGGGCGCGAAGCGCGCGATCGGAAGAAAACGGAAAGCGCCGCGCGGCCGAGGGTCCGGCCGGTCGCGGCGCGCGTGCGATGCGGATCAGGTCTTGTCGCCGATCCGGAAGATGCGCGTGAGCGGCGTCTTCGTCGTCGGCCCGAACCATGCGTCGTAGATCTGCCCGGCGCGGCCGTTGGCCTCGAGCCCCTTCAGCGTGTCGTTGACGAAGCCGAGCAGGCGCGTCTCGCCCTTCGGCACGCCGACGCCCATGTAGTCGTTCGAGATCGTGAACGCCGGGATCTCGTAGTTCTGCTTGTCGGGCACGTTCGCGAGCAGCCCGATGAGCTTCGGGCCGTCCTGCGTGATCGCCTGCACGTTGCCGGCGCGCAGCGCGGCGAACGCGAACGGCGTGTCGTCATACGCGACGATCGTCGTCTTCGGGAATTTCTCGCGCAGCGTGATCTCGTTGGTCGTGCCCTTGTCGGCGCCGACGCGCAGCGCGTTCAGCTGGTCGGCCGATTTCAGCACGCCCTTCTTCGCGAGAAACTGCTGGCCCGACGAGAAATACGGAATGCTGAAGTCGACCTGCTTCGCGCGCTCGTCGGTGATCGTGAAGTTCGCGAGCACGAGATCGACCTTGCCGGACGTCAGGAACGGAATGCGGTTCGCGGGGTTGGTCGGCTGGAGCTGCAGCTTCACGCCGAGCTTGTCGGCGAGCGCCTTCGCATAGTCGACGTCGAGGCCGACGATGTGATTGCTCTTGCCGTCGACATAGCCGAACGGCGGGTTGCTGTCGAACGTTGCGACGCGCAGCACACCGGCCTTCTTGATGTCGTCGAGACGGTCCGCGTGCGCGACGGCGCCGGCGGTGATGAGCGCAGCTCCGACGAGCCACGTAGCGAGCGTGTGGAATTTCATGAGCACGACCTGATTTGTTATGAAGGCCGCCGCGGATCGCGCGGCGGCCCGGTTCGAAGAACATCACGACGGATGTGTGTCGTCGCGAAGCCGCTAACGTATCAGCGCGTGCGGCGAATCCGAACCAACAAATGGTGCTTTGCTCTGCGGGTTTCGTGATGAGGAGCGCCCGTTGCGGTGCGCGCCATCACGGAAACGTAAACGTGAATTCCGCCGCCCCGTTCGCGCTTCCGGGCCGCAGCTCGCCATCCGTGCCGGTGCGGATGTACCGCGCGCTCAGCGGGAGCGTCGCCAGGTCGCCCGTGCGCCGCATCGGATAGGCGGTGGCCGTGCCCGGTTCGCCATAGGCAATCCGCTCGCCGGTCATCTCGTTCGTCATCACGATGTTGAATCCGTGCGCGACCGGCTGGCCGGCCGCTGCGTTCAGCTGCAGCAGCGTCTTGTCCGGATTCGGCTGCACGGCCTTGTCGCGGAAACTGATCGACGGCTTCGCCGCGGCCGCACACTGGCTGAGCGTGATATCGAAACTGACCGGCTTCGACATCGCGTGCAATGTCGGAAAATTGTTGATCGCGAAATTGCCGAGCGTCACCGGCACGATCATGTTCGACCCGATCTCGCAGCGGTTCGGCACGTGGATCTCGCACTCGCTGCCGATGCAGACGTTGCCGACGCCGACAAACGCCTTCAACTGCTTGCACAGGTTCGGGGGCGTCGTCTGCTCCGGCACCGTCACGGGGCTTCCCTCCGACGCGACACCTTTCGGCAAGTCGATCGCATAAATCGCGACGGTCGGATTGCCCGGCAGGTTATTGACGACCAGCTTGCCCTGCGGCAACTGCGAAACCGGCTTGTCGAGCACCAGAAACTGCCGGAAGCGCATCACCCGCGAGTCGATACCGCCTTCACCCGAGCGAACGAGCGCGTGCTTCGCGGTCGCCATCGGCAGCACGCTTTGCTGCAGCATGCGCTCGACGCTATCGCCGGACACGCCGGCCCATTTGAAGCCGATACCATTGACATTTGTTTGCGCGACACCGTTCTCGACGAGACTGCCCGACGTCCAATGCGCCGCACTCACGAGTTCGTGCGCCGTCGGAGCCGAGCCGTACGTGAACGAGACGAAGAGCGTCACGGTGCGTTGATACAGAATCGCGTTTACCGGGGTCGTACTCGTCAACGGCGTCACCATGCGCCAGGCCGACGCGTCGATGTTGCTGAAACTGCACTCCAGCGCCGTCGCGCCGGTACTGCCTTGCGCCATGACGTGCGTGCCGAAGGCAAGCATCATGTATCCCGCCATCGCCAGGCGACGCAACGCCCGGCCGACTCGCCCGGGCCTGCGCCATTGAATCGTCTTCATGCTGTCTCCCGTTGCATCGGCGGCGGGCGCCCGTCATGCGCGCCCGCCGCCCGTCGCATTACTCGATCACGCCGAGATTAAGACCGGCAACTTTCTGCAGCGCCGCCTCGCCGGACGTGATGCTGTTTCGGAAAGTGCCCCGGTTGATGCCGACGAGGCCGCCGAAGGTCTGGTACGACGACACGTTGATCCGCCCGCTCGCGGCCGAGCGCTCGACGAACCCCGCATTCAGGCCGATCAGGCCGCCGAGCGTCGCGTAATAGCCGGCGCGAACCGCTCCCGACGCCGACGCATCGCGCACCGTGCCGAGGTTCTCGCCGGCAAACCCGCCCACGGTGCTCGACGAACCGCCCGTCACGCTGCCGGTGGCCGACGCGATCTCGATCGTGCCGGACGCCGTGTTGGCGCCCGCGAAGCCGCCCACCGACGCATAGCTCCCGCCGGACACGTCGCCGCTCGCATCGACGTTGGACAGTGCCGCCGCGTTGCTGCCGACAAAGCCGCCCGTCTTGCTGTAGTTGCCGCCGATCGTCTTGCCGCGCGCGACCGAGTGGGCAATCCGGCCCCCGAGGTGACTGCCGACGAAGCCGCCGTTGGCGCCCTGGCCGCCGGTGACCGTGCCATGCGCTTCCGCCATGTCGATGCTCGCGTCGGCGCCCAGGTTGATGCCGACGAAACCGCCGGTCGACCCCGTCGATGCGCTCGTGACGGCGCCCAGTGCGTTGCTGTTGGCCACGATGCCCTGGTTCAGGCCGACGAAGCCGCCGATCGCTTGCGCGTATCGGCCGTCGACGAGACCGCTCGCGCTCGACCGGACGATCTTGCCGGTATTGATGCCGACGAGCCCGCCCACCGTACCGCTCGAGCCGCCCGTCACGCGCCCCAGCGCCGCGCCGTCGGCGATCTTGCCGAGCAGGTTCGCACCCACGAGCCCGCCGACGTTCACGCCGGCGATACTGGCGCCCGATGTGGTGCCGCGACTGGTCGACCGCAGAATGTCGCCGCCCCGGTTCACGCCGACGAGACCGCCGATCGATGCGAGATTCGAAGCACCGCCCGATACGGTCGCGTTGGACTCGCTGTCGAGCACGATGCCGCTGGACTGATCCACGCTGTTCTCGCCGACCAGACCGCCGACGGCATACGACATCCCGTTGCCCGCCACCGATCCGGCATACGACGCCTGGGAAATCTCGCCGCGATTGATGCCCACCAGGCCGCCCAGCGCATTGCTGCGGCTGGCGCCGGCATTCACCTGCATGCCGGTCGCGGTCACGTTCGCGATCTTGCCGGCGTTTTCGCCCACCAACCCGCCGATGGCCACCGGGCCGACACCGGACGACGCGCTGACGCGCAACGACTTCAGGTTGAGGTTCGCGAGGGTTCCCGTATTGCGGCCGAACAGCCCCGCATACGGGTCGCTGCTCGCGATGTTGAGGTTACTGATCGTGTTGCCGAGGCCGTCGAACACGCCGGCGAACGATGCGCCCGAGCCAATGGTCTTGAACGCGGTGCCGTAATAGGAGCCGGCGATGTTGTTGCCGAGGACGTACAGCCCGTCCAGATTCGCGTTGATGGCCTGCAACTGCTGCAGGTTCTGGATCACGGTATAACGATAGCCGTTCGACTCGAACCCGGCCCCGGCGCCCGACAGGGTCACGGCTGCGGCGCCCGCGAGCGAATACGCGACGCCGTAGTCGAGCGTCAGCAGCGCGTTCGGGCCGGTCAGCGCCATCGGCGCCGCGATCCGCGCACTTCCTTTCGCGTCGATGGCCACGCGCGCATTCGCCCCGGTCGCACGCAACGCACCGTTGACCGATACGTCGCCTTGCCGGCTGGCGAGCGTCAGCCGGTTGCCGCTGGCCCAGGTCACCGGCCCGTCGACCGACGTCGGGCCGCGTTCGGCGACCAGTTCGACGTCGGTGGTCGCAAGATTGCGCGACAGCGTGTCGGCCGCGATCGTACCCGGCTGGTTCGCGCCCGCCTTGACCGACACATCGGACGACGCGATGCGCCAGGTGCCGCTGCGGCCGTTGGTCGCGCGCGTGTCGACCATTGCGCCGAGCGCCACCTTCACGTCGGCGCCGCGGGTGTCGACCGTGCCGCCATTGCCCGGCGTCGGCGCGCTCGCGTTCAGCACGCCCGCGACGTTGACGGTACCGGCGTCGTGGCCGTCCAGCGAGATTCGGCCCGCCGTATTCTTCAGCGTGCGCGCCTCGATCGTGCCCTGGTTGTTGACCACCGTGCGCAGCAGCGTATCGGCGGTCTTCGCGCTCATCAGCACCTGCCCGCCATCGGCTTTCAGCAACTGTTCGTTGCTGACCAGCGCGTTGACAGCCGCCTGGCCGATCTGCACGCTGAGCAGCTTGCCGCCGTCGAAGTTCAGCGTGGCGTCGCTGCCCGCGGCCAGTGCAACGGTGCCCATCTGCGCCTGAACGATCCCCCGGTTGACGACGGTCGCGCCGAGCAGCGCGATCGCGCCGCCTTCGCTCGCCGCGAGATTGCCGTAGTTTTGTACTTCGCTCGGAGACTGGCCGGAGAACCGGAAGCGGTCGGCATCGAAGTCATCGTTCTTGATGTCCAGCGTCGTCGCCACCAGGCCGCCGACATTGATCTGCGCGCCCTTTCCGAACAGGATGCCGTTCGGATTGACGAGGAACACGCGGCCGTTCGCATCGAGATTGCCGTAGATTGCGCTGCCGTCCTGGCCGACCACCCGGTTCAGCGCGATCGACGTCGCGCCCGGCTGGTTGAACGTGACGCGCTGCCCTTTGTCGATGTCGAACGAGTGCCAGTCCGTCACCAGCTTGTCGCTGTGCTGGTTGATCGACATCTGCTGCCCGTTGCCGTAGCGAAGAATGTCGGCTTTCCCGGACACGATGTTCTCGCCGACCGGCAGCGCATACGCGGACGTCACCGCCGTGCCGCCCGCGAGCAGCACCAGCACCGCGACGACGCGCGCGCGCGTCGCGGACTTGCCGTGGCGGCGTACCCGTTCGCCGACCGCCTGCCAGACGCCCTGCCTGACGTTCCATACCAAAGCGTATGTCTTGTTCATGTTTGTTTTTCCGTGTTGTGGTTGAAACCCTGTCGATGCCCCGACAGGACGGGTACTCCAAGGGCTGGTACGCGGCGGCCGGCGCATGACGCCACGCGCCGCCCGTTCGCTACGGTTCGAGCCGTGCCCGATAGGCCTGTGATGCGCCGCTGTCGTCGACCGCGTCGAACACGATCTCGCCCGGCTGTTCAGCAGCCGGCGCACCGACCGGGATGCGGGCCTGGCCGAACGGCACGACATCCACGGCCCCACCGGCCAGTGCGACCGGCACGCCGTGCAGCAGCACACGTGTCAGCGTCACGTAGTACGGCGTGGGATTGGTGGCGACGATCGATGGGGCGGCCGGCTGGCCTGTGCGTGCCCAAGCCAGCGCGTTCGGCGCCTGCTCGGGATCGCCGGCCAGGCCGGGCGGCCGATACAGGAGCTTCATGCGCAGCCGATACGCGATGTGCAGCGCGTTGCCGTGCGTCGGCACGGCCGGCGGCACTTCGAGCAGGTTGATCCAGAAGCAGGACTCCCGGTCCGCCGGCAAGTCGCCGCCGACGAACTGCACGCGGAACGCCTGCGGCCGTGCCGGATCGAGTCGCGCCAGCGGCGGCGAGACGATGAACGGCACGCGCAAGCGGGCGGGATCGGCATTCGCGTCGCCCTCGTCGAGCCACGACTGAACCAGGATCGGCGCGTTGCCGCCGTTGCGCGCGAGGATCGTCAGCGAACGCGCATCGCCGGGATAGACGAAGCGGGTGCCAACCACGGACAGCGCCGCGTGGCCGGTGACTGCGACGATGCTCGCCGCGCACGCCACCGCCGCCGCACGCACGATGCGGGCAAGGCCGGCCCTTTCGCGCGCGCGGCGCGACGGCCGGAACGCCGCGGGAGCAGAACGAAAATCGAGACGGTGCATCGGACCTATCGCTCCTTGCGCTGGCCGTTCGCCGGAACAGCGACGGGCGCAATCGTCGGCGTCGCGCGGCAAACGCGCGTCAGCGTCACGTAGCCTCGGGTCGTACGCTCCTGCGCGGGCACCGCGTAGTCGATCACGCACTGCTGATCCGCCCGCGAGCCCCATTCGACACGGATCTGCCCTTCGTCGTCGGGGCTGCGCACCAGCAGGCGGCTACCTTGCCCGACGCCACCCAGCATGGCGCCCGTGCGTGCGTCGAGCGCGCGCGCCGCGAACGGCAGCGGGCGCCCGTCGTCGGTCTGCGCGTCGATCAACAGCGCGCGCGCCTTCAGCGTGTCGTACGACAGCATGACGACCGAGCCCGAGCGCGGCGCGACGCTGCGCGACACCGTCTTGACCTCGACATCCTCGGGGACGTCCTTCGGATCGATATCGACCTTGTTGAGCTGATACGGGATGAGGCTCGGCACGATCGCATACCCGAACCGGTCGATGCGTGCGCTCGTATTTGCCACCAGCGCGCCGCGCGCGTCCGGTGCGTGCACGACGCCGATCGTCTCGCCCAGGATAGGCGCCGCCGTCAGGCCTCCCGGGTGCAACACCAGTCCGCCCGTCGCGTTCGCCGACGCCTGCTGGTAGTCGCGTCCGAGGCCGAGATTCGCCGACAGCGACGCGGCCGGCAACTGATAGCCGACGCCGAAACTGCCCGACGACGCCCGGTTGTTGCCGTCGTAGCTCGACGACACCGAATACGAGCCGTCGCCCAGCTCGCCGAAACGGCCCGCCAGACTGGCCGTCGCGCTCGTGCCGGCGCTGCTGTCGTGCGTCATGAGCGTACTGAAGATCGGTGCGCGCCGCGAATTGCGTCCGAGCGGAATCGACACGTTCACGCTGACGAGCGTGCTGCCCGTTCCGCCGCCGAACGATTCCCGCGTGGACAGGTTGCGCACGCGCTGCACCGATGCGGTCAGCGTGGCGTCACGCCATTGCGTGCTGTAGCCGAGCGTGAAGCTGAGCGACTGCCCGTTTCCCCCCCAATAGCTGAGCGCCGATCCGTTCGCATAAACGTTGCCCGACCGTCCGACCTGCTGGCTCACGTTGAGATCGACCCGATTGCGCAGCCGCGAAGACGACGCGACGCCGGCGCGCTCGTCGCTGCGGCCGTTCAGCAGCAACGCGTCGCGCAGGCCGAGATACCCCTTCGTCGAGTAGCGATACGCGAGCAGCGAAAAGTTCGTGCCGCTGTTCGGCAGGTTCCGGCTGTATGACACGCGGACACTCGACCCGGTCAGGCGCTCGCCGCCTGGCGGCTGGGTCCGCGCGATCGTGATGTCCGTGCCGAAGCCGCCGATCGACGTATTGAGCGCGACGCCCATCAGCATCGACTGGTAGCGGTTCGCAAACGCGGCGCCGCCATAGGCTGTCACCACGTTGCTGACACCGCGCTGCACCGTGAACTGGCCGACGTACTGCGTGCCGATATCGCCGCCGAGCTCGATCGCCCGGCCCGCCATCGCGCTGAACCGCGTGCTGCCCGGGCGAAGCAGTTGGGCGGTCGTCGCAAACGGCACCAAGAAGCTGCGCACTTCGCCGTTGGCCTCGGTCACCGTCACGTTCAGGTCGCCGCCGTAGCTCATCGCCTGCAGGTTGTCGATCGCGAACGGCCCTGGCGCGACGGTCGTCTCATGAACGAGATAGCCGCGCTGGTAGATCGATACCTTGGCGTTCGTCTGCGCAACGCCTCGCACGACCGGCGCGTAGTAGCGCTGCTCGTCGGGCAGCATCCGGTCGTCGCTGGCGAGTTGCACGCCGCGGAACGACACTGCGTCGAACAATTCACCGCTGGTCGAACTTTCGCCGGCCAGCAACTGCGCGTGCCAGTCGGGGAGATCGGTTTGCGCGTAGACATAGCCACGCTGATAACGGGTGCCGCCGCGCTGCGACCACGTGAGGTTGCCGTTGTGGCGGATCCGAAAGCGCCCGGCGCTCGCCGCCATCGAGAGGCCCGTGTACAGCTGCGAGAATTCGTAGCCGCCGGAGCGTGTCGTGAATGCGCTGGCGTTGTAGTTCAGCAACGCGGCCGGCACGCCGTTCGTCCAGTTCGCCGGATCGACGTAGGTGCTCTGGCTGGCAAGCCGCATGTAGAACTGCGGCACCGTGAGATACAGTTTCTGTTCGGCCGCATCGAACGACAGTCCCGCGCCGGGTACGTACTGCGACAGCGCAGCATCGCAAATCAGCCCGTCGGGAATCGGATTCGGCGGCTGGCTGCCGTCCTGGCCCCGCGCGCTGCGATCGAGGTCGACGCCGGCCCGCTGCAACAGCCGCCGGTCGTAGCAAGGCAACACGTCGCCGCGTTCATCGCGACGGAACGTGATGTCCTCTGCACCGCGCCACTGCCCGTTGACGATCAGATCCGCACGATGCAGCCCCGGCACGACGGCGTTCGGACGTTCGAATGGCGTCGTATCGATCGGCTCGCTGCCCGAGCCGACCATCAGCATCGAATCGTCGAAATGCGTCGCGCCGGCCGCCGGCACAGCGGGCAAGGCGTCGGAGGGCGCGTGGCGCGCATCGTCCCGCGCGGCCGTATCTGCGAAGGCGTCCGTACCCGACACCATCGCGACCGACGCGAATACCGAAGCAACTGCCAGGAGACAAGGCCGCCGCGGAAGCCGCGGCTCCCTCTCCGACGCGCACGAAGAATGAAAACCTGCTGAACTGCGCATGTGGATACGTTAATTTCGCATACCGAATCTATATGGATGACTCGGCATGCTGGGCCGTGCCTTCTGAAAGCGTTGCGATGGCCGACTGATTAGTCGGACAGTTTTTTTGTTATCGTGCTGCGCCCGCCGTAGTCGTCGATGGCCATGTAGCGCACCGCCGTCGGGCGATGCGACTGCGTGGCGCCGCCCGGCAACGGGAAACGCTGGGTGCCGAACGGTGCGACCATCCCGCCACCGGCCGGGACAAGGGTTCCGCCGACATCGCCCTCGACCATCCCGAACGAGACGTAGTACGGCGTCGGATTGGACACCTCGAGCGACACCTGTCGCCCGCCCGCGCGCGACGCGTCGGCAGATACTTTCCAGATCAGTTTGCCCTGCGCGGTGTCAGCGTCGTTCGCGAGCGCCGCGGGCCGATAGAACAATTTGATGCGCGTTCGGAAAGCGAAGCGCAACCGGTTGTCCGCGTCTTGCTGCACCGCCGGCACCTCGAGCACGTTCAGCCAGAACACCGATTCACGATCGACGGGCATGGGCTCCTGCATGTTCGTGATGCGCAGCACGGCACTTCGCCCCGCCTCGACGCGCACCAATGTCGGCGCAACGACAAACGGCGTGCGCATTTGCTCGGGCGGCACCTCGGTGCGACCGTCGTCGATCCAGCTCTGTGCGAGTACCGGCTCCGTGCCGGAGTTTTCCATCCGGACCGTCACGTCGCGAGCCTGCTCGGGGAAAATCACCCGGGTACCATCCAGCAGGAGCGCCGCCTGCGCCAGCGTGGCGCAGGCGGCCCACGCCACGACGCCGGTCACGACGCGGAAATAAGGAATGCGAATTGACAAGGTCATGACGTGGAAGAGGAAAGGTGCCGATCAGTAGTAAGCGAGCATGTAGCGGATGAACGAATTGCCCGTACCCGTACCGACCGTGGCGGCCGTCGACACGTACTGCGCCGTATAGCTCAGCGTCGCAGCGTTGTCCTTGATGGTCGCGACCTGCGCCTCCGTCAGGTTCTGCGGCTTGCCGAGCACGATCTTGCCGGCCTTGCCGTTGCCCGCATCGTTGATCTGGATCTCGACGCCGTCGGCCGGCTTGGTGCCGACGAGCTTCAGGTTGCCGGTGGCCGGATTGATGTTGGTCGAAACCGGATCGAAATCGATCACGACCTTCGTGCCGTTGGTGCACCCCGCGTTGCCACCGACCTGCAGGTTGAACGGAACAGCCGCCGACGTCGCGCCGACCTTGTTGAACACCCCCGGGCTGACTCGGTCGCCGAGCTTCACTTCAAGCCGGTTGCCCTCGCCGGGCGCCTGGCCGTTGATGTTGCAGGTGACGTCGGTGATGTTGCCGTAAAAGGCCAGCTCGCCGTCGAATGCGTGAGCCAGCGACGGCACCAGTGCAACGCTCGCCATGCCCGCCACGACGCAACCGCGAAGCAAGTTCATTTTCATCTTTGAAGTTCCTTTCAAAATGGATGATTGTTCTCGGAACAGCCCGATCGGCTTGGGAATTTTGAGGAAGGCCCGCTTTCCCGAAATGCAGATCGCATCGCCTCATCTCGAATAATTAAATTTCCATTCAAGAAAATGACGACCTCGCCATTCTATTTACAGGCAAATTTTCCTCAAATAGTACAAGTAAGAAATATAAGGATCATTTGCCGATCCGCCGTATTGGAGAACGACGACTCAGACGGGCGAAACGGCCTTCCGGCCGGTCATTGACAACGGCGTGCGCAACGTGCACTACGGCGACGACTCAATACTGCCAATCGAATAAATTCAAAACCGTAAACAATTGAAATATTTAATTCAAAAACCAAAACAAAGCTAAATATAAGGTGAAAAATTGATAAATTTCCTATCCAGAAAAAATGCATATAGGACAAGTCAAATAAATTTCCAGCGCGCCATCTTTCCCCGGCCACGGATGGCAAACGAAAATCGCCAATCGGCATGCCAGTCAGGGTTTCGAGATCGATGTCTCATCGCAGCACCGCATTTCGCTGAATGCGTGTGCAGGCAAACCGCACGCGATCCGGCTCATGCGGCGCCGCCGGCGGACAGGAATCGGTATCCGTCCGGAAGCAACGGGCGGCCCGCCGCTTCGTGACGAGACGCGCGTTATCGCGCAAGCGTGGAACGCGGCAACGCGCGCGCCCTGCGCTTGCGTCATCCGGCGAGCGAAGCCGCCGCGTCGACCAGGGTGATCACCGATCGCGCTCGCCCGGTGCACGGCGCCAGCCCGGAAACCATGCATGATCACAGGTGGGCTCATCGTGTTCCTCCTTGACGCGACGCATCGTCGAACCGTCATCGGCCCGACCGATCCGGATCGCCGTGCGGACAGGCATCACCCATCATAGGTGTGCCGCCCTGTGTCACCCAGTCCGCCAAACGGCCAGTGTGAAACGCCGCGCACAAAAAAAGACGCCCGCTGCAAGCAGCGGGCGCGAATCCCAGTCAAGGAGGTGTCACACGAACTACGGACTCAGAATAAGGGGATCGCCTGCCCCGGACAACGAAGCGATTCCGATATCGATATCGCCGGCACCGGGATGACCTTCCGAGCCGCCGAGCCACCGCCGCCCGCCCCAAAAAAAACGGCGCCCCGCCATGATGGCGGGACGCCGCTGACTGCCTGTCGCAGCGGGCAACCGCGGCCGCAAGGCCGGGCTGCGCCGCACGCGATCACGGCTCGTGACGCAGATACCCTTCCTTGCTCGGATCGCGCATCCGCCACGACACGAGCAGCGAGATCGCACACAGCACGGTCACGTACCAGTAGAAGGTTTCCTCGCTGCCGATCGACTTGAACCACAGCGCGACGTACTCGGCGGAACCGCCGAAGATCGCGTTCGCGACCGCGTACGACAGGCCGACGCCCATCGCGCGCACTTCCGGCGGGAACATCTCGGCCTTGATCAGCCCGCTGATCGACGTGTAGAAGCTGACGATCGCGAGCGCGACGGTGATCAGCACGAATGCGGCCACCGGGCTCGTCACGTCCTTCAGCGCATGCATCAGCGGCACCGTGCCGATCACCGCGAACGAACCGAACAGGATCATCGACGTGCGGCGGCCGATCTTGTCGGACAGCGCGCCGAACACCGGCTGCATCAGCATGTAGACGAGCAGCGCGACGGTCATCACGTTGCTGGCCGTCTTCGCATGCATGCCGGCCGTGTTCACGAGGTACTTCTGCATGTACGTCGTGAACGTGTAGAAGATCAGCGAGCCGCCGGCCGTGAAGCCGACCACCGTGAAGAATGCGCCCTTGTGCTGCCACACGCCGCGGATCGTGCCCGCGTCTTTCTTGTCGCGCGATGCCGTCGTCGACGTTTCGTCGAGCGACTTGCGCAGGTACAGCGAGATCAGCGCGGCCGCCGCGCCGACCACGAACGGAATGCGCCAGCCCCACGCCTTCAGTTCGCCGGCCGACAGCGTCTGCTGCAGGATCACGAGCACGAGCAGCGCGCACAGCTGGCCGCCGATCAGCGTCACGTACTGGAACGACGCGAAGAAGCCGCGGCGGCCCTTCAGCGCCACCTCGCTCATGTAGGTCGCGCTCGTGCCGTATTCGCCGCCCACCGACAGCCCCTGGAACAGCCGCGCGACCAGCAGCAGCGCCGGCGCAAGCGCGCCGATCTGCGCATAGGTCGGCAGCACCGCGATCACGAGCGAGCCGCCGCACATCATCAGCACCGAGATCATCATCGCGTTGCGGCGGCCATGGCGGTCGGCGATGCGGCCGAACAGCCAGCCGCCGATCGGACGCATCAGGAAGCCGGCCGCGAACACACCGGCGGTGTTCAGCAGCTGCGTCGTCGTGTTGCCGCTCGGGAAGAACGCCGGCGCGAAGTACAGCGCACAGAACGAGTAGATGTAGAAGTCGAACCACTCGACGAGGTTGCCCGACGAGGCGCCGACGATGGCGAATACGCGCCGCCGGGTGTCATGCGCGGACAGCGCAGCTTGGTCGGTCTGGACGTCCATGGATTGGTCAGTTCCTTTTAGTGCTTTCTGGGCGAGACGGCTGGGGGCCGCCGCGTGCGATCGTACGTGGCACCGGTTCCGGCGCACGGCGCTACAGGATTTTAGCGAAATGTAAAGTAACGGGCTCTCCGGGTTCGTCCCGATGTAGAAGATTTTTCTCCTGCCACGCGTTCGTCATATGAAAACGCCAGCCGCAAGGCTGGCGTCCGATGCAAACTTTCTGCTGACGATGTTCAGATCCGCACCTCCGGCGGCACGTAGCGGCACTCGTAGCGCTTGCGCACGGTGCCGGCCTCGTCGACGCTTTCCAGGAACACGTCGAACTGCCAGAGCCGCGCCATGTGCTTGAGCACCTCGTCACTGTCGTTCGACAGGTGACGGTTGTCGGTCATGAAGTGGCGCAGCGTGAGGCTGCGGTCGCCGCGCGTGTTCACCGCCCACACCTGGATGTTCGGCTCGCGGTGATGGATGTCGTATTGCCGCGACAGCGCCTGCCGCACGTACTGGTAACCCGAATCGTCGTGGATTGCCGACACCTCGAGCGAATCGCGCATGTCGTCGTCGAGCACCGAGAAGAGCCGCATGTCGCGAATCAGGCTCGGCGACAGATACTGCGCGATGAAGCTCTCGTCCTTGAAGTTGCGCATCGCATAGTGCATCGCCGGCAGCCACGGGGTGCCCGCGATCTCCGGAAACCACTTGTAGTCTTCTTCCGTCGGCGCTTCGCAGATCCGCCGGATGTCGCTCATCATCGAGAAGCCGAGCGCATACGGGTTGATCCCGCTGTAGTACGGCTTCGTGACGGGCGGCTGGTAGACCACGTTGCTGTGCGAGTGCAGGAACTCCATCATGAAGCTGTCTTCCAGCTTCCCCTGGTTGTACAGCGTGTTCAGCAGCGTGTAGTGCCAGAACGTCGCCCAGCCTTCGTTCATCACCTGCGTCTGCCGCTGCGGGTAGAAATACTGGCCGATCTTGCGCACGATGCGGATCACCTCCCTCTCCCACGGTTCGAGCAGCGGCGCATTCTTCTCCGCGAAATACAGCAGGTTCTCCTGCGGCTCGGGCGGATAGCGTTCTTCCTGTTCCTCCATCAACTCGGGCTTCTTGCCCGGCAGCGTGCGCCACAGTTCGTTCACCTGCGACTGCAGGTACGCCTCGCGCTCGCGCCGCAGCGCGGCTTCCTTCGACAGCGAAGGCTTCTGCGGCCGCTTGTAGCGGTCGACGCCATAGTTCATCAGCGCATGGCACGAATCGAGCAGTTCCTCGACGCGATCGAGGCCGTAGCGCTCCTCGCATTCCGCGACATAGTTCTTCGCGTACACGAGATAGTCGATGATCGCGTGTGCGTCGGTCCACAGCCGGAACAGGTAGTTGCCCTTGAAGAACGAGTTGTGCCCGTACGCCGCGTGCGCGATGACAAGCGCCTGCATCGTCATCGTGTTCTCTTCCATCAGATACGCGATGCACGGGTTCGAGTTGATGACGATTTCGTACGCGAGCCCCATCTGGCCGCGACGGTAGCTTTTCTCGGTCGACAGGAAATGCTTGCCGAACGACCAGTGACGGTAGTTGACGGGCATCCCGACCGACGCATACGCGTCCATCATCTGCTCGGCGCTGATCAGTTCGAGCTGGATCGGATAGATGTCGAGCTCGTATTGTTCGGCGACCTGCGAGATGTGCGTGTCGTATTCCTCGAGGAGTTCGAACGTCCAGTCGGACGGGCACGGCAGCGGCTTGCGTTCGGCAACGTTCATACGCGCTTCCTTTTGCCCTGGGCCGGGCAAGTCGGCGGCCGGCGGCGGCGGTGGTTCGGCCTGCCCGCGTTGCTGCGGTGCGGCAGGGCCGGCCGTGTCGTCGCCGGAAGGGCGCGGCGCATAGCCGCGCGACTCGTTGTGCAGATGGCGGGTCGTCATGACATTTCCACCTGCTTTTCGAACAATTCGCGAAACACCGGGTAAATATCGGCAGCCGATTCGACTTTTTTCATCGCGAGATGCGGCTGAGACAAGGCCAGTTGCGCGTATTCCAGCCACAGGTTCTGCTCTTCCGGCGCGACCTGGATATACGCGAAGTAACGCGTCTTCGTGAGGATATCCTCTTCCAGGATTTTGCGACACTTGGGCGAATCGTCGGTCCAGTTGTCGCCGTCGGACGCCTGCGCGCCGTAGATGTTCCACTCGGTCGGCGAGTAGCGCTCGTTCATCACCTTGCGCATCAGCTCGAGCGCGCTCGACACCACCGTGCCGCCGCTCTCGGTCGAATGGAAGAAGGTGTCCTCGTCGACTTCCTCGGCTCGCGTGTGGTGACGGATGAACACGACCTCGATGCGCTCGTAGTTCCGCTTGAGGAAGAGGTAAAGCAGGATGAAGAAGCGCTTCGACAGGTCCTTGCGCTGCTCGTCCATCGAGCCCGACACGTCCATCAGGCAGAACATCACGGCCTGGCTCGACGGTTGCGGCTGCTTCACGCGGTTGATGTAGCGCAGATCGAACGGATCGATGAACGGAATCCGCCAGATGCGCCCCTTCAGGTGATGGATCTCGGCCTCGAGCACCGCGATCTCCGCGCGCCGGTCTTCCGGATCGGTCTTCATCGCCTCGAGCTGCGCCTCGAGTTCGCGCAGCTCGTTGACGAGCGGCGAGCCGAGCGCGATGCGGCGACCGAGCGCGCTGCGCAGCGAACGCACGACGTCGATGTTGTTCGGCGTGCCTTCCGCCGACCAGCCCGCGCGCACGTTCTTCCAGCTCGGCACCGTCAGGAGGTGCGTCTTCACGAGGCGCGGGAGTTCGAGATCGTCGAAGAAGTACTGCATGAACTCGTCACGCGACAACTCGAACACGAAGTCGTCCTGCCCTTCGCCCTCGTTGCTCGCCTGACTCCCCCCGCCGCCCGAGCCACCCTGCGGACGCGGGATCTTGTCGCCGCGCACGTAGTCCTCGTTGCCGGGGTGCACGTATTCACGACGCCCGCCAGGCGCGTGCCGAAAATTCGGCTCCGCGATGTCCTTGCGCGGGATCGTGATGCTCTGCGTGCTCTGGATATCCTTGATGCTACGGTCGCGCACCGCGTCGGACACGGCACGACGAATGTAGTTCTTGACGCGACGCAAAAAGCGTTCGCGGTTGGCGATACTCTTGTTCTTGCCGGCCAGCCTGCGGTCGATGATTTGATGAAGCACTCCCGGTCTCCCGCTCGAAAATCGATACGCCGGGACGCTCGCCGCACATGCCGTCTCCCGTCATGCGGGCGGCGTCTCTGAAAACACCCGTACGGCGACGCCGTACGGGCGCGGTACCGCGCGTGTCATGACGACTTGCGCACGCGCAGGTACCAGTCGCAAAGCAGCCGCACCTGCTTCGGCGTATAGCCCTTCGCGACCATCCGGTTCACAAAGTCCTCATGCTTGCGCTGCTCCTCCGCCGAACCCTTGGCGTTGAACGAAATCACCGGCAACAGTTCCTCGGTGTTCGAGAACATCTTCTTCTCGATCACGACGCGCAACTTCTCGTAGCTCGTCCACACGGGGTTCTTGCCGGCATTCGCCGCCCGTGCACGCAACACGAAGTTCACGATCTCGTTGCGGTAATCCTTCGGATTACTGATGCCGGCCGGCTTCTCGATCTTCTCCAGCTCCGCGTTCAGCGCGGCGCGGTCGAAGCTCTCGCCCGTGTCGTGATCGCGGAATTCCTGGTCCTGGATCCAGAAGTCCGCATACGTGACGTAGCGGTCGAAGATGTTCTGGCCGTACTCCGAATACGACTCGAGGTAGGCCGTCTGGATCTCCTTGCCGATGAATTCCGCGTAGCGCGACGCGAGCACGTCCTTCACGAAGGACAGGTACTTCTGCTCGGTTTCCGGCGGGAACTGCTCGCGTTCGATCTGCTGTTCGAGCACGTACATCAGGTGCACGGGGTTGGCCGCGACCTCGCTCGAATCGAAGTTGAACACGCGCGACAGGATCTTGAACGCGAAGCGTGTCGACACGCCCGTCATCCCTTCGTCCACGCCCGCGTAGTCGCGGTATTCCTGGTACGACTTCGCCTTCGGATCGGTGTCCTTCAGGTTTTCGCCGTCATACACCTGCATCTTCGAGAACAGGCTCGAATTCTCCGGCTCGTGCAGGCGCGACAGCACCGAGAACTGCGACATCATCTTCAGCGTGCCGGGCGCGCAGACAGCCTCGGCCAGCGACGAGTTGCGGATCAGCTTCTCGTAGATCTTGGTTTCTTCCGACACGCGCAGGCAGTACGGCACCTTCACGACGAAGATCCGGTCGAGCAGTGCCTCGTTGTTGCGGTTGTTGCGGAACGCCTTCCACTCCGACTCGTTCGAGTGCGCGAGGATGATCCCGTCGAACGGAATCGCGCCGAAGCCCTCGGTGCCCTTGAAGTTGCCTTCCTGCGTGGCGGTGAGCAGCGGGTGCAACACCTTGATCGGCGCCTTGAACATTTCGACGAACTCGAGCAGCCCCTGGTTCGCCAAGCACAGGCCGCCCGAGTAGCTGTACGCGTCGGCGTCGTCCTGCGCGTACTGTTCGAGCTTGCGGATATCGACCTTGCCGACGAGCGACGAGATGTCCTGATTATTCTCGTCACCCGGCTCCGTCTTCGCGATGCCGACCTGCCGCAGGATCGACGGATAGCGGCGCACCACGCGGAACTGGCGGATGTCGCCGTTGTATTCGTGCAGCCGCTTGACGGCCCACGGACTCAGGATGTTCTTCAGGTAGCGGCGCGGAATGCCGTACTGTTCCTCGAGGATCGGGCCGTCTTCGTCGTAGTCGAACAGCCCGAGCGGCGATTCGTTGACGGGCGAACCCTTCAGCGAATAGAACGGCACGCGCTCCATCAGTTGCTTCAGACGCTCGGCGATCGACGACTTGCCGCCGCCCACCGGGCCAAGCAGATAGAGGATCTGCTTCTTCTCTTCGAGCCCTTGCGCAGCGTGGCGGAAATAGGCGACCACCTGCTCGATCACCTCCTCCATTCCGTAGAACTCACGGAATGCGGGATAGACCTTGATGACCTTGTTCGCAAAGATCCGCGACAGGCGCGGCTCGTTGCGGGTATCGATGTGTTCAGGTTCCCCGATTGCTGCCAGCATGCGTTCACCAGCCGTCGCGTACGCGGATGGATCGTTCTTGCAGAGCGCGAGATACTCCTCCAGCGAGAGCTCTTCCTCTCGCGTTTTTTCGAAGCGGTTCGCGAAGCTGCTGTAAATATCCATGCTACCTCCCTCGCCTGAGTCTGAAGACTTGCCTGCCTTCGTACGACTGCGCAGAAGCAAGCGCGTTCGAATTCATCCTAAACCCTTTCTTATTTTTTTTCACGAACTCTTCGTATGAAGTTCGTCATTCTCGACAACACCGCTTGGACAACACATTTCGTCGTTTTACAATCGACGTCCCGAGCCGCAGAAACTGCATCCGTCGCGTCTCGTCGAACAACGGAACGTCTTGTGTGTTGGACACATCCGACGTCGTCACCTCCCCCTTCATCCCTATACGTTCGAGCGGTCGTTTTCGACGACACGTTGCGTGCGCCGTTACAAATTTTTTTCGCAGCGCCCTTACGGAAATACCCGTACGACGGATGCGGGAACATGGCACACAACCTGTGCACGCATCCTTCGATGCAGGTTTCACCCTGCATGCGACGTTGCACGATCGTCATTCATGACGTCGCCTGTCACATTTTTTCCGTCGCAGAAACGACGACGCCCGCAGGTCGCGGGCGTCGTTCGTCACCAAATGGGGATAGATGCGCGGCGCGCGCGAATCAGAAGGTTTCCCAATCGTCCGCGTCAGCGGTGGCGGCCGTTTGCGCGGGCGCCGCGGAAGCAGCGGCGGGCTTGCGTACCGGCGCCGCTGCGGCGACGCGTTTCGGCGGTGCGTCGCGATCGTCGCGCGCAGCCGCCTGGACGGGCACCGCAACCGTGGCGGCCACCGCACGCGGTGCGTGACGCACTGCAACCGGCGCCGCGCCGACCGGGCGTGCCGTGTCGTCATCGAGCTGGAAGACCGCCGCCGTTTCACGCAGGCGCCCGGCCTGTTCGTCGAGCGATTGCGCGGCAGCTGCGGCTTCCTCGACGAGCGCCGCATTCTGCTGCGTGACCTCGTCCATCTGCGCGACCGCGCGCGCCACCTGGTCGATCCCGCCACTCTGTTCCTCCGACGCCGCCGCGATCTCGCCCATGATGTCCGTCACGCGCTGCACCGCACTGATCACGTCGCTCATCGTGCGCCCTGCTTCGTCGACCAGCGTGGAACCCGACCGAATGCGCTCCACCGATGCGTCGATCAGCACCTTGATCTCCTTGGCCGCGGTCGACGAACGCTGGGCCAAGCTGCGCACCTCGCCCGCGACGACCGCGAAACCGCGGCCTTCCTCGCCTGCCCGCGCGGCTTCGACTGCCGCATTCAGCGCAAGAATGTTGGTCTGGAACGCGATTCCTTCGATGATCGCGATGATGTCCGCGATCTTCGCCGAGCTGTCGTTGATCTCGCCCATCGTGCCGACCACCTGGCCGACCACCGTATTGCCCTTGTTTGCAATCTCCGACGCGTTCGCGGCCAGCGAACTCGCCTGGCGTGCATTGTCCGCGTTCTGTTTCACGGTGCCGGTCAGTTGCTCCATGCTCGACGCGGTTTCCTGCAGCGCCGCGGCCTGTTCCTCGGTGCGCGACGACAGGTCGATGTTACCGGCCGCGATCTGGCGCGCCGCGGTCGCGATCGACTCGCTGCCGCCGCGCACGGTGCGCACCGTGTCGACGAGCCCACGCTGCATCTTGCCGAGGCCCTCGAGAAGCTGGCCCATCTCGTCACGGCGATCCACGACGATCGGCCGGCGCAGGTCGCCGGCGGCAATCGCGTCGAAATGCGCGAGCGCGTCGGCAATCGGACGGCCGATCGCGCGGCTCAGCGTCAGCCACGACACGACCGCGGCGCCGAAGCCGGCCACCAGCGTGACGATCGCCAGCACGCGCAGCGTGTCGTATACGGATTCCGCGTGATCGAAGCCGGCTTGCGCATCCGTGAACTGGAAGTTGCGCAGCGCCTCGCTTGCCGTCGCGAGGTCGTTGAAGCTCGCCTGGAGCCGCTTCGCGCCGTCGCCGATCCGGTCGGCCTGATTCGCCCCGACCACGCTCGCGAACGCGTCGCACTCGCGCTGCAGCGCCTGCCGCTTCGCGGCGACGTCCTGGGCGATCCGGTCTTCCTCCGGGCCGCGCGGCAACGCGAGGTATTTCTGCCACCACGCGTCGGACTGCGCGCGCATCCCGCGGCTTCGCTCGACTGCGGCGGCCGCGTCGGGCGTGCCGGCCAGGAGTGCCGCACGGTCGAGCGCAAGGCGTTCACGCGCGGCGTAGATATCGGCCACCGACACATCGACCGCGCTCGGCATCTGGTTCGTGAAAATTTCGCGCGTCGCATCGTTCGCGCGTGTCATGCCGTACACGCCGAGCCCGCCGATCACCCCCAGGAGCACCGCCAGAAACGCCATCGTGAAACCGATGCGCGCACGAATCGTCAGGTTTTTGAACACCATCATCCTTCCTGTGTTGCGTCGTGATGGACGGGACGGGCCCGTCGCTTCGAAGCATTGCTTCACTCGATGCATTTACGACCATGCATCGCACAACTTGATGGTGTTTCCGCTATTTTTTCGAATTATTCGTCTGTTTATTACAAATAGCTGAATGAAAATGCGTGTTTCAGCGCACGTTGGAAGTCAAGGATGGGAGGCGCTCCGCTGCCGGCGAGCGTCGTGGAGACGCGGCCGGCCGTCGTTGGCGACGAACCGGCCACGATGCTTGATCGGGCCCTATCCGGCCAGTTCGGCAAGCGTTGGAATCGACGGTTGCGCGCCCGCTCGCGTGACCGACAGTGCCGCTGCACGTTGCGCGAAGCGGATGGCCGTGTCGACGTCCGCGCCGGCCGCAAGCCGTGCGGAAAAGCCGCCGATGAAGGTATCGCCGGCCGCCGTCGTGTCGACGGCCTGCACGACCGGCGCCGGATAATGCCGCGCCGCGCCGTCGGCCGTCAGCGCCAGCACGCCGCGCGCGCCCAGCGTAACCAGCACGTTGCGCGCGCCGCCCGCCTGCAGCACGCGCGCGGCGGCTTCCGCCTCCGCCGGGTCGCGCACCGGCAGCGCGGTCAGCGCGGCCGCCTCGACCTCGTTCGGGATCAGGTAATCGACGAGCGGCAGCCAGCCGTCCGGCAGCGGTGCGACGGCCGGGGCCGGATTGAGCACCACCGTGCGGCCGAGCCGACGCCCGGCCGACAGCGCCGCGAACACCGCGTCCGGCGGCGTCTCGAGCTGGCAGATCAGCACGTCGGCCGACGCCAGTGCAGCCTCGTGCCGGGCGACCGTCTCGGTCGTGACCTCGCCGTTGCCGCCCGCGACGATCACGATTGCGTTCTGGCTCGCATCGTCGACGACGATCAGCGCGACGCCGGTCGACGCCGATGCGCTCGTCGCGAGCCCCGCACAGTCGATCCCCTCGGCTTCGAGCCCCGCGCGCAGGGCCGCGCCGTGGGCATCCGCGCCGACGCAGCCGATCATTGCGACCTGCGCGCCGAGCCGGGCGGCCGCGACGGCCTGGTTGCCGCCTTTGCCGCCCGCCGCCTGCGCGAACGCATGACCGGCGAGCGTTTCGCCCGGCAGCGGCAGGCGCGGCGCGCGCACGACGAGATCCATGTTGAGGCTGCCGACCACCGTCACGCGGCCGGCGCCTGCCGCGGGCGCCGTCATGCGCGACCGCCGGAGGCCGGCGGCTCGCGATAGACCGCCGTCGATTCGCGCAGCACGAGGCGCGGCGACACGACGCGGCGGCGGCTCGGCACGGCGGTCGAGCCGCCGCCGATGCGCTCGATCAGCGTCTGCGCGGCCATTTCGCCGAGCGCGCGCACCGACTGGCCGACCGTCGACAGGGCCGGATACGTGTAGCGGGAGAATTCGATGTCGTCGAACCCGATGATCGAACAGTCGTCGGGCACGCGCATGCCGCGCTCGGCCGCCGCGCGCAGCGCGCCGACGCCCATCAGGTCGTTGCCCGCGAAGATCGCGCTCGGCCGCACCGATTCGAACAGCCGCGACGCCGCGTGATAACCGCCGAGGCACGAGAAGTCGCTTTCCGCGATCGCGCCCGGCACGATGTCGACCCCGCGCTCGGCCATCGCGCGGATGAAGCCGTGCACGCGCATTGCGCTGACCGCCGTGTCGGTCGGCCCCGTGATGCAGCCGATCTTCGCGTGCCCGAGCTCGAGCAGGTGACGCGTCGCCAGGTACGCTCCGCGCTCGTGGTCGATCTGCACCAGGTCGGCCGCGAGCCCCTCGATGTTGCGGTCGACGACGACGAGCGGCGCGTGGATATCCGCAAGCGTCTGCGCGAGCACCGCATCCTCGCCCGCCGATGCGACGATCAGCCCGTCGATGCGCTTTTCCTGCAGCACGCGCAGGTAGTTGCGCTGCTTGACGGGATCGTCGTCCGAGTTGCAGAAGAACACGCAATAGCCGTTGGCCGCGCATTGATCCTCGATCCCGCGCGCAAGCTCCGCGAAGTACGGGTTCGTGCTGTTCGGCACGACGAGGCCGATGGTCGCCGTCGCACGCGCCTTCAACGAGCGCGCCACGGCCGACGGCACGTAATTCAGCTCGCGGATTGCGCCCTCGACCTTCGCACGCACATCCGCGGACACCGGCCGCGAATTGTTCACCACGTGCGAGACGGTCGTAAACGACACGCCCGCCATGGCCGCCACATCCTTGATCGTCGCCATTTCCCGTTTCTCTCTGGTCTGTTCTGTCTGTCTTTCTACCGCACGCGTGTGCGCCGGCTGCGATACGTATCGAGCACGACCGCCACCACGATCACCGCGCCGGTGATGATCCGTTTCGTCGGCTCGTTCGCACCGATCTGCGCCAGCCCCGCGGCGAGCACGGAGATGATCAACACGCCAAAGAACGTGCTGATCACCGAGCCGCGCCCGCCCATCAGGCTCGTGCCGCCAATCACGACGGCGGCGATCACCTGGAGTTCGAGACCGACGCCCGCATTCGGGTCGGCCGCCTCGAGCCGCGAAATCTGGAACAGCGACGCCAGCCCTGCGAGGGCGCCCATCAATGCGAATACGAGAATTTTATACGGCCTCGGGTTAACCCCTGCAAGTCGGACCGCTTCTTCGTTCGTGCCGATCCCGACGAGATAGCGTCCGAACACGGTCCGCGTCAGCACGAACTGGGCCGCGATCATCACCGCGACCGCGATCAGGAACGCCGGCGAGATGCCGAGCGCGATCGGGTTCGACAGGAAATCGAACGCGTCGCCGATGTACGCCGTGCGCGAATTCGTCAGCTGGTATGCGAGGCCGCGCGCGGCCTCCAGCACGCCGAGCGACACGATGAACGACGGGATCCGCCAGCCGACCGTGACCGCGCCCGTCAGCGCGCCCGTCGCGGTCGCGACCGCGATGCCGATCAGCGCGGCTGGCAGCGGCCCCCACTGCCATTTCAGCGCGGCGACGCTGACCATCGAAGCGGCGAGCGCGAGCACCGAGCCGACCGACAGGTCGATCCCGGCGATGATCAGCACGAAGGTCATCCCGACCGACATCACGACGAGATCGGGAATCTGGTTCGCGATCGTGCTGAACGTATCGTAGGTCAGGAAATGCGAGCTCAGCACCGAAAACAGCGCAATCATCGCGGCGAGCGCACCGGCGAGCCCGAGGTAGTTCGACAGGCCGAGCCGCGTGCCGGACAGCGTGCGCGCACGGCGCCCCGTCAGGTCCTGCTGCGCGCCTGCGTCGGTCGGGGTTACGGGAGGCTGGGTCATTGCTGTCGTCCTGTATTCGAAGTACCGGGAGCGGCGCCTGGCGCCTGCCCCGTGTCCGGATGCTGCGCGCCGCCCGGCGGCGTCTCGCGGCCGAAGCCGGCGAACGCCGCGGCCAGCAGCGCATCCTGGGTCCAGTTGCCGCGCTCGAACACGGCGGTCATGCGCCCGGCCGACATCACGCCGATCCGGTCGCAGATCAGCATCAGCTCGCGCAGGTCGCTCGACACGACGACGAGCGCGCGGCCTTCGCGCGCGAGCGCGCCCATCAAGGTGTAGATCTCGAACTTTGCGCCGACGTCGATCCCGCGCGTCGGCTCGTCGAACAGCAGCACGCCCATGTCGCGTGCGAGCCAGCGGCCGATCACGACCTTCTGCTGGTTGCCGCCCGACAGTTCGCCGACCGCCTGCGTCGCGCCGTGCGTGCGGATCCGCAGCGCGTCGATCTGCTGCTCGGCGAGCGCCGTTTCGCGCGCACTGTCGACGATCCCGCCGCGCGCGAGCCGGTCGAGCTGGCCGAGCGACACGTTCGCGGTGATCGACTGCGTCAGCAGCAGCCCTTCGCCCTTGCGATCCTCGGTGATCAGCGCGATGCCTTGCTTCACCGCCTCGACGGGCGAACCGATCCGCACCGGCTTCGGCGGCTGGCCGATCGCGATCGCCCCCGCGTCCGGCGCATCCGCGCCGTAGATCAGCCGCAGCAGCTCGGTACGTCCCGCACCGATCAACCCCGAGATGCCGAAGATCTCGCCCGCGCGCACCTCGAGCGACACGTCGCGCACCGCTGTCCCGCGGGTGAGGCCCGACACGACGAGCCGCGGCGCGCCGATACGACGCTCGCCGAGATCGATGTGCTCGCCGATCTCGCGCCCAACCATCAGCGTGACGAGCCCGTCGGACGTCGTCGCCGCCATGTCGCCCGCATGGACGAGCCGGCCGTCGCGCAGCACCGCGACGCGCTCGGCGACCCGCGCGAGTTCCTCGAGCCGGTGCGAGATGTAGACGATCGCGACGCCGCGCGCCTTCAGCCGGTCGATCTGCTCGAACAGCAGCTCGACTTCACGCGCGGTCAGCATCGCGGTCGGTTCGTCGAGAATCAGCACGCGGCAGTCGCCGATCAGGTTGCGCGCGATCTCGACCATTTGCTGGTGGCCGATGCCGAGCGCGCCTACCGGCGTATCGGGATCGACCGTGTCGAGCCCGACCTGCGCCATTGCGGCCCGCGCATCGTCGCGCAGCCGCGCGCGATCAATGATCCCGAAACGCCGCGGCAGGCGGTTCAGGAACAGGTTTTCGGCAACCGTCAGTGTCGGCAGCAGGTTCAGCTCCTGCATCACCATGCGCACGCCGAGTGCCTCGGCCTGCGTGCGGCTCGCCGGCGCATACGGCTTGCCACCGAGCTGCATCGTGCCGGCGGTCGGTTCGACGAGCCCACCGATGATCTTCGACAGCGTGCTCTTGCCGGCGCCGTTCTCGCCCGTCAACGCAAGCGCGTGGCCCGCCTCGAGCGTCAGCGTGACGTCGGCGAGCACGGGTTCGGCGTAGGTCTTGCCGACGCCGGATACGGACAGCACGGGAGTGGCTGCGCGGGAGGGTTGGAAAGTCGGGTCCATCGCGATCCTGGTTGCGGCCGCGCGCACGCGGCGCGCGGGTGTGACGCTCACAAGTGCATGTGCATGCAGTGGCCGTGATCGCGCTCACCTCGGATAACGGCCGCCGCGCGAGATTCTTGAGGGCGGCGGCCGCATCGGGGCTGCGTCACTTCGTCACGAGATCCACCGGCGTCTCGACCACGCCCGACATGTCGGCCTGCTTGCGATGCTCGGCAATCGCCTTGAGCGCCGTGTCGATACCGAACACGGCCTGCTTCGCCGCGTACTGATCGGCGGTCGCGAGCACGCGGCCGTCCTTCAGCATCGGCTTGATCGCGTTGATGTTGTCGTAGCCGACCACGAGCACCTTGCCCTGCTTGCCGGCCGCGCGCACGGCCGACACGGCGCCGATCGCCATGTTGTCGTTGCCGCACAGCAGCGCCTTCAGGTTCGGGTATTCGTTGAGCATCGCGGCGGCGACCGCATTGCCCTTGTCGATCTCCCATTCGCCGGACTGCACCGACACGACCTTCATCCCGCCCGCCTTCATCGCGTCCTGGAAGCCGGCCGTGCGCTGCTGCGCATTGGTCGTCGTCGACACGCCTTCGACGATGCCGACCTGGTCGCCCGCCTTCAGCCGCTTCGCGAGGTAATCGCCGATCTTGCGCGCGCCCTTGCGGTTGTCCGGGCCGACGAACGGCACGTTCAGGTTCTTCGACTTCAGCACGTCGGGATCGAGCCGGTTGTCGATGTTCACGACGACGATGCCCGCGTCGACCGCCTTCTTCACGACCGGCACGAGCGCCTTCGAATCCGCCGGCGCGAGCACGATCGCGTCGACCTTCGACACGATCATCTGCTCGACGATGCGGATCTGGTTCGCGGTGTCCGTCTCGTCCTTGATGCCGTTGGTGATCAGGTCGAACTGGCCCGCGTTGTGTTTCTGGTATTCCTTCGCGCCCGTTTCCATCGTCAGGAAGAACTCGTTGGCGAGCGACTTCATCACGAGCGCGACCTTCGGCTTGGCTGCAGATTGCGCGTGGACGGCCGGTGCGGCGGCAACCGCGACGGCGGCGAGCGCGGCGGTCAGGAAGCGACGGCGAAAGAGGACATTCATACTCATCTCCTGGCGACCGGCCCCCCACGGGCCGGACTATTGTTTGACTGTTGTTTTAATGTGAGCAAACGTTTGCGCCACACTACCCGGGCAATGGCCATCGATGCTGCTGTCGGTACCACGGAATGGAGGCGAGGCAGACGGCCGACTGCCGACTGCCTGGCGCGTGCTGTTGTTGACGCGCCGCCGCCGGCGGGACGCCGGCGGAGTGAAGGCTATGCTGTACCGATTCGCGTCGGTGTGCAACCTGTCTGATCAATATTTAAGGGTTTATTCGGAGCGCGAGTCACGCCGGGTCCCGCGGCGCCGGTTCGTCTTCATCGGCCGACGGCGGCTCGCCGAAGCGGTTCGCATGCGGCGTGCCGGCGATGAAGCCATTCATCACGAACAACGCGAGCGCACCGACGATCGGCACGAACAGCAGCAGCATCCACCATCCCGACTTGTCGATGTCGTGCAGCCGCTTCACGCCGACCGCAATCGACGACCACACCGTGACGACCGCGATGACGACGACCACCAGCATCACCAGCAGCGGCAGATCGTCTTCCGGCGCACTGCGCGAATTCGCATCGAAAATCGCGCTGAGCACCGTGGAAACCAGCGCGTAGATCCACCACGGCAGGCGCCCGATCCGGCCTTCGAAGGAGAAGAGAAACCATTTCAGATTCATTGTTTACCTCTTCGTCACGCGTGTTGCGTGCTGCGCGATATGTCTCCAAGCGTGTCGGGACCGGCAATCCGCATGCCTTGTTTTGTGAAGGTGGACGGGCTGCCGGCTTCGCCTTTCGCACTGTCTCCCGGTGTTACGCATTGCGTCGCTGGTGCGATCCGGCCGGCAGGATGGCGGCCAAGGGACGGCCCGAGCGCACGTCACCCGGCATTCACGCGCATTGAATCACATTTGCCGGCCAATGGATCGCTCGATGGGGCAAATGGCCGAACCCGAAACGAGGCGTACGCGCGCACCCTCTTGTGTTCTTGTCGTCGTGCCGGCAAGCGAATACATGTCGTTCGCCGCGTGCGGCGAAGAGGCTGACGGGAAACCGCGATGGCGGTCGATGATACGGTGAGTCGAACTACCCAGGCAGCGGCGGATCGCCTGCCGCTGCCCAATTCATGACAACCCGCGCCGGTACGTCGCGCCATCCGCGGTGAGCGCGCGGATGGCGCGCGACGCGCCGTCGTCAAACGGCTTCGCGCAACAGCCCCGCGATTTCCGCTTCGTTCAGGTGCGGCGCGAACATCTCGATCAGCCGGTATGCGTATGCGCGCAGGAACGCGCCCTTGCGCAGCCCGACCCGCGTCGTGCTCGCCTCGAACAGGTGCTGCGTATCGAGCGCGACGAGCCCCGTGTCGCGCTGCGGATCGTAGGCCATCGCCGCGACCACGCCGATCCCCATGCCGAGCTCGACATAGGTCTTGATCACGTCCGCGTCGATCGCGGTCAGCACGACGTCGGGCACGGCGCCCGCCTGCGTGAACGCCTGATCGATATGCGAGCGGCCCGTGAAGTCCTGGTCGTACGTGATGATCGGGTACTCGGCGATTTCCTCGAGCGTCAGGTTCTCGCGGCCGACGAGCGGATGGCCCTTCGGCACGACGACCGTGTGGTGCCACGAATAGCACGGGAACGTGACGATGTCCGGATAGCGGTCGAGCGCCTCGGTCGAGATGCCGAGATCGGCCTCGCCGTTCAGGATCATCTGCGCGATCTGCTGCGGGCTGCCCTGACGCAGCGCGAGATGCACCTTCGGGAACACGTCGGTGAACTGGCGGATCACCTTCGGCAGTGCGTAGCGCGCCTGCGTGTGCGTCGTCGCGACGACGAGGTGACCGCTGTCCTGGTCGGCGAACTGGCGCGCGACGCGGCGCAGGTTCTCGGCGTCGAGCAGCATCCGTTCGATCAGCTGGTGCACGGCCTTGCCGGGCTCCGTGAGCCCCGTCAGCCGCTTGCCGCGCCGGATGAAGATGTCGACGCCCAGCTCATCCTCGAGATCCTTGATCTGCTTCGACACGCCCGACTGCGACGTGTACAGCACGTTCGCGACTTCCGTCAGGTTCATGTTCTGGCGCACCGCTTCGCGCACGAACCGCAATTGCTGAAAATTCATGGGTATGCCTCTTAGGCTGTCGTTGTTTGATTGTCGATTCGGAGCATGTTCCGCCCCCTGCCCTGTATTTGCTCGTCAACGCGCGGGAAACACACGCACCGCGCGCGGCACGGCCGTCGCACCGTCGCCGACCTGCAGCGACAGCGCCCGCCACGCGTCGCGATCGAGTTCGGCCTCGAGCGCACCGCCCGCGCGCGCCTCGAGCTCCACGCGCACCGAGCCGCCGAGCGGGATCACGCGGCGCACGTCCACCGCGATGCCGTCGCGGTGCCCTTCGCCGACCGGCCACAGCTGAAGGTCGTGCGGGCGCACATAGGCGTTCGCGGGACCGGCGAAATCGGCGTCGACCTCGATCGGCGCGGCCGCCCCCTCGGCGACGAAGCCACGCCCGGCGACCGTGCCCGGCAACCGGTTGGCCGCACCGAGGAACTCGTAGACGAATGCGCTCTGCGGATGATCGTAGACGTCCTGCGGGCTGCCGACCTGCTCGACGTGGCCGCGGTTCAGCACGACGATGCGATCCGCGACTTCCAGCGCCTCCTCCTGGTCGTGCGTGACGAAGATCGTCGAGATGTGCAGGTCGTCGTGCAGACGACGCAACCAGCCGCGCAGCTCCTTGCGGACCTTCGCGTCGAGCGCGCCGAACGGCTCGTCGAGCAGCAGCACCTTCGGCTCGACCGCGAGCGCGCGGGCGAGCGCGATGCGCTGGCGCTGGCCGCCCGACAGCTCGGACGGATAGCGCTGCGCGAGCCAGTCGAGCTGCACGAGCTTCAGCAACTCGTGCACCTTCTCGCGGATCGCGCTTTCCGACGGCCGCTCGCGGCGCGGCTTCACGCGCAGCCCGAACGCGACGTTCTCGAAGACCGTCATGTGGCGGAACAGTGCGTAGTGCTGGAACACGAAGCCGACCTGGCGGTCGCGCGCGCCGACGGATGCCACGTCGAGCCCCTGCAGCACGACCTGGCCGGCGTCCGCGTGCTCGAGGCCCGCGATCACGCGCAGCAGCGTGGTCTTGCCGCAGCCGGACGGCCCGAGCAGCGCGACCAGCTCGCCCGGCGGGAAATCGAGCGACACGTTGTCGAGCGCCGTGAAATCGCCGAAGCGCTTCTGAAGGTTACGGACGGTGATACCCATTCTGGTTGCCTCTTTACGATTTCGACGAAACGGCGCCGACGGGGCCGGCATGTGCGGGAACGGCGTCGTGCGCGTCGGCCAGTTCGGCCGCGAGATGACGCTCGGCGATCAGCTTCAGCGCGAGCGTGACGAGCGCGAGCAGCGCCAGCACCGACGCCACCGCGAACGCCGCCGCGAAGTTGTATTCGTTGTACAGGATCTCCACGTGCAGCGGCATCGTGTCGGTCACGCCGCGGATGTGGCCGGATACGACCGACACCGCGCCGAACTCGCCCATCGCGCGCGCATTGCACAGGATCACGCCATACAGCAGGCCCCACCTCACGTTCGGCAGCGTCACGCGGCGGAAGATCTGCCAGCCCGACGCGCCGAGCACGCGCGCGGCTTCTTCCTCGTCGGTGCCTTGCGCCTGCATCAGCGGAATCAGTTCGCGCGCGACGAACGGGAACGTGACGAAGATCGTCGCGAGCACGATGCCCGGCACCGCGAAGATGATCTGCACGTCGTGCTCCTGCAGCCACGGGCCGAGCCAGCCTTGCGCGCCGAACAACAGCACGTAGACAAGGCCCGAGATCACCGGCGACACTGAGAACGGCAGGTCGATCAGCGTCGTCAGCAGCGCCTTGCCACGGAATTCGAACTTCGCGATCGCCCACGATGCACACACGCCGAACACGAGGTTCAGCGGCACCGCGATCACGGCGACGGTCAGTGTCAGCTTGATCGCCGACCACGCATCGGGATCGGCCAGCGATTCGAAATAGAAGCCGACGCCCTTTCTCAGCGCCTCGACGAACACCGCGGCAAGCGGCACGACGAGGAAAAATGCGAGGAACGCCAGCGCGATGCCCGTGAGCAGCCAGCGCACGACACGTGACTCGCTGACGGGGTCGAGCCGTTTCGCGGCGCGTGCGGCCGGCGACGGGGTTTTCAGCACGACGGTGGCCTCCTGGCTCATTGCTGGCCTCCTGCTGCGGTAGCGATGACGGCGGCGGGCGCGGGGCCGCTCGCGCCCTTGCTCGTGCGGCGCTGCAGATACCACTGCAGCGTGTTGATCAGCAGCAGCATCAGGAACGACACGACGAGCATCACGACCGCGAGCGCGGTCGCGCCCGCGTAGTCGTACTGCTCGAGCTTCGTGATGATGAGCAGCGACGTGATCTCGGATTTCATCGGCACGTTGCCGGCGATGAAGATCACCGAGCCGTATTCGCCGAGCGCGCGCGCGAACGAAAGCGCGAACCCGGTGAGGAGCGCAGGCAGCACGGCCGGCAGCACGACGCGGCGGAACGTCAGCCAGCGCGACGCGCCGAGGCACGCGGCGGCCTCTTCCTGCTCGCGCTCGAAATCCTCGAGCACCGGCTGCACCGTGCGCACGACGAACGGCAGCCCGATGAAGGTCAGCGCGACCAGCACGCCGGCCGGCGTGAACGCGATCTTGATGCCGAGCGGCGCCAGATACTGGCCGACCCAGCCGTTGGTCGCGTAAACGGCCGCGAGCGAAATGCCGGCGACCGACGTCGGAAGTGCAAACGGCAGGTCGACGATCGCATCGACGAGCCGCTTCAACGGGAACGTGTAGCGCACGAGCACCCACGCGACGAGGAAACCGAACACGGCGTTGATCAGCGCGCCGCCGAGCGCGGCGGAAAACGTCAGCCGGTACGACGCGAGCACGCGCGGCGACGTGACGGCGGTGACGAACTGGTCCCACGACAGCGTCGCGGTCTTCAGGAACGTGGCGGCGAGCGGTATCAGCACCACGAGGCTCAAATAGGCCACCGTGATGCCTAGCGTCACGCCGAAACCGGGCAGCGCGCTCGGCTTGCGAAAGGTGTACGTCGTCATCGGATGCTCTTGCTGGGTCGGTGCTGCTCACGGGTCCGACGCAAACGCCGGCGCAGTGAATCGCGCCGGCGGCCCGTCGGGGATGCGGCGCGCTATCGTGGCGCGCCGCTGTCGTTATGGCGTTACTGCGGCTTGTAGATCGAATCGAACACGCCGCCGTCCGCGAAATGCGTCTTCTGCGCATTCGTCCAGCCGCCGAAGGTATCGTCGACCGTGTACAGCTTCAGCTTCGGGAACTGCTTCGTCAGCTCCGCCGGCACGTTCTTCGAACGCGGCCGGTAGTAGTTGCGCGCCGCGATCTCCTGGCCCTGCGGGCTGTACAGGAAGTTCAGGTAGGCATCGGCCAGCTTGCGCGTGCCCTTCTTGTCGACCACCTTGTCGACCACCGCGACGGGCGGCTCGGCCAGAATGCTCACCGACGGCACGACGATCTCGAACTTGTCGGTACCGAATTCCTTGACCGACAGGAATGCCTCGTTTTCCCATGCGATCAGCACGTCGCCGATCCCGCGCTGCACGAAGCTCGTGGTCGCGCCACGCGCGCCCGAATCGAGCACGCCGGCGTTCTTGTAGAGCTTCGTGACGAATTCCTTCGCCGTCTGCTCGTTGCCGCCCGGCTTGCGCACCGCGTACGCCCATGCAGCCAGGTAGTTCCAGCGCGCGCCGCCCGACGTCTTCGGATTCGGCGTGACGATCGAGATGCCCGGCTTGGTCAGGTCGTCCCAGTCCTTGATCCCCTTCGGATTGCCCTTGCGCACCAGGAACACGATCGTCGACGTGTACGGCGACGCGTTGTCGGGCAGGCGCTTCTGCCAGTCCTTGTTGACGAGCCCCTTGTTCGCGAGGGCATCGATGTCGTACGCGAGCGCCAGCGTGACGACGTCGGCCTGCAGGCCGTCGAGCACCGAGCGCGCCTGCGCGCCCGAACCGCCGTGCGACTGCTTGAAGTTGACGGTCTCGCCCGTCTTCGCCTTCCACTCCTTGCCGAACGCCTGGTTGAAGTCCTGATACAGCTCGCGCGTCGGGTCGTACGACACGTTCAGGAAGGTCGTATCGGCCTGTGCGTGCGTCGCGACGCCCAGCGCCGCCGCCGCGCCCAGCGCGAGTGTTGCGATCAGGCGGCCCACTCCGCCCACCAGCCCCGTGTTGCGCTTGCCCATCCTTGGTTCTCCAGTGTTGTCGGTATTGCGATGTCGGGCCAGTCTAACGAACGGGTTACATGATTAAAAATAATCGTTCCTTATTTTTTAATACTCAAAAGTGCTAACGCAGACGGGATGGACGGTTGTGGCAGATGAACCGGCGTCCGGGCGTCGTGAAATCGCGTCGGAACCGGCGTGATCGCGTCGAACCTCACGTAACACTTGAAATTCGCGGACTACTGTATAAAAATACAGCTCACTGTCTATCCATACAGTTGAGCCATGACCAAACTCACCGCCCGTCAGCAGCAAGTGTTCGACTTGATCCGTCGCGCGATCGAGCGCTCCGGATTCCCGCCCACCCGTGCCGAGATCGCGGCCGAACTGGGCTTCAGTTCGCCGAATGCGGCCGAGGAGCACCTGCGCGCGCTGGCGCGCAAGGGTGTGATCGAGCTGGCCGCCGGCGCGTCGCGCGGCATCCGCCTGCTCGGCATCGACGATGCCCCGCATCAGTTCACGCTGCCGCACGCCGGCCTGATGCAGTTGTCGCTGCCGCTCGTCGGCCGCGTCGCGGCCGGTAGCCCGATCCTTGCGCAGGAGCACATCTCGCAGCATTACGCGTGCGATCCCGCGCTGTTCTCCAGCAAGCCCGACTACCTGCTGAAAGTACGCGGCCTGTCGATGCGCGACGCCGGCATCCTCGACGGCGACCTCCTCGCCGTGCAGAAGCGCACGGAAGCGAAGGACGGCCAGATCATCGTCGCGCGCCTCGGCGACGACGTCACGGTCAAGCGCTTGATGCGCCGGCCGGGCGGTCTCGAACTGATCGCGGAGAACCCGGATTACGAAAACATCTTCGTCAAGGCCGGCAGCGCGGAATTCGCGCTGGAAGGCATCGCCGTCGGGCTGATTCGCTCGGGCGAACTCTGACATTCCGTCTCGCTAGGAGAACATCATGGAACGCCTTGCCCGTCTGCTGCCTTTCCGTCAATTCGGCCGCCTGCGTCACCTGCGCGGCCGCACGCCCTGCGCACCGCTGTCCGCGGCGGCGCCTGTGCAAGAAGAAGTCGCAGTCGAACGGCAGGCGTCCCTGCTGCCGTCGGCGCTCCCCGCTTTCGCGCGGGTATCGCTGAACGCCGGCCTGAATCACGCCGAACCCGCGCGCCGTGCACCGGTGCGCGTCTATCACGGCCGTTCGCGCCTGATCATGGTCGGCACGATCGATGCCGTGTGCCGGATGATCGATCGCTGCATCGCAGAGGAACGATCGGCCACGCCGGGCGGTCTCTGATTGCGGAACATCCCCGCACCGGAGGCAACGTGACCGGATCTTCGGGCCGCGCATGGCGGCTCAAGGCCCTGCTGATCGTCGTGCTGGCCGTCGCCAGCATTACGGCGATCGGCTATGCGTACGCGTCGCCGTACGTCGCGCTCGGTCGCCTGAAATCGGCGATCGATGCGCGCGATGCGCAGGCCATCAGTGAATATGTCGATTTCCCGTCGCTGCGCATCAGCCTGAAGCAGCAGGTCACGGAAGAGTTGATGCGCCGGATCGACGCGGTAAAGAAGAACAATCCGTTCGCGGTGATCGGCGCGCTGATCGGGTCGGCACTAATCGGCCCGCTGGTCGATGCGTACGCGACCCCGGAAGGCGTAGCCGCGCTGATGAGCGGATTGCCACCGCGTGGCAATCCAGGTGAGCGCCCACCCGAATGGTCGAATCTGCCGCCAGGCAGCAATGCGCCGGCTGCGCCTGCAGCCAATCCGGCTCCCCCGGCGAGCGCAGCCGCTCCGGGCAGCAATGCGGCCGCTCCAGCTGCGTCATCGCCGCCACCCGCCGCTGCCGCACCGGCCAGCCCGGTCGATGCAACGCATGCGCCGCACCAGCAGCAAACCAGCGCCGGGTACCGGAATATCGATGAATTCGTCGTGACCTACCAGCGCAGTGCCGACGGCACGCGCTATGCGGCGATATTCCACCGCTTCGGGCTGTTCTCGTGGAAGTTGTCCGCGATCGACCTGCACGCTTGACCGGTCTTGAGTGGCCGCGGTCAGCGCCCGCCCCACGGACGTGACACGACGCCCGACCGGCGCGATTCGCCGGTCAGGCAGTCATCGAATCATTGGATCATTTGCCGTTCGCCGTGGCCGCTTCACGCTCCCGCGCGATTTCTTCCTTCTGCTCCTGCGCCGACGAACACGCAACCAGGATGCTGCAGTTCACGCGATCGAGCAGTTGCGTGTTGCCCGACCCCATCCACCATCTGGACAACCCGCTGCGACACCGATGGCCGACGACGACGAGGTCGGCCTTCAGCTCCGTCGCGAGGTTCGCGATTTCGTCGATCGGATAGCCGAACGCGAAATGGCCTTCGGCCTGCACGCCGCGCTCGCGCAGCCAGTTCACCCCTTCCTGCAGGATTTCACGTGCGGTTTCCTCGAACCGGCCGCACGCGACGTCGGTCAGCAAACCCGCGCTCTGTGCAATGCTCGAGCGCATGTCGACCACCGACAGCAAATGCGTCTCGGCCTTCAGGTCCATCGCGAGATTGGCGCCGCAACGCAGTGCCTTGCGTCCTTCGAGCGTGCCGTCGTAACACAGCAAAATCTTGTTGTAGCTAGCCATGAAACCTCCCTGTCGCAACACCGAGCCTACGCATTCATCATGGTGCGCCGCAATTCAGGACGCAAGGGATGGAAAACGCTGATTCGCCCCGCTCGGCTCGTGCGCGATGATGCAGTGCAAGATCGGTGCGTCCATGCATCGCACCGTGCAGGCATGCCCTGAAGAGACGCAGTCGATGCACTAGAATGGCCCGTTCGTACTCCAGCGGGCCATCAGGCGCCGGCGTCGTGCGCTTCGGTCATGCCCGTGTGACACGCAATCGTCCGATCGGTTCGCCAACCGGCCATGCATCCGGCAACAGCGGAACGCTTCCGCGCCCGCCTACAACGACAACATGCCCATGTCCGTTGCACCGATCGATTTCCGGAACGTCGAAAAGCGCTATGGCGACAAGCTCGTCGTCAACGGCCTGTCCTTCACCGTCCAGGCGGGTGAATGCTATGGCCTGCTCGGGCCGAACGGCGCCGGCAAGACCACCACGCTGAAAATGCTGCTCGGCCTCACGCATCCCGACGCAGGCACCATTTCGCTCTGCGGCGAACCGGTTCCATCGCGTGCGCGACATGCGCGCCAGCGCGTCGGGGTCGTCCCGCAGTTCGACAATCTCGACCCCGACTTCACCGTGCGCGAGAACCTGCTCGTCTTCAGCCGCTACTTCGGCATGTCGGCGCAGGCTGCGCACGCGCTCGTGAAGCCGCTGCTCGAATTCGCGAAGCTCGAGAACAAGGCCGATGCGAAGGTCGGCGAGCTGTCGGGCGGCATGAAGCGCCGCCTGACGCTCGCTCGCGCGCTCGTCAACGATCCCGATGTGCTGGTGCTCGACGAGCCGACGACGGGCCTCGACCCGCAGGCGCGTCACCTCATGTGGGAGCGGCTGCGCTCGCTGCTCGCGCGCGGCAAGACGATCCTGATCACCACGCACTTCATGGAAGAAGCCGAGCGCCTGTGCGACCGCCTGTGCGTGATCGAGGAAGGCCGCAAGATCGCCGAAGGCGCGCCGCACGCGCTGATCGAATCGGAGATCGGCTGCGACGTGATCGAGATCTACGGGCCCGATCCGGCCACGCTGCGCGACGAGCTGTCGGCGTTCGCGAAGCACACCGAGATCAGCGGCGAGACGCTGTTCTGCTACGTGAGCGATCCGGAGCCGCTCAGTGCACGACTCAAGGGTCGCACGGGGTTGCGCTATCTGCATCGCCCGGCCAATCTTGAAGATGTGTTCCTGCGGCTCACCGGCCGCGAAATGCAGGACTGATCGATCATGGACGTCCGCAACTATTCCACCGCCGCACCGTCGGCACCCCCGCGCGTGTCGCGCTTCGCGATCGCCATGCCCGCGAACGCGACCAACTGGATCGCCGTCTGGCGGCGCAACTATCTCGTCTGGCGCAAGCTCGCGCTCGCGTCGATGTTCGGCAATCTTGCCGATCCGATGATCTATCTGTTCGGGCTGGGGTTCGGGCTCGGGCTGATGCTCGGCCATGTCGACGGCGTGTCGTATATCGCGTTCCTCGCGGCCGGCACGGTCGGGTCGAGCGTGATGATGTCCGCGAGCTTCGAGTCGATGTATTCGGGATTCTCGCGGATGCACGTGCAGCGCACGTGGGAAGCGATCATGCATACGCCGCTCGCGCTCGGCGACATCGTGCTCGGCGAGATCGTCTGGGGGGCCAGCAAGGCGATGCTGTCGGGGGCCGCGATCATGCTCGTCGCGGGGGCGCTGGGCTATGCGCGGTTTCCGTCGATGCTCGCGGCGCTGCCCGTGATCGCGCTCGCGGGCCTCGCGTTTGCCAGCATTGCGATGATCGTCACGGCGCTCGCGCCGTCCTACGATTTCTTCATGTTTTATCAGACGCTCGTGCTGACGCCGATGCTGCTGCTGTCGGGCGTGTTCTTCCCGATCACGCAGTTGCCGCCGATCGCGCAGCGTGCGGCGCAGGCGCTGCCGCTCGCGAATGCCGTCGAGTTGATCCGGCCCGCGATGCTCGGCCGGCCGGCGACCGACATCGCGCTGCATGTCGCGGTGCTCGCCGGTTACGCGGTCGGCGGATTCTTGCTGTCCGCGTGGCTGTTCCGGCGGCGGATGATGCGCTGACGGCCGGCGCACCCGGCGCCGGCTTCATGCGGACGACGTTACTCGTCGTCGTCGCTCCACGGGATCTCGACGTCGGTCAGGAACGCGACGGTCGCGAGCGGGCCGCCTTCCTGGCGGCCGAGCTTGCCGTCCGCGCGATGCCACTCCACGCGGAACTGCATGCCCGGATCGTCGGCCAGCAGATAGACCGTGCGCAGCTCTTCCTTGTCGGCTTCGTCCACCGGGCCGTCGAACGACACCAGCATCTTCTGCGGCCACAGGCCGTTGACCGGATCGTAAATGCGGTCGCCTTGCGGAATGTCGATACTGGCCTCGACGCCGATCGTCGCGGAGGCCTCGATGATCATCGTGCCGAGTGCGTTCAGCACGGCAGTCGCCCGCGCGGAATTGGCCTGGCGGATCGCGAGATCGCCGCGCGTCAGCGCCTTTTCGAGTCGAGGATGGATCTTCGGTTGGGTCATGCGTTTTCCTGTTTGCTTCTTGTAAATGGCGCCGCCCGGGTGAAACGGCGGCGCCGGATGAATACGATTGCGCCCTGCTGGCGCGCGTCAGAACCCGAACGCGATCGCGAGCAGGCCGCTCGCGATCCCGAACACGACGACGAGCGTCGCGACGATCGCCAGCATGTACGGCTTGAACGAACGCGCGAGCATCGCGAGCGACGGCACGCTGATCGGCGGCAGCGTCATCAGCAGCGCGGCGGCCGGGCCGACGCCCATGCCGAGCGACAGCATCGCCTGGATGATCGGCACCTCGCCTGCCGTCGGGATCACGAACAGCATGCCCGCGACCGCGAACGCGACGATCCAGCCGAGATGATTGCCGATGTCCGGGCCGATATGCGGGAACAGCCACGCGCGCGCGGCGCCGAGCAGCAGCACGAGCACGATGTATTCGGGCACGAGCC
This sequence comes from Burkholderia sp. HI2714, assembly GCF_002223085.1. NCBI lineage: Bacteria > Pseudomonadati > Pseudomonadota > Betaproteobacteria > Burkholderiales > Burkholderiaceae > Burkholderia > Burkholderia sp. HI2714. Next base: position 60,110 of record NZ_NKFM01000019.1, on the reverse strand, counting down.
GCACGGCCATGCGCGCGAGCAGTTTCATCCAGCGGACGAACGGATTGCCGGCCGCGGCCTGCTCGGCCGCCAGCGCGGCGAGCTGTGCATCGTCGATGCTGCGGTCTTCGGGGCGTGCGATACGGTTCAGCAGATAGCCGATCCCGAACACCATTGCGATGCCGAGCACGAGGCGCAGTGCACTCCAGTGCCAGCCGAGCACGAAGCCCATGAACACCAGCGCCGCCGGGTTCAGCACCGTGTTGCCGAGCCAGAACGCGACCGCGCCGCCCGGCGATGCATGGCGCGCACGCAGCCCCGCGACGACCGGCGCCGCGCAGCACGTGCACATCATGCCGGGCAACGACAGCAGGCCGCCCGCGGCGACGCTGCCGAACCCGGTACGGCCGAGCACGCGCGCGACCCAGTGCGCAGGCAGCAGTGCCTGCACGGCCGAGCCGAGCAGCAGGCCCAGCACCATTGCCTGCCAGATCGCCTTGCCGTACGCCCACGCGTAGTCGAGCGCGGCCTTCAGCGACGGCTCGGGCGCGGCCGCTGACGTGCCCATCAGGATCGACTGGCCGATCGAATGATGCTCGGCGGCCACGAACGCCTTGTTGTAGTACGGGAACCATTTCACATAGAACAGTCCCGCGACCGCGATCAGCAGGAAGGTCATCCAGCCGAGGGCCGGATTGGGTTGGGTGCGTGTGGTCGTCATCGTGTGGTCGTCGATTGGTTTTGATCAGTTTCGAATGTCGCGCCTGCAGCAAACGCGGCCGATGCGGGTAGCCCGGCCTGTGCGAGCTGGGCCAGCAGCGTGCGCGCCTGATCGCGCCCGTCGGCCGCGTTGGGCCGGAACGTGAACGTCAGCGCCCGGTTCGGCTTGTTGTATGCCGCGCGGTAGGTCCGTGCGTAGGCCGGATCGTAATGCTTGTCGATCAGTTCGGTGAACAGTTCGGCGCGTGCGTTCGCGTCGATCAGCGCCTTCCAGTGCGTCACCTGCTCGCGGCTGTGCAGGCCGATCAGCCGATGGAGCTGCGCCTTGAACGCCTCCGGTTCGTCGAACAGGTGCGCGTAATCGTCGAGGAGAAAGGCGATGCGCTCGTCATGCGCCGCGTCGACATGCACCCACGGCCCCGCGTGAAACGCTTCGATCAACGCGATCGGCAACTGCACGAGCCCGATCCGGCGGCTTTCCGACTCGACGAACACCGGCCATTCGGGGTCGAAACGTCCAAGCGTTTCGACCAGCCCCGAATCGAACCCCTTCTGCGTCGGTTGCGGCTTGCCTGGCAGCGCGCCGAGCAGCGAACCGCGATGGCACGCCAGCGCCTCGAGATCGAGCGTCTGCGCGCCCACGTCGCGCAGTGCGCTCAGCAGGCGCGTCTTGCCGCAGCCCGTATGGCCGACGAGCGCGATGTAGCGAAAGCGCGTCGGCAGCGAATCGAGCGTCGCGCACACCGACTGGCGGTACGCCTTGTAGCCGCCGTCGAGCTGGCGCGCCTTCCAGCCGATCAGGTTGAACCAGGCCGTCATCGAGCCCGAGCGCTTGCCGCCGCGCCAGCAGTAGATCAGCGGCCGCCAGTTGCGCGGACGGTCGGCGAACGTCGTGTCGAGATGGCGCGCGATGTTGCGCGCGACCATCGCCGCGCCGACCCGGGTCGCCTCGTACGGCGACACCTGGCGGTACATCGTACCGACGAGCACGCGCTCCTCGTTGCTGAGCACGGGCGCGTTCAGCGCGCCGGGAATATGGTCCTCGGCGAACTCGAGCGGCGTGCGCACGTCGATGATCTCGTCGAACTCGCCGGCGCGATCGAGGGTGACAATCAGGTTCTTCAATTTGGCGTCGAACAGGGGCGATGCGGCTCGATGAGCCGCATGGACACGGAAGGCGGATTGACGATTATCTCACGGGCCGGCCTCTCGGGCCGCGCGCGGCAGTCGGCGGCGCCGACGCGGCCTGCATCGCATCGATCAGATGGTCGCGGAATGCGCGAACCGACGCGGGCAGGTCGCGCCCCGCCATCGTCTGCACCTGGATGCTGCGCTCGCGCAGTTGCGGGTTCGTCACGGGCACGACGACGAAGCCGTCCGCAGCGCAGCGGTCACGCACCGACAGCAGGCCCGTGAACATCACCGCGCCCGTGCGCCGCGCGTAGCCGTACATCGCCGCCGTGTTGTTGCTCGTCAGTTCGGGCTCGAGCAGCAGGCCGTCGAGCGCACACGCGATGTCGATCAGCTGGCGCACCGTCGTGCCGGCCTCGGGCAGCACGTGCGGGTAACGCGCGACCTCGGCGAGCGACACGGCTTCTCGCGTCGCGAGCGGATGGTCGTGCCGCACCAGCGCGAAAATCGGCGCGCGTTCGGTGTGGTCAACGCGCACGCCCTTCTCCGGCGCGAGGCTGAAGCTCAACGCGATGTCCACATCGCCGTCGCGCACACGCCGCGTCGCGTCCGCCGGCGACACCACCCATACGGAGAAATCGACACCCGGATGGCGCGCCTTGAAGCTGGCCAGCGTGCCGGGGAGGAAGTCGATCGCGAACCCTTCCGAGCACGCGATCTTCAGCAGGCTGCCGTGCAGCGCGTCGAGCCCGCCGATGTCCTTCATCACGTGCTCGGCCTCCAGCAGGCTGCGCTGCGCGAATGCCAGCAGCCGCTCGCCGGCCTCCGACAGCGCCATCCCGCGCGGCCGGCGCTCGAACAGCGGTGCGCCGAGCTCGCTCTCCAGTTTCGCGATCTGGCGGCTGATCGCGGATACGGCCACGTGCAGCCGCGCGGACGCGTCGCTGATCGAGCCGGTACGCGCCACTTCGACGAAATACCGCAACGCCAGGCCATGCAGGAAAGCCGCCATCGTTCTGTCTCCGCCCGGCTGCCGGCCGCGCTGCTTTGCCTTTTCGGCAAAGAAAGGTTCGAAATTCGATCATTGTGACAAAAAAAACGGCTTCCTAGAATCGATCGCACTTCACGCTGCATGCCCGATCCGGCGCGTGCAGCGAACCCGACAGAGGAGACCCGACTTGAGCCGTACCGCCGCCATCCAGCACGCGCTGAACCAGTTCGAATCCGGTGCGTTCTTCACGACCCTGAGCCGCCGCGTCGGCCTGCGCACCGAAAGCCAGGAAAGCGGCAACGGTGCCGCACTGCGCGCCTACCTGACCGACGAGATTGCCCCCGAAGCCGCGCGCCTCGGCTTCACGTCGCGGATCGTCGACAATCCCGTCGACGGCGGCGGCCCGTTCCTGCTCGCCTCGCGCCACGAAGACGACGCGCTGCCGACCGTGCTGATCTACGGCCACGGCGACGTCGTGCGCGGCTACGACGCGCAGTGGCGCGCGCCGCTGTCGCCGTGGACGCTGACGGCCGACGGCGACCGCTGGTACGGCCGCGGCAGCGCCGACAACAAGGGCCAGCACACCATCAACCTGGCCGCGCTGGCGAGCGTGCTCGACGCGCGCGACGGCCGGCTCGGCTTCAACGCGAAACTGCTGATCGAGATGGGCGAGGAAACGGGTTCGCCGGGCCTCGACGCGCTGTGCCGCCAGGAGCGCGACGCGCTCGCGGCCGACGTGCTGATCGCATCCGACGGCCCGCGCATCGCCGCCGCGCGCCCGACGGTGTTCCTCGGCTCGCGCGGCTCGGTCAATTTCAAGCTGAGCCTGCGCGCCCGTGACGGCGCGCATCACTCCGGCAACTGGGGCGGGCTGCTGCGCAATCCGGCGATCGTGCTCGCGCATGCGCTCGCGAGCCTCGTCGACGCGCGCGGCGCGATTCGCGTCGCGGGGCTGCGTCCGCCGCCGATCCCGGCGGCCGTGCGCGATGCGCTCGCCGATCTTTCCGTCGGCGGCGGCCCCGGCGATCCGGCACTCGACGCCGACTGGGGCGAGCCCGGCCTCACCGCGCCCGAGCGCGTGTTCGGCTGGAACACGTTCGAGATCCTCGCGTTCAAGGCCGGCAACCCCGAGCACCCCGTCAACGCGATCCCGCCCGCCGCGTATGCGCACTGCCAGTTGCGCTTCGTCGTCGGCACCGACTGGGAGGCGCTGCACGCGCATCTGCGCACGCACCTCGACGCACACGGCTTCGCCGATATCGAGATCGACGTCGAACGCGGCGCACCGGCGACGCGCGTGCCGCCGGACGATCCGTGGGTGCGCTGGGCCGTCGCGTCGCTCGCGCGGACCACCGGCAAGAAGCCCGCGATCCTGCCGAATCTCGGCGGCACGCTGCCGAACGAAGTGTTCGCCGACACGCTCGGGCTGCCGACGCTGTGGGTGCCGCACTCGTACCCGGCGTGCTCGCAGCACGCACCGGACGAGCACCTGCTCGCGAGCGTCGTCAGAGAGGGGCTGCAGATGATGGCCGGCCTCTTCTGGGATCTCGGCGACGACGCGCCGACCGCCCGCCGCGGCCGGCGCCGCCCTGTAACGCGCTTCGCCCTTTCACGGGACCTGCACACACGATGAATACGACCACCCTGACCTCGCAGGAAGCCGCCCGCCCCAGCGCCGCGAAGATCCGGCGCATCATCTTCGCGGCGTCGATCGGCAACGCACTCGAATGGTTCGACCTGATCGTCTACGGCTTCTTCGCGGTGACGATCGCCAAGCTGTTCTTCCCCGCCACCAGCGAAGCGACGTCGCTGATGCTGACGCTCGGCACGTTCGGGCTGTCCTACCTGATCCGGCCGATCGGCGGCTTCGTGCTCGGCGCGTACGCGGATCGCGCGGGCCGCAAGGCGTCGCTGCTGCTGTCGATCGCGATGATGATGGCCGGCACGCTGCTGATCGCGCTGATGCCGACCTATGCATCGATCGGCCTGCTCGCGCCGCTCGGGATCATGCTGTCGCGGCTGATGCAGGGCTTTTCCGCGGGCGGCGAATTCGCGAGCTCGACCGCGTTCCTCGTCGAGCACGCCCCGCAGCGGCGCGGTTTCATGTCGAGCTGGCAGTTCGCGAGCCAGGGCCTCGCGACGTTGCTCGCGTCGGGCTTCGGCGCGTTGCTGACCTCCACGCTGACGACCGCGCAACTCGAAAGCTGGGGCTGGCGCGTGCCGTTCCTGTTCGGGCTCGCGATCGGCCCGGTCGGGCTGTACATCCGCCGCTACGTCGACGAAGGCGTCGAGTTCAAGACGCAGGCACGCTCGGAAGCGCCCGTGCGCGAGCTGTTCGCGGAACAAAAGGTGCGGGTGCTGCTGTCGATCGGCGCGCTCGTGATCTCGACCGCGATCAACTACATGATCCTGTACATGCCGACCTATGCGATCAAGCAGCTCGGCCTGCCCGCATCGACGGGCTTCGCGGCGACGCTCGCGACCGGCTTCGTGCTCACGCTCGTCACGCCGGTCGTCGGCCACCTGTCCGATCGTACCGGGCGGATCCGCATGATGGCGGTCGCCGCGGTCCTGATGCTCGTCACCGTGTACCCGACGTTCGCGTGGCTCACGCGTCACGCGTCGTTCGCGACGATGCTCGCCGCCCTGGTCTGGATCGGTGCGCTGAAGGCGATGTACTGCGGCGCGCTGCCGGCGCTGATGGCCGAGCTGTTCCCGTCGCAGACCCGCGCAACGGGGCTCGCGGTCAGCTACAACACGGGTGTCACGCTGTTCGGCGGCTTCGCGCCGTTCGTCATCACCTGGCTGATCAGCGCGACCGGCAACCGGCTGTCGCCGGCGCTCTATCTGATGGGCTGCGCGCTGCTGAGCCTCGCCGCGCTGTTCGTCGCGCGCACACGGCTCAAGATGCGATGACGGAAGAAACGGCGGCGCGACGATGCGCCGCCGGTGCGGCCCGCCGCGGCATCGCTGCCGTGCGGGCCGTGCGCCGTTTACGGCGCCGGGTTCGGCTGCAGTTCGTGCAGCGCGTCGATTTCGGCGAGGATCTCGTCGGACAGTTTCACGTCGACGCTGCCGATGTTCTCCTTCAACTGCTCGAGTGACGTCGCCCCGACCAGGTTGCTGCGCGTGAATGGGCGGCTATTGACGAACGCCAGCGCGAGTTGCGCGGGCGACAGCCCGTGACGCCGCGCGAGCGCAACATAGCGCGACGTCGCCTCGACGGCCTGCGGCTTGCTGTAGCGCTGGAAGCGTTCGAACAACGTGATGCGTGCGCCGGCCGGACGCGCGCCGTTCTCGTACTTGCCGGACAGCCAGCCGAACGCGAGCGGCGAATATGCGAGCAGGCCGACGCCATCGCGATGCGTGAATTCCGACAGCCCGTTCTCGAACGTGCGGTTCAGCAGGCTGTACGGATTCTGGATGCTCGCGATGCGCGGCAGCCCGAGCTTCTCGGCCGCGCGCAGGAACTGCGCGACGCCCCACGGCGTTTCATTCGACACGCCGATCGCACGCACCTTGCCGGCCTTCACGAATTCCGCGAGCACGCCGAGGGTTTCCTCGATCGGCACCGTATAGGCGTCGTCGACCCACGGATAGGCGGGACGGCCGAACGTCGTCGTGCTGCGGTCGGGCCAGTGCAGCTGGTAGAGATCGACGTAGTCGGTCTGCAGGCGCTTGAGGCTGCCGTCGAGCGCTTCGGTCAGGTTCTTGCGGTCGAACTGGTTGCCTTCGCCGCGAATATGGCGCGGATTGTGCGGCTGCCGCGCCGGCCCGGCGATTTTCGTCGCGAGCACGATGCGCTCGCGCTGCGCGCGATGCTGCGCGAGCCAGGTGCCGATGTACGCCTCGGTGCGCCCCTGCGTATCGGGTTTCGGCGGCACCGGATACATCTCCGCGGCATCGATCAGCGTGACGCCCTGCCCGATCGCGTAGTCGATCTGCTCGTGCGCATCGCGCTCCGAATTCTGCTCGCCCCACGTCATCGTGCCCAGGCCGATCAGGCTGACCTCGATGCCCGAATCGCCAAGTGTGCGGTATTCCATGCTGTTCCTGTCGCGTCAGTGGAAAGCAGGAACGCTATCACATTGAAGCGACTGCTTCAGAGAGGCTCCGCCTACGCTTACAGGCGGCCTTCGGCGCCGGCAACGAAGTTCACGCGCCGCCCCGGACGATGGCGCTGCCGCCCGCGGTTACTGCGGCCGCTGGATGAAGCAGGTTGCCGACGCATGCGCGACGATCTTGTCGTCCGCGGTCTTCAGCGTGCCCTCCGCGACGCCCAACGAGCGCGACAGGTGAATCACGCGCCCTTCCGCGACCAGGTCGACGTCGCGCGGCACGGGCCGCAGCATCTTCACATGCAGGTCGACCGTGCCGTAGCCGACGCCCGCATCCAGCATCGAATGCACCGCACACCCGGTGACCGAATCGAGCACAGTCGCGGCGAACCCGCCGTGGACGCCACCAAGCGGATTCAGGTGCCGGCCGTCCGCCCGCGCCGAAAACTTCACATAGCCGAGCTCGACGTCGAGCGGGCGCATCGGGATCGTCTCGGCAATCGACGCGAGCGGTGCATCGCCCGACACCGCCGCGCGCAGCAGATCGAGACCAGACAGGGAAAGCGGGTTCATCGGGTTGTCTCCGGGTTGAAAGCGCGTCGCCGCGCGAGTAAGTTCTAAATTGGAACTAATTATTGGCAACGACGGCGCCGGTTGTCAACGTGGCCGGGCCCGTTGAAACCGAAGACGGGTTCTATAATCGAACCCGCTATTTCGCCGAACCGCCGCAAAGGATGCAAGAGACTCGACGATGAAATGGGATGACATCGGCACGCTGAACTGTTCGGTCGCGCGTACGCTCGCCGTGCTCGGCGACCGCTGGACCATGCTGATCCTCCGCAACGCGTTCCTCGGCTGCCGCCGCTTCGACGCGTTCCAGGCCCAGCTTGGCCTCACGCGCCATGTGCTGGCCGAGCGGCTTGCGCGACTCGTTGACGAAGGCGTGCTGGTCAAGCGCGCGTACCAGGAGCGGCCGCCGCGGTTCGAATACCGGCTGACGGACAAGGGCCTCGACCTCTACCCGACCCTGCTCGCGCTGACTGCGTGGGGCGACCGCTGGAAAGACGACGGCCAGGGGCCGCCGGTGCAGTTGCGTCACCGCACGTGCGGCCATCTGATGCATGCGGTCACCGTATGCTCCGCGTGCGGCGAACCGCTCGACGCACGCGACGTGCAGCCGGAGCGTGGCCCCGGTTGGATCGCAGCCGAAGCAGCCGGGGCGCCCGCGGCCGAGGATTGATGCAGCGTCGCGCATCCGTGAGTGAACGTGTAACGCACACGGATCGTTAGTCGCACTCGTGCTGCTGTCACGTGCCGCGTCGACCCTGCGCGGCTGCACTCGCGCAGCGCTTATACGCTGCCCCACCATCGCACGCGCAATCGCGCGCTGCTATCGCCCCCATCCGCGGATCAACCCGATCACGGGATCCCGCTCAACGCAACTTTGCGTCACCGCCTCTGCCATCGCGGTCATCGCGATGCGTCATCCCGTCTCATCCACACGTGACCGGGCCGCCACGTCTGCGTTACACTCACGGCCCGTTGTCTCGAAATTGTTCGCTGTCCAAGATGTTGTCGCGCAATCGCCTCGCCGCTGCCTGTCTCGCCGCCTCCCTGCTCGCCACTCCGTTCGCCGCCTTCGGCAAGACGCAAAGTGAATCGCTGCTCCAGCAGGCGATCGACTACGTGTCGCGTTGGCTGCCGGCCCCCACTCACGAAGCACCCGCGACACAGGTCGTCGAATCGGCATTTTCGCCCGACGGTGGTGCCGAAGCGCTCGTGCTGAAAGCGATCGGCGCCGCGCGCAGCTCGATCCGCGTCGCCGCGTATTCGTTCACGTCGCCGCCCGTCACGCGCGCGCTGCTCGCGGCCAGGCGACGCGGCGTGAATGTCGCGGTGGTCGTCGACGACAAGGGCAATCGCGCAAAGAGCAGCAAGCAGGCGTTGAACCTGCTCGTCAACGCAGGTATCCCGACACGCACGATCGATGCCTATGCGATCCATCACGACAAGTACCTCGTGATCGACGCCGAGCACGTCGAAACGGGCTCGTTCAACTACAGCGCATCGGCGGCCAGCCGCAATTCCGAGAACGTCGTCGTGGTGTGGAACAACCCGCAACTCGCGTCGCGTTATCTCACGCACTGGCAAAGCCGCTTCGACCAGGGCACGCCGTACCGCTCCAGCTACTGAGGCAGGCCGCACGGCGCGCGCCCCGTGTTCGATCCGCCGTGTTGCCGATGATCGGCGAGCGCGGCGCGAAGCGCAATTCAGCCGAATGGCCAGCGCGCCGCCGCACTCAATGGATGTCGGGCGCCCGCCCGGTCGCGGCACCGGCCTGCGCCGTCGGCGCACAGCGATTCGCCTGTCCGCTCGCGCCGCTTGCCGGAGACGTCGGCAAGCCGCTGATGCCGCCCGGCAGCGCGCTGCTTACGCAAACGACGCCGAATGCCAGCGTGTTCTGAACCATCGGATAAAGAAGATACAGCGCAAACGCGAGATAGCCCGCGTAGAGAAATCGAACCATGGTGCGATGGGGAGCGATGAACGAATGGACTCACCCTGTTTTACGGCACTGCGTCGGGCACCTTGAGGTATCGCGCTTTCGATTGCGCATCGGGGTGAAACGCGGGCCCATGACGCCCGCTTCTCACCCCATCTGCATCGATTCGTGTCAGGCCGAAACCACCGGTCGGCGGATTTTCAACGTGGCGATGCGCTGAACAATGCGCGATACTGTCCGACAGACGATCCGGTAACCGGCCTCGCAGCCGGGACAAAAGACAAGGCCCATGCAAATCGCACCGAAACCGGCCGACGAGGCGGCCCGGCTCGATACGCTTCATTCGCTCTCGATCCTCGACACACCGCCCGAAGAGCGCTTCGATCGCCTGACGCGTCTCGCACGCAGGCTGTTCGACGTACCGATCGCACTCGTCAGCCTCGTCGACGACGATCGGCAGTGGTTCAAGAGCCATGCCGGGCTCGACGTCACGCAAACGTCGCGCGACGTGTCGTTCTGCGCCCATGCGCTGCTCGAGGGCAATACGATGGTGATCCAGGATGCGCTGAACGACGATCGCTTCCACGACAACCCGCTCGTCACCGGCGCGCCCGGCATCCGCTTCTACGCCGGTCGACCGCTCACGGCGCCGAACGGCGCGCCCATCGGCACGCTGTGCCTGATCGACACGCGGCCGCGTTCGCTCGAACCCGACGAACTCGCGCTGCTCGGCGATCTCGCCCACATGACCGAGCGCGAGATCGCCGCGCTGCATTTCGCGACCACCGACGAACTCACGCAACTGACCAACCGGCGCGGCTTCGAGATTCTCGCCCGCCACGTGCTGAGCCTGTGCGATCGCCTCGACCGTCACGCGGTGCTGCTGTTCTTCGACCTGAACGATTTCAAGTCGATCAACGACCGCTTCGGCCACGCCGAAGGCGACCACGCGCTCAAGGCATTCGCCGAAACGCTGACGGGCGCACTGCGCGACAGCGACGTGATCGCACGGCTTGGCGGCGACGAGTTCGTCGTGCTGCTGAGCGCCATCGACCCGGCCGACGTTGCCGAGCCGGTCGAACGCGTGACGCGGGCGCTCGCGCTACGCAACGCGGCCGACGCGCGCGGCTATGACATCCGGTTCAGCGTCGGGCACGTCGACTACGATCCCGCGCACCACCGCGACGTGGCCGGCCTGCTCGCCTCGGCCGACCAACGGATGTACGAGGACAAGCAGCGCGGCAAGACGGCCGGCACGTAAGCGCGGCCGGACCGGGCGCAGGCGCCTGCCGCCGCCCTGCCGCTCAACTGCGATTGCGTGGTTGCGTCAGCTTCCGCACGGCGGCGCGCTGGCCATGGCCTCCGCGATCTGCTCGGGCGTCAGGTCGCGCTGGTGCGTCGCGAGCGACCAGCGATGGCCGAACGGATCCTCGACCTGTCCGTAGCGATCGCCCCAGAACATGTCGGCAGCCGGAATCGTGACCGTCGCGCCGGCCGCGACCGCCTTCGCGATCGCCGCGTCGGTGTCCGGCACGTACAGGTGCAGGCAGACCGGCGTGCCTTTCAGTGCCTTCGGCCCGAACGCGCCGTGCTCGGGCATTTCATCCACCAGCATCAGTGTCGAATCGCCAATCACGAGACACGCGTGCGCGAGCCGGCCGTCGGGCATCGCCAGGCGAAACTGTTCGCTCGCATTGAACGCGCGCTTGTAGAAGTCGATGGCTGCTGTTGCGCCGGCGCAGATCAGGTGCGGCGTCAGGGTGCGCATCCCTTCCGGGATCGGTTTGACGGACGTGGACATGGGTGTCGCTCCTTCGGTCGGTTGTCGTATCGGAATCGGGACGGACGCGCGATGCGCACGCCTCCGATGCTACGACGGACGAACCCGGCGGAAATCGACACGGCGCCCGACATTTTTTTGTTTTCCCGGGTATCGGCGCGCGGGGTTCCCCACATCGGGCGTCATCGGCCCGGTCGGTCGGCCTCGTTGTCCGGTATGCCGAACTGCCGGCGGCATGCCTCCAGCAATCCGGCCACCGCATCGAGCGGCAGATCGGCAAACCGGGCGATCGGCAGCATCACGCCACCCGGTACCTTGTTGCGCGATGAAAGCGCCGAAAATTGGTAGCCGATGTAGCGATTTCCGGCGACGCTGATGATCCTGAATTCGGTGACGTCACGCCACGGCGTGACGGGTTGCTCGCGCAAAGCCCCGATCAGCCTGAAGCCCGTCTCGTCGACATGCAGCGCCATCCTGCGCCGCGACGACACGAAAAAGGCGGCCCCCGCCAGCGCCAGCAACACGGCCAGTGCCGCCACCGGCCAGAGCGCCGGCGCGGCCGCAAAACCGCACAGGCTCGCCACGGCCAGCACCGCGCACACGATCGCCCTTCTTTTCAGGCTCCGGCTGTCGACCGCCAGTGTCATCGGCAATTGGCCGACGACGGTTTCCGCAACGGGATCGACGTGCCAGCCGGAATCGGCGGTTTCGCTTTCGTCGTTCATCGCGCGATCACTCACATCGACGACAACCGGCTCATCGAGGCCGGACACCCTATCGACGCACCGGACCAGGCGGCCTGCCGACAGGAAATGGTCGGGATCGGCGAAGGCAAGCATCGACGCACGACAATGCGCCTTCGTCCGTGCGGAACGGGCCACGCTCCGTCGGCATCGGTCATGTTCAGTTGCACACCTTGACGGTGCCGTTGGTCGTGCATTGACCCATGGCCCAGTGGCTCTGCCCTGCCAGATGAGGTGCCTGGCCGACTCCACGGATCGGCTCGGACGGCGACGATGCCGGAACGGCCGCAGCGGCCGACGCGGTGTCGGGTGACGGTAGCGGAGGCGGCTCGGGCGCGGTCTGGCAAGCCGACAGCGCCAGACAAAGCGCGGAGGCCAACAGGGCGATGAGCGGTCTGGACATGATCTCGTACGCGTTTGCGGTGTTCGCTTCCGTTAACGGCTCGATGAAGATCCCGTGGCCCGTCGAACCGTTCAGCGCAACCGGCAATGCAGCAGGTGACGATCGTCCAATACCACTCCCCGCGATCGACGTCGTACTAGCGGCCGTTCGGCCAGGTGCCGGCATCGAAGCGATGGCACCCGCTATCGCTGACGCATGCCGCGCCGGTCAGATTTGCGGCAGGTCGCGCAGCGTCCGCGACTCGTTCGTTGCATCGATGTCGAGCTCGATGCCTTCCGACGCATCGCGATACAGCACGCGCTTCAGCCTGGGCCCGATCGCGGTGGCGTCCGATGCCGAGAAGATTGCACGGACATCGTTTCCGGACGCGAGCGCGCGCGCCACGTCCGCCACCGGCGCCTCGCTTGGCGTCGCCGCCCACGACCGGTCAGACGGATTCACGGCCGCCCAGCGCACGTGCGTCACGCGCGCGCTGAGCGGATCGATTCGCACACCATTCACCGCAAACATCGACATCAGCATCTCCTTCGGATTTTTTTGCGGCCCGCCGTACCGATGCACGGTCACGGACGGCCCCAGATCTCGCAGACGTTTCCCGCCGGACCGGCCACGGAAATCGCGATCGTGCCGTCGCCGGAGTCCCATTCGTTCAGGATACTGACGCGACACGACTCAAGTCGCGCGACGGCTTCCGAGACATGCGCCACTTCGATGGCCAGCGCAATGCCATGGCCGGTCGGACGAAACTCCGGGTACGGAAACTTGCCACCGCTGCCCGTATGGATGGTCAGCGTCGCCCCATCCACGACAAAGCGATGCCACGGATTCCCCGCAGCCGACACGCCTTCGGAATGCACGGGCAGCGCGAGCGCCGAACGATAGAAATCCACCACCGCCCGGAAGCGATCGTCTTCGACCGGCACCAGGATGCCCAGACTCGCGATCATGCGCGCTTCTCCGGTCAACGCGATTTTCGATGATACATTGGGACGCTTTACAACCGTCAACAGACAATCGTGCACGGGAGAAACACATGACCGACGCCTGGGGAACCTTCCCTGCCAGAATGGGCGACCATCAGGCTTTCATCAGCTTCAACCACAGCTTTGCGGAAATCGCCGAAGGCGATCCGCGCACGTCGCTGCTCAGCGTGCGCGTCCCCTTTGCGCATCCGTCGCCGGAAGGCCTGCCCACCAGCGACGAATTCGCCGGTCTCGCGCAGATCGAGGATCTGCTCGACGCCACGATCACCGCGAAAGGTGGCGTGCAGGTTGGCCGCATCACCGTCGACGGCCACCGGGATTTCCTTTTCTACGTGCCGTTCGACGAAGAGGCCGCGGCGGAGATCGTCGACGCACTGGCCGATCAGACGACCTACGCACTGCAGTACGCGCATCAGGACGATCCGGACAAGGAAGCGTACTGGCAGACGCTCTACCCGACCGACGACGACTGGCTGATCATGCGCGACATGCGCGTGCTGGATGAATTGCGGAAGAAAGGCGACGCCAGCGACGTAAGCCGGCGCGTGATGCACTGGGCGTACTTCCCCGACCCGAGCGACGCGCATCAGTTCGCGGATTGGGCCGAATCGAAAGGCTATCCGGTCGAATCGGTTGCGCCCACCGAGGACGGCAAGTCGGCCGTCCGGTTTTCGCATGAAGGCACCATGGCGCTGGCCGACATCACGCGCCATACGATCGCGATCAACCACGAAGTGCGTGCACTCGGCGGGGATTACGACGGATGGGAAACCAGCGTCGAACAGGCTGGCTGAGCGAGTCGACCTGCCCGCTGTGCGACACGTGATGCAACGCATCCGGTGCAAAAAATATCCCGGCGGCATGCTTGCGCGCCGCCGGGACCAAGGCATCACCGGGCGAAACCGGCGATGGGCCTGAGGGTTCGCTCAGGCACGAGGAAAGCGATTCGTGCGGATCAGGCGAACGGATGCCGGGGCGCGCAATCGATGCGATCACGCCGCCCGCCGGACGCCTGTCCGGTTCCGTCGACGCAGCCTTCCCGCGTCGGACGGGCAAAAAGCCCCCGCTCCTGCGCGAGCGAGCGGGGAAACGGTTGACCGGGCCGGGGTAGAACGGTCAACCGGCCAAATTGTGAGCGTGGGCCGCGCAACGATCTGTGCGGCAACTCACCATTTGGTGACAATGCCGCAGCAATTGGTTCGCTCGCGTGCCGCGCGAATCGCGTCACGGTCCGAGCCCAACGCCCGCGACCGGCGCGAGCGTCACCACGATGATGGGCGACAGCACCACGGCCCCGATCATCATCACGCCGTCGGCCGCGAGCGTGACGGGCGTCGCGAGCACACGCACGGCCTTGCCCGCCGTCGTGATGCGGTCGGTGACCTGGATCTTGTACGAATGCGTAAACGACGACCACGTCTTGCCTTGCGCAAAACCATCGGCGAGATAGCGCGATCCGGCCAGTTCACCCTTCATCCCCAGATCCCAGTCTCCGAGCTTCGTGAAGCCGTCCTCCAGCGCACGATTCCAATCCTCATCGGTCATGTCATCGCGGTGGAGCCGCAGCGAGAAATCGCCCGAAATCTTGCTGCCTTGCGCGACGAACTCATATAGCGACGCCTTGATCGATTTCCGGTAAGGCGATGCCAGCACCGCGCCGAGATGCTCCGGCATATCGAAGATGTAGTGATATTTCTTGCCGAGCACGACGAATTGCTTGCCGTCCTCGCTGACGAGGAATCGGTCGACTGTCTCTTCGTAATGGCCGTCTTCGAACAGCATTGCAGTGCAGCCTGCCAGGCCGGCAGCGACAACGATCGCGCCCGCCGTCAGCAGCGTTCTTCTTTTCATGTCTGGAGTTTTATTTTGTTTTGATTCAATCGGATATTTTCAGGCCCGGGCCCAGTTTCCGGCCAGTCGCGGGTGTTTGTCAAAGCAGGTTTATTCTATTTTTCCGATCGACATGATTCGGGCTTCATTTTCCTGAACCGATTTTTTCAAAACCGCGTTTTGCAAACACCGGGACTCGCGTCATGGCAACCGGATTTCGTCATCGTGACGGTCAGCTGAAAAGCCATTCTGCGACCCTCTCGATCCAGTCGAGCTCGCCAGCGATATCGATGACGATTTCGGCAGTCGATGTAGGCGATGCGCCCGTCGCCACCGCTCCGGCAACAACCGCATTCACGTTCGCCATTTCGAGCGACGCGCCCGATCTCGGATCGGCCAGCCGCTCCAGCCAGTCGACGATGTTGGCACGCGCATCCTCTTCATCGACGAAATCATGCCGCTCGAGAAAGCGGTCGAACACGATCCACGCGAGCGTCTTGCTTCGTGAATCGGATTCGAGATGCCAGTCGACAACACCTGTCCGACCGGACGCCCTGATTTCAAGCGTCGCGGTGAAACAGTAATCGAGGTACTCGATTTCAAGTTTCGACGACATGGTTTTCTTCGATCAATCTGCCAGCTCTGTTCTTATGATGAGCCGCGCACTGGGTTTCGCGAGACTGCGTGAATCTTCGATGAAATTCGCGCGGCGCATCATGTCCGCGGGCAGTATCGCGATATTCTCGTGACCTGTCGATATCGATCGACGACACCTGACCGGATTCGATTTACCCACCCTTCCTCTCCGCATTTTTGCTTGCAGTTCAGCTCCTGCCGCGAATCGCTCCGATTTCCTATTGCGGGTATTGCCCTGCTGCGCCGCCGCAATCGCGCTGCTAAACTGGAATCAATAAGGCCGCTTGCGACATCAGAGGAAACAATGGCACTCGCCCACGCACAGGAAAATGGCGTAGAAGTCTGGGTTATCCAGCTTCCCGGGCATACCCCCTATGCCTATACGCACCTCAAGCGGGTCTTCTCGTCCGACGATACGCGACACCGGGTCGTCACGATCGATCTGACGAAACTGCTGGCATGTGCCGACCGCGACACGACGGACTACGTGTTGCCGTCTGTTCTGTACTGGGCCCCTGGAAAAGCCGCGGGCATTCGCGAATTCCTCGATCCTGACCAGGACAGGATTGCGGACATGCCGTACATCACGTTTCGCGAGACGAGAACGCGAACGCTGCTCGGCATCCCCGGCCTGTCGAAGGTCGGCGTCGCGTCGTTCCGCAACGGCCAGCATCGCGCGCGCTATCTTGCCTATGCAGGCGCAACGACCCTGCCCGTCGAGGTGCACGAGACCGAAGCCGATCTGCTCGTGCGGTACTGCGGCGAGTAGCGACGGAGTCCGTTCGGCTTTCGCCCGGCGACGGCCGCCCATCGTGCGACCGTTCGCTCGAATGTCGCCAGGCCGCTACGCCTGTATCGCATAGATCCGGTCGGTGACCTCCGTCTGGCCGATGCGGCTCGTCTCGATACCCGCCAGTTGCCAACCGTTGTATTCATAGAAACCGATCGCGCGTTTGTTGTCGTCCAGCACCTTCAGGTGGACCTTGTCCACGCCAATCGTGCGCGCCCAGGCGCGGACGGCTTCGATCATGCGCTTGCCCGTGCCGCTTCCGTGATGCGAAGGATGGACGTGCAGGCAGTCGAGCAACACGCCGAGCACCGTGTCGACGGGACGCTCGGCACTGACGAAGCCCACGGGCTCGCCGTCCACCTCGGCGATCAGCACGAGACCCCACTCTTTTTCATCGCGATCGAGATAGTGCCGCCATCGGTTCGCGTGTTCCGTCGGCACCTCGTCGGTCAGGTAGGCAGCCGGCAGGATGTGGCTGTATGCGGTTTGCCAGCTCAGCGTGTGCAGGCGAGCGATGTGGTTTGCGTCTTGCGCTGTCGCGGTACGCAGCGTGGCCCGGGTTTCCGGCATCGGTGGTCACTCCTTCAGCTTGCTCTCTTGATCGGGACGTCTCGCCGCAAAATATACCGCGCGTTGCGGCATGCAACCCTCAACGACGCTGCGCTCGAACGATACCGTGTCGGCCTATCCCGGGACGACGAAATCAAGGCATCGCACTCCGCACGTTATCGTCGCGTGCCTCGCATGCGCCGTCGCCACCCACTGGCTCGTGACGTTCGCAAGCGCTCGTCTTCTTCGCGTCTGACGCGATCACGTCAGCGCCTGCCCGCCGGGCATCGCTGCAACTCGTTGCCCGTGCAACGGGATGCAGAAAAAAAATCCCGACACCGTCATTGGTCGTCGGGATCGAACGGCCCTGCAAAGCATGAGGGCACGAGGAAGCCGACACATTACACCAATGTAAGACTGTTGCGCGCTGTCGGTTCACGCCAACTCCCTGTCCCATTCCGCCATTCATGCGCAAAGCGCGGCCATAAACGAAAAAAGCCTGCTCGCGCGGAACGCGAGCAGGCAAGAAAATGGATCAGCATTCGAGGCACGAGGGCTGTCCATGGAAGATAACGGCACGGGGCGCAAGAACCTTAGCTAGGACAGGAAACTTCGCAACATCATGGCGACGGGATACGGCCATACAATCTCGCGTCGAAGATCCATTGATGAAAGCCGGCGACACAGTGACGATAGCCCGTCGCTCGCAACGCTGGCCGTCCGCCAATCGTGCGACGTTCCACCCGGCTTGCTCGTAGTGAAGCTACCTGTCCGTCTAATCAGCCATGTATGGCAAACTTCGGCTCCGAATCGACGCAGCGCGCACTCTTTATTGCAGGGAAATCATGTACGTCTTGATCTATATCGCAGCAGTCGCTGTCGCGAACCTGATGGTCGCTCATTTCGGGCCCGCTGCTACACCGATCATCGCGTTCTTTCTGATCGGACTCGATCTCGCGATTCGAGACCGGCTCCATCTGGACTGGCGTGGCCGCGCGCTTTGGTCACGGATGTTTGCGTTGATCGCAGCCGCCGGCGTTGTCAGTTACGCGCTCAATCCCGCTGCCAAGGAAATCGCCCTCGCGTCTCTCGTAGCGTTCGGTTCGGCAGCCGTGGCAAGCGCAATCGTGTTTCAACTCGCACGTCGCTTTCCGATACTGGCGCGCGCCAACGGCGCGAACGTCGCGGGTGCGGCTGTCGACTCCATCGTCTTCCCGCTTATTGCGTTCGGGGCAGTGTTTCCGACGATCGCCGCGTTGCAGTTCGTCGCCAAGGTGGCTGGTGGTGCGTTGTGGTCGTGGGTGGTTTTTAGAAATACCCGAACGGCTCAGGTGGGGATCGCGAGCAATGTGGTCGATCGTTAAGCACGGGTTGCGCGTATAGCTGCGTTGTTCGCTGCCGAGATCGTCGTCGTTTCTGTTCGTCCTGGCGTTTCTCGCTTCGACCAAGTTCAAGATCACTGAACAAAGATCAGAGTGTCGTGTTGTTGGTCGGCTGCACCGGCGGCACAACAATCGAATGACGATCGTAAAGCGACGAGGTCTGTCATTCCCAATTTGGGAATTCCAAAACAAAAACGGCACTGTCTTTTGGGACAGTGCCGTTTTTAACAACTTGATACCGCTTGGAATTCTTTGGGGTGGCTGATGGGACTCGAACCCACGACGACAGGAATCACAATCCTGGACTCTACCAACTGAGCTACAGCCACCACTGTTACTGCTTTTTGTTCTTCGCTGCTTTTGTGTTTCAGCAGCGAAGAACAAGATTATACGAACACTTTTGAATCTTGCAAAGCTTTTTTTTCAAAAATTTCTTCGGCCTCGTTCAGATGCGCGCGCGCCTCGTCGAACACGGCCAGATCAGCTCGCGCGAGCTTCTTGTTGTCGGACAGCACACGACGCCAGCCGCGTGCGCCGGGCATGCCGCGATACAGTCCGAGCGCGTGCCGCACGATCGCGCCGAGGTAGGTCCCGCGCTTCAGTTCGGCCGCGCAGTATTCGATCAGCTTCGCCTCGGCCTCTTCGCGCGTCGGCACCGCGGCAGTCGACCCGTAGAAGCGCGTATCGACCTCCGCCAGCACGTACGGGTTGTGATACGCCTCACGGCCGAGCATCACGCCATCGACATGCTCGAGATGCTGCGCAACCTCGTCGAGCGTCGTGATACCGCCGTTGATGACGATCTCGAGCGACGGAAAATCGCGCTTCAGCTGATACGCATAGTCGTACTTGAGCGGCGGGATCTCACGATTCTCCTTCGGCGACAGCCCCTTCAGGATCGCATTGCGCGCATGCACGACGAACGTTTCGCAGCCAGCTTCGGCCACCGTGCCGACGAAGTCGCGCACGAACGCGTAGTCCTCGACCGCATCGACCCCGATCCGGTGCTTGACCGTGACCGGCACCGACACCGCATCGCGCATCGCCTTCACGCAGTCGGCGACGAGCTGCGGCTCGTTCATCAGGCACGCGCCGAACGCGCCGCGCTGCACGCGCTCGGACGGGCATCCGCAATTGAGGTTGATTTCATCGTAGCCCCACTGCTCGCCGAGCTTCGCCGCGCGCGCGAGATCGTCGCGCTCGCTGCCGCCCAGCTGCAGCGCGACCGGCGATTCGTTCGGCGTGAACGCGAGATGCCGCTGGGCATCGCCGAACAGCAGCGCACCCGTCGTGATCATCTCCGTATACAGCCACGTGTCGCGCGTCAGCGTACGGTGGAACGACCGGCAATGGCGGTCAGTCCAGTCGAGCATGGGCGCGACGGATACGCGGCGGGGAGGAAGTGAAGACGGTACGGACATGGATTTCGGGCAACAAGCCAGGCGGCGCGGAAACAACCGGGTATTTTACCGCAACACGGGCCGTGCCTGCCCGGCACGCGTGCTACCCCTCGCCCAGCTCCGCATCGACCGCCCGCCGAGCCTCGTCGAGCACGCGCTCGATCACGCGTCGTTCGGTCAGCAGCATCCCGTCGACCTTGACGCGCCGCCAGTCGATCCGCACGGCATCGCCCTGCAGCACGCGGTAATGCGCATGCTCGCCGTCCCAGACCTGCTCGGTCTTCACCTCGATCTCGAAGCCGCGGTACGGCTCGCTGAAATCGCCGAGGTCGCTGCCTCTCGGTTCCATCGCACGCTCCGTGGCGACGCAGCGCCAGGCCGCCCGCGCGGCCGGCGCCGTGCGCTCAATCGTATTCGTCGGACAAAAAGGACTTGCCATCGGCCGTCAGGTCGACCCGGTCGGCCGCCGCCTGGTAGATCAGCCCCTCGTTCAGCAACGCGTAAACGACGTCGTCGAACGCAGCGGGAACCGGTCGGCTTTCACCGAACTGGTCGATCCATTTCAGCGCCTCGATGGCTTCGGGAGAAAGGATGGGGGTCATGCGTTGGCCTCCGACATCGGTGTCGCTCCATCCTAGCACTTCGTCCGGACGTCGAATACCAACGCAAACGCGCTGCGCAAATGTCGGGCGGCGCCAACGGGCAGGTTGCCCGCGGCGCCGCGCCGGTGCAGGACACGCGGGCTCAGAGGCGCGCGATCGATACTTCGGTCGATTTCACGAGCGCGACGACTTCCGCGCCCACCTTCAGTTCGAGTTCGTCAACCGAACGGGTCGTGATCACCGACGTGACGATGCCGAACGGCGTCTCGACGTCGACCTCGGAAACCACCGATCCGCGAATGATCTCCTTGACCTTGCCCTTGAACTGGTTACGTACGTTGATTGCGGTGATGCTCATCAGGTTGATCGCTCCGAAGAAAAGATCTCAGAACGGGCGGCCGCTGCCGCCCGGATTTAAACGGCCCAGCGGATCTGCCCGACCGGTCGAACGTTGTCTGTCTCATGCGGTGCGCCGTGGTCGGCCGCACCGGGCCCGCCGGCGAGCACGCGTTTCAGCACGCGATCCTCGAGCGCCGCAAACGCGGCCGACGCGCGGGCCCGCGGCCGGTCGAGCGGCACCGGCTGATCCAGCGCCACCCGCCCCTGCTCGATGAGCAGGATGCGGTCGCCGAGTGCGACGGCCTCCTGCACGTCGTGCGTAACGAGGAGCGCGGTGAATCGATGCTCACGCCACAACCGCTCGATCAGTGCGTGCATCTCGATACGGGTCAGCGCGTCGAGCGCGCCGAGCGGCTCGTCGAGCAACAACAGTTGGGGCCGGTGCACGAGCGCACGGGCCAGCGCGACACGCTGTCGCTGGCCGCCCGACAGTTGCGCGGGCCAGTCGTTCGCGCGTTCCAGCAGCCCGACTTCATCGAGCACCGCGCGTGCCCGGTCGCGCGCGCCGCGTCCGAGGCCCAGCATCACGTTCTGCAGCACGGTCTTCCACGGCAGCAGACGCGCATCCTGGTACATGATCCGCGTATCGAGTTCGCCGCCGCCCTCGCCGCGCGTCTGGAGCGTGCCGCTGCTCGGCTGCTCGAGTCCCGCAACGAGACGCAGCAGCGTCGATTTCCCGCAGCCGCTGCGGCCGACGATCGCGACGAAACTGCCGCGCGCGATGCCGAGCTCGACGTTGTCGAGCACCGTGCGTGCCCCGAAGCGCTTGCTGACGCCCGACAGTGTCACGGCATCGTCGGGCGCCGGGCTTCCTGGCCGTCGCCGCGCGAGCGGAACGACGGATCCGCTGCCGTCACGTTCGAGAACCGCTGCGTCCCGCGCGTCGCCGTCCGCGACACGCGCCTGCGCCAGTTCGGCCTCGAGGTCTGCGCCGGCGAGCGGGCCGTAGGCGGCCGCCGAAGTCGTCGCATTCATGCCTTTGCTCCTGATTGATAAGCGGGGTGCCAGCGCAGCGTCACACGCTCGAGCCATTTCGCCAGTACATCGGCCAGCTTGCCGAGCACCGCGTACAGCAGGATGCCGACCACCACCACGTCGGTTTGCAGGAATTCACGTGCGTTCATCGTCATGTAGCCGATGCCCGACTGCGCGGAGATCGTTTCCGCGACGATCAGCATCACCCACATCAGCCCGAGCGCAAAGCGCACGCCGACGAGAATCGACGGCAACGCACCCGGCAGGATCACGTCGCGGTACAGCGCAAAGCCGCGTACGCCGTAGCTCTTCGCCATCTCGATCAGGTTTGCATCGACCGAGCGGATCCCGTGGTACGTGTTGATGTAGACCGGGAAGAACACCCCGAGCGCAACGAGGAACAGCTTCGCCTTCTCGTCGATGCCGAACCACAGGATCACGAGCGGAATCATCGCGAGCGCCGGGATGTTGCGGATCATCTGGATCGTCGAATCGAGCGCGACCTCGGCCGCCTTCGACAAGCCGGTCGCGAGCCCCAGCGCGAGGCCGACGCCGCCACCGATCGCGAAACCGAACAGCGCACGCCAGGTGCTGACCTTCACGTTCGCCCACATTTCACCCGACGTCACGAGCGACCAGGCCGCTCGCACGACCGCCACCGGCTCGGGCAGCACGCGGGTCGACAGCCAGCCGATGCGCGCACCGACTTCCCATGCCGCCAGCAGCGCGAGCGGCACGAGCCACGGTGCGACGCCGCGCCATGCGCGGGCAGCCACGGCCGCGCCCGTCGTCGACGTTTTCGTTGTCATCGCAGGCCTCCTGTCGCTCAGCTCTGGGCCGCTTTCGGCAGATAGCTGTTGCCGACGATCTCGCCGAACGGGCCCGACAGCGGGCCGGTCGCCTTCGCCGCGCCGTTGCCCTTGATCAGCGGGAATACGAGTTCCGCAAAACGGTACGACTCCTCCAGGTGCGGATAGCCGGACAGGATGAAGGTCTCGATGCCGAGATCCGCGTATTCGCGCATGCGCTCGGCGACCTGCTCCGGATTGCCGACGAGCGCGGTGCCCGCGCCGCCGCGCACGAGGCCGACGCCGGCCCACAGGTTCGGGTACACCTCGAGCGCCTCGCGGCCGCCGCGCTTGCCGCCGTGCAGCGCGGCCATCCGGCGCTGGCCTTCCGAATCCATGTTCGCGAACGCCTTCTGCGCGCGTGCGATGGTTTCGTCGTCGAGGCGGCTGATCAGGCGCTCGGCGTCGCGCCATGCTTCGTCCTCGGTCTCGCGCACGATCACGTGCAGACGAATGCCGAACTTGATCTTGCGGCCGCGCGCCTCGGCGCGGGCGCGAATATCGGCGATCTTCTTCGCGACGGCCTCGGGCGGCTCGCCCCAGGTCAGGTAGGTGTCGATGTGATCGGCCGCGATTTCGTGCGCAGCCGGCGACGAGCCGCCGAACCACAGCGGCGGATGCGGACGCTGCACGGGCGGATACAGCGCCTTGCCGCCCTTCGACTGCAGATGCTTGCCGATGTAGTCGAACCCGCCGTTGTCGTGCGACGCGGACAGCAGCCCGCGCCAGATGTTCAGGAAGTCGTCGGTAATTTCATAGCGCGTGTCGTGATCCGCGAACAGGCCGTCGCCTTCGAGCTCGGCGGCATCGCCGCCCGTCACGACGTTGATCAGCAGGCGGCCGCCCGACAGGCGGTCGAACGTCGCGGCCATCCGCGCCGACAGCCCCGGCGATGCGATGCCGGGGCGGATCGCGACCAGGAATTTCAGGCGCTGCGTCGCCGGGATGAGGCTCGATGCAACGACCCACGCATCCTCGCAGGAACGGCCGGTCGGCAGCAGCACGCCCTCGTAGCCGAGCGTATCGGCCGCCACCGCGACCTGCTTGAAGTAATCGTAATCCGCGGCGCGCGCACCTTCGGCCGTACCGAGATAGCGGCTGTCGCCGTGCGTGGGGATAAACCAGAACACATTCATCTGCTGCTCCTGCTTGACTGTCCTTGCCGGAATTTGAAAAAGACACCGCCCTGCTCGCGTCGCGGATGAGCGGCGCATGCATGGTGTGCGTTCGAATCGGGATGGCTCGCCGGTCAGGCCGTGCAGCGGGCGAGGACGCGATTGCACGGCTGTTTCTGGGAAATCAGTCTAGGGATCGGTGCAGGGCTTTGGAACGATTTTTTTGAGCTTAGGTTTTCCGCTTTCGTGATTAGCACGACGCTGGAGCGAATATCGCGGCGGGCGGGCCCTATAATGGCGCACCTATCCGAATAACTCCGCGCGGACGGCCCCGGCCGTGCGCGCCTGCGGTGCACTCATCGATGCAGAAAGTCATCCTGCCATTCCTGTCCGGCTTCCTGGCCGCCCTGTTCTTCCGCGAAGCCACGCTCGCACTCCTTCATACGGCCGACCTGATCGCCGCAACCGGCTTCTCGACACAGCCGTTCGCGCCGCTCGGCATTCCTGAATTTGTCGCGAATGCGCTGATCAGCGCGTGCTGTGCGATCCCGATGGCATGGCTGCTGCGCGTCTCGCCGGAGCGCGAAGCCTCGTGGATCGGCGCGCTGGTGTTCGGCGGCATCGTGCTGACGGCCGCACGCGTGTTCGCGATCGATCCGCTGCGCGGCATCTGGCCGTCGGGCAACATGATGCCCGTGCTCGCAGCCGGCTTCGCGGCGAACGCGGTATGGGGCTTCGGCGCACTCGTGTTCATGCGCGCGTTCATGTCGGACGACGCAGGCGACGAGTAACGCGGTCGACGCACATGAAAAAGGCTGCCTGCACACATGCAGGCAGCCTTTTCTTTTCCAGCTCGCGCTTCGGTCAGTCCGACCGACGTCAGTCCTGCAGCTTCCGCAGCGGATGCGTGTCCGGCGTCCACGGGCTGTCGAACATCGCGAGCACGTCCGCGCGATCGATATCGGCGGACGACTTGAAACGCCAGGCCGGCTGGTGGTCCTTGTCGACGATCAGCGCGCGCACGCCTTCGATCACGTCGCCGCGCGCGAACGTCGAGCGCGTGAGATCGAGATCGCGCCGCAGGCAATCGGCCATCGTTGCCCCACGGGCACGTTCGACGACTTCCAGCGATACGGCCATCGACAGTGGCGACAACTGTTCGCGCATCGCATGGGTCGCCTTCTCCACCCATCCGTCGACGGCCGCGCAATCCTGCTCGGTGTCGAGCGACGCAAGGATCGCGCCGATGTCCGGCTGCGCGAAATGCCGGTCGATCCCGGCACGCGCGTCGGCCAGCGCCGACGTGTCGGGCGTCGGCACGACCTTGTGTGCGGCCGCCGCGTCGGCCACGCACGCGACCGCCTGCTCGCCGCTGTCGATGCGCGCGCTGCGCAGCGTATCGAGCAACGCCGGCAGCGCGGCATCGGGCAGATAGACGTCGGCGAGTTGCGCGTACAGCGCGCCGGCCGCGTCGAGCGTCGCGCCGGTCACGGCGAGATAGCGGCCGATCGCGCCGGGCGTGCGCGCGAGGAACCAGCTCATCCCGACGTCCGGGAACAGGCCGATACGCGTTTCCGGCATCGCCATCTTCGTCGAGTCGGTCACGACACGCAGGCCGCCCGTATGCCGCGCCGCCTGCGAAATCCCCATGCCGCCACCCATAACGACGCCGTGCATCAGCGCGATATAAGGCTTCGGATACGTGAAGATCGTGTGGTTCAGCGTGTATTCCTCGATGAAGAACGTGTCGACCGCATCGCGGTCGCCGCGCTGCCACGCATCGTGGAAGAAGCGCACGTCGCCGCCCGCGCAGAATGCGCGCGGATGCGGGCTGTGCACGACGACCGCGACGACCTCGGGATCGTCGCGCCACGCGTCGAGCGCCTGCTGCATCAGCCGGATCATGCCGACCGACAGCGCATTCAGCGCCTTCGGCCGGTTCAGTTCGAGAAAGCCGATGCGGTTCGCGACTGTCGCGCGCACGTCGGGCTGAGTGGATTCGGCGGAAACGGCAGCGAAAGTGGAATCGGTCATGAGGGTCATCCGGCAATTGGCAGTCGCACGCTCAGTGCGCCTGCATCTTCGAAAACAGGTTCAGCACCACGACGCCGGCGATGATCAGGCCGAGGCCGATCACGGCCGGCAGGTCCGGCACCTGGCGATAAAGCAGCATCGCAACGAGGGTGATCAGCACGATGCCGGCGCCCGACCAGACTGCATAGATGATGCCGACGGGCATCGTGCGCAACGTGATCGACAGGCAGTAGAACGCGATGCCATAACCGGCGATGACCAGCAACGACGGCCAGAGGCGCGTGAAGCCGTCCGCCGCGCGCAGCGCCGACGTGCCGATCACTTCCGCGACGATCGCGATCGCGAGCCATGCGTAACCGGGAAGCTGCATCGCTCAGCTCCTTGCGAGGGCCAGCACGGCGTAGTCGTGGCCGAGCTCGGCACACAGTGCCTCGACGACGAATTCGTGGTCCGCGCGCTGCGGCAGCCCCGACGCGGTGATCGAGCCGATCACGCCGGCACCGGCGACGGTCAGCGGGAACGAGCCGCCGTGCGGCGAATATTCGGCGACCGGCAGCCCGTGCTTGTCGGCGAGCGTCGCGCCGGCCTGCTGCATGCGCAGGCCGATGGCGTACGAGCTGCGGCGGAAGTGTGCGACGACGTTGCGCTTGCGGCGTACCCAGTCGGCATTGTCGGGCGTGGCGCCAGCCAGCGCCGCGTAGAACAGCGGCTGGCCGAACGTGACGATGTCGATCGCGATCGCATGGCCGCGCGACGTCGCGAGCGCGTGCATCCGGTTGCCGAGCGCCCATGCGCGGGCCGGGTCGAAATGGGGAAATACAAGCGCCTGTTCCTGCGCGCCGATCGATTGCAGATCGTGAGCGATGTCCATGAATCCGTCGATACAGTAATGAGAGTCGCAACAGCGCCGAAGCGATCGCGCACGGCCCCGCTGCCGAAGAAACGAAACAAACCGCTCGATTCTAGCGCACGCACCCGCCGTACCGGCCCCACAAGCGGCGACAAGAAATTGTCAGAAAGCGCTTGCACGCCTTCGGGTTACTCCTTATAATTCATTTCTTCGACGGACGCGGGGTGGAGCAGTCTGGCAGCTCGTCGGGCTCATAACCCGAAGGTCGTAGGTTCAAATCCTACCCCCGCAACCAACGTCCAGAATGATGCAAAAAGCCCGGCCCAGCGCCGGGCTTTTTGTTTTTCCGCCGCCCGCCCCGTCCCGCTTCGCGCGACACGCGGCCTGCACGCGCAGGCGTTCAAGAATGCCGCGCCCCGGTGATACACTCGCATCACCTCGTCCCTTCCACTCGACATGAAATTCTGCTCCGTCTGCGGTCACGAAGTCCTCGCGCGCATTCCTCCGGGTGACAATCGCGAGCGCTTCGTCTGCGATCACTGCGGCACGATCCACTACCAGAATCCGCGCAACGTCGTCGGCACGGTCCCGGTCTGGGGCGATCAGATCCTGCTGTGCCGCCGCGCGATCGAACCGCGCTACGGGTTCTGGACGCTGCCCGCCGGCTTCATGGAAATGGGCGAGACGACGGCCGAAGCGGCTGCACGCGAAACGCTCGAGGAAGCCGGTGCGCGCGTCGAAGTGCAGAACCTGTTCACGCTGCTCAACGTGCCGCACGTGCATCAGGTCCACCTGTTCTACCTCGCGCGGCTCACCGATCCGGGTTTCGAAGCCGGCGAGGAAAGCCTCGAAGTGAAGCTGTTCGATGAAGCCGACATCCCGTGGGACGAAATCGCGTTCCCGACCGTCAGCCAGACCCTGCGATTCTTCTTCGCCGATCGAGCCGCGGGCGACTACGGCGTGCACACCGGCGATATCTTCCGCTCGCTGCGCAACGGCTGAGCCCCTGCGCCATGGTCCCCTGGCTCGGCCCGGACGATCCGTTTCCGCCCATCGAACGCGCGCTCGGTCCCGCGACCGGCGCGCCCGGGCTGCTCGCCGCGAGCGCCGACCTGCTGCCGTCGCGCCTCATCGACGCGTACCTGCGCGGCATCTTCCCGTGGTATTCCGACGGCCAGCCCGTGCTGTGGTGGAGCCCCGACCCGCGCATGATCCTCGTGCCGGCCGAATTCAAGGTGTCGCCCTCGCTGCGCAAGACGTTGAAGCGCGTGCTGCGCGAGCCGGAATGGGAAGTGCGCGTCGACCACGACTTTCCGGGCGTGATGCGCGCGTGCGCGCAGGCGCCGCGCCGAGGGCAGCGCGGCACGTGGATCACGGCCGAGATCATCGACGCGTATACGTCGCTCTACCGCTCCGGCAACGCGCACAGCATCGAGACGTGGCACGACGGGCGGCGCGTCGGCGGCCTGTACGGCGTGTCGTTCGGGCGAATGTTTTTCGGCGAATCGATGTACGCGGACGCGACCGATGCGTCGAAAATCGCGCTGGCCGCGCTCGTCGCGCACCTTCGCGAGCAGGGGCTGGAAATGATAGACTGCCAGCAGAATACGTCGCATCTAGCGTCGCTCGGCGGCCGCGAGATCGCACGCAAGGCCTTTGTCGCTCACGTGCGCAGCGCGGTAGCCGAACCGCCGATTCCGTGGCAGTTCGACAAGCGCGTGCTCGCCGCGCTGACGGGCCGCGCCGAAACGGCGGCCCCCTCCGGGATCGAGCGCTAGCGCGGCACTCCCTCCCTGCAACGAGAGCTGCCCATGACTCACCCGACTGAGCTGCCGCTTTCACCGCTTTCGGCGCTGCAATTCTATGCAACGGCGCCCTATCCGTGCAGCTATCTGGACGGCCGCGTCGCGCGCTCGCAAGTCGCGACGCCGAGCCACCTGATCAACTCCGACATCTACACCGAGCTCGTGAAGGCCGGCTTCCGGCGCTCGGGTGTCTTCACGTATCGCCCGTACTGCGACGGCTGCCGTGCCTGCGTGCCGGTGCGCGTCCCCGTCGACGCGTTCGCGCCGTCGCGCACGCAGCGCAGGATGTGGAAACGGCACCGCACGCTCGTCGCGACGGTTTCGCCGCTGCACTACGACGAAGAGCACTACGCGCTCTACATGCGCTACCAGTCCGCACGCCACGCGGGCGGCGGCATGGATCGCGACAGCCGCGACCAGTACGAGCAATTCCTGCTGCAGAGCCGGATCAACTCGCGCCTCGTCGAATTTCGCGACCTCGACGCCGCGGGCGGCGAGCCCGGGAAGCTACGCATGGTCAGCATGATCGACATCCTCGGCGACGGGCTGTCGTCCGTCTATACGTTCTTCGAGCCCGACGACCAGCACACGAGCTACGGCACCTACAACATCCTGTGGCAGATCGAACAGGCGAAGAGCCTCGGCCTGCCCTACGTGTACCTCGGCTACTGGATCCGCGAGAGCCCGAAGATGGCCTACAAGGCGAACTTCCACCCGCTCGAAGGGCTGATCGACGGCCGCTGGAAGATACTCGATCCGGAACGGATCGACCTGCCGCCGGTCGACGCGGCGCTGGCCCGCGCGCCGTTGCCGGGCGGACATTCCGGCTCGGGCTGACGCGCGCCGCGAGGGTAACGAAGCGAAGCGCGCCCCTGCCGCCCAACTCCCGGTAAAATAGCGGGTTGTCATTCATTCCGGCTGTCCGCCCTATTCCCGTGTTCAGTTCCCTCTATCCGCTGGCCCGCGCATCCCTGTTCAAGATGGATGCGGAAGACGCTCACCACCTCACGCTGCGCGCGCTCGGCGCGGCCGGCCGCACGGGCCTTGCCTGCGCGCTGTCGGCCCGCGTGCCCGACGCACCGCGCACCGTGATGGGGCTCACCTTCCGCAACCCGGTCGGCCTTGCAGCCGGCCTCGACAAGGACGGCGCGGCCATCGATGGCCTCGCGGCGCTCGGCTTCGGCTTCATCGAAGTCGGTACGGTCACGCCGCGCCCGCAGCCCGGCAACCCGCGCCCGCGGATGTTCCGCCTGCCGCAGGCCGAAGCACTGATCAACCGGATGGGCTTCAACAACCACGGCGTCGACCAGTTCGTGAAGAACGTCCAGGCCGCCCGCTACCGCGGCATCCTTGGCCTGAACATCGGCAAGAACGCCGACACGCCGATCGAACGCGCGGCCGAGGACTACCTGTACTGCCTCGAGCGCGTGTACCCGTTCGCGAGCTACGTGACGATCAACATCTCGTCGCCGAACACGAAGAACCTGCGCCAGCTGCAGGGCGCGGGCGAGCTCGACGCACTGCTCGCGGCGCTGAAGGACAAGCAGCAGCGCCTCGCCGACCTGCACGGCAAGCTCGTGCCGCTCGCCCTGAAAATCGCGCCCGATCTCGACGACGAACAGGTCAAGGAAATCGGCGACACACTGCTGCGCCACAAGATCGAGGCGGTCATCGCCACCAACACGACGCTGTCGCGCGCGGCCGTCCAGGGCCTGCCGCATGCGGACGAAGCCGGCGGCCTGTCGGGCCGCCCCGTGTTCGACGCGTCGAACGAAGTGATCCGCAAGCTGCACGCCGAAGTCGGCAGTGAAGTGCCGATCATCGGCGTCGGCGGCATTTTCTCGGGCGAGGATGCCCGGGCGAAGCTCGCGGCCGGCGCAGCGCTGGTGCAGCTCTACACGGGGTTCATCTACCGCGGTCCCGCGCTCGTCGCGGAATGCGTGAAGGCCGTCGCCCGCGAACGCAGCGCGTAATATAGGCATAAACAAACGATATTTAGTGGTCGATTGCATTTTTGCTATCATCGGCCTCGTTACCAGAATCAATGACCCGGACAGGGCAAGGAAACACACGATGAAGATTGCGCTGCTGAAGAAGCTGCTGGTTGCCGGCCTGATCGGCACGTCGTTCGCCGCTGCCACCGCGCATGCGGCCGACCTCCTCGACCAGGTGAAACAACGCGGCACGCTGCGGGTCGGCCTCGAAGGCACGTTCCCGCCGTTCAACTCGAAGAACCCGCAAGGCGAACTCGTCGGCTTCGACGTCGACATCGCGAAGGCCGTGGCCGCGAAGCTCGGCGTGAAGGCCGAATTCGTGACGACCGAATGGAGCGGCATTATCGCAGGCCTGCAGGCCGGCAAGTTCGACGTGATCGCCAACCAGGTCGGCATCACCGACAAGCGCAAGGAAACGCTCGACTTCTCGCCGGCGTATACGTACTCGTCCGCGCAACTGATCCAGCGCAACGACGATACGCGCCAGTTCAAGTCGCTTGAAGACCTGAAAGGCAAGAAGCTCGGCGTCGCGCTCGGCACGAACTACATGGACATGGCGAAGTCGGTGCCGGGCATCGACGTGAAGACGTACCCGGGCGCGCCCGAGTACCTGCGCGATCTTGCGGCCGGCCGTCTCGACGCGGCGCTCAACGACCGCCTGATGCTCGCGTACCTGACGAAGAACTCGCAACTGCCGCTGCGCCCAGGCGCGAACGTCGGTTCGGCGAACCCGTCGGGCATCCCGTTCAAGAAGGGCAACCCGAAGTTCCAGAAGGCGATCGACGACGCGATGGTGCAACTCGAGGCCGACGGCACCTTCACGAAGATCTCGGACAAGTGGTTCGGCATCGACGTGACGAAGCCGATCAAGTAAGCACGCCTGCATTTCCCGCCTGACGGCGGGCCGGAAAGGGCGGCATCCGTAACGATGCCGCCCTTTGTTTTATGCGTCCGGTTTATGATTGCGCTTTCGCGCACGCATTCGATTCGTATTCCATGTCGACAACGTCCCTGCTCGTCCAATCGCTGCCGGTGCTCGCCCAGGGCGCCGTTCTGACCGTCAAGTTCGCCGTCCTGTCGATGGTGTTCGGCCTGCTTGGCGCCGTCGTGCTCGCGATGATGGGCATCCGGCAAAGCGAAGCGCTCGACGGCTTCGAACGCATCTGGGTCAACGCGCTCGCGTGGCTGGCACGCGCGTACGTGAGCCTGATGCGCGGCACGCCGTTGCTCGTCCAGATCTTCGTCATCTATTACGGGCTGCCGAGCCTCGGCATCTCGCTCGACCCGACGCCCGCCGGCGTCATCGCGCTATCCGCGAACGTCGCGGCCTACATGTCGGAAAGCATGCGCGGTGCGATCAACGGGATCGCGCGCGGCCAATGGCTCGCCGCGTACAGCCTCGGGTTGTCGTGGGGGCAGACGCTGCGCTACGTGATCGGTCCGCAGGCGCTGCGCATCGCGGTACCGAGCCTGTCGAACAGCCTGATCAGCCTGATCAAGGACACGTCGCTCGTGTCCGTGATCACCGTGACCGAACTGCTGCGCAGCGCGCAGGAAGTGATTGCGGCGACCTATCAGCCGCTGCCGCTCTATCTCGCCGCCGCGGCCGTGTACTGGATCCTGTGCCAAATCCTCGAATGGGTGCAGCGCTGGTACGAAAAGCGCCTGTCGCTGCCGTCGCGGCACTGAGCGCACGCCGTCCACCGGGCCGCGCACGCGTGCCCGGCTCCCGCCTTCCCGCTTACTCGCCCGAATAACGCACGCCGAGCGCCGCGCGCGCGGCATCGGTCATCGCGATCATCTGCCGCGAATGGTCGTGCGTCATGATCGGGCTTTCGGTCTTGCCCGCGCGCAGCAGGTCGCAGAAATGCGCGGTCTCGTAGTTCAGCCCGCCGCCGTCGACCGGCGCATCGAGTTCGACGGTGCGCCCGTCCGCATAGCGAATCGTCGCACGCGCGGGGTTCCACCATTTCTCGTGAATCGTCACGTGGCCGCCGGCCGCGGCGATCAGCGCGTCGCCGCGCCCCATCACGTCGAGCCCGCAAAAGAGCTGCGCGATCCCGCCGTTCGCGTGCACGCTGTTCAGGCTTGCGAACAGGTCGACACCCGTTGCCCCGACGCGGCCGAGCGTCTGCACGTCGAGCGCCGCGCCGAGCCAGTCGACCGCGAGAAACGCCTCGTAGATTCCGATATCGAGCAGCGCGCCGCCCGCGCGATCGAGGCGATAGACGGCATGGTCGTCCGGCACCGACGACGATGCACACCCTGCCCGCACGAGCCGGATTTCGCCGATCGGATCGTCATGCAGATGCGCACGTAACTGACGGTACAGCGGGAAGAACGGCGGCTTCATCGCCTCCATGAAAAGCCGCCCGGCGTCGCGTGCCGCACGCAGCACGGTGTCGAGCTGCGCCGCGTTCAGCGTCGCGGGTTTTTCGCACAGCACGGCCTTGCCGGCAGCAAGCGCGGCCAGCGTGTACTGCGCGTGACTGTCATGGAGCGTCGCGATGTAGACCGCGTCGATATCGCTCGTGAGGAGTGCTTCGAGGCTTGCGGCAGGCGTACCGCCGTACGTTCCGCAAAAGTCTGCCGCGGCATCGGCGCGGCGGGCCCAGGCACCGGCAAGCGTGGCGCCCGGCACATGCGCGAGGCTTTGCGCGAAACGGCGCGCGATGCTGCCTGCGCCAATGATGCCGAAGCGCACCGTGCGATGGTCGTTGTCGTTCATCCTGATCTTCCGTGTCGGTCGTATGACGGTGGCCGGCACGCTGCCGGCCGGCCGTCATGATAAACGGCCCGGCGGCACACGGATGAGCGACTCGCGCAGCGTCAGGCGCGCATGGGCACGTCGACGGAGAAATCGCGCGAGATCTCGTCGGCGCTGAAATCGATCAGCGCGAGCGAAGCGGCTTCGGCTTCGCGCGGATCGCGACGCTCGATCGCGTCGACCACACGTGCATGCGCCTTCACGACGACATCGTGTGCACCTTCCTTCTGCACGACACGCGGATTCACGAGACGCACCGCACCGCGCACGATCGCCGCCATCTGCTGGAAAAACTGGTTGCCGCTCGCCTGCACGATCCGCGTGTGCAGCAACTCGTCCGCCGTGTCGTAGCCGGGGTCGCCCGGCTGCAGCACCTTGAACGCATCGAACGCTTCGCGGATGCCCGCGATGTCGCCAGCCGTCGCACGCACCGCCGCCTGCGCGGTCGCGCGCGGTTCGATCAGCATCCGGAATTCGATGACGTCGCGCATGAACTGCGGATCGGGTTTCGCCCGGAATCGCCAGCTCACCACGTCTTCGTCGATCATCCGCCAGTCGCGCATCGGCCGCACGCGCGTGCCGACTTTCGGACGCACGTCGAGCATGTCGCGTGCAAGCAACATCGATAGCGCTTCCCGCATCACGGTGCGACTCACATCGAACTCTTTCGACAGCACGTCCTGCGGCGGCAAGATGCCGCCGTACTTGTCCTCGACGATACCCGAGACAAGCCCATCCATCACTTTCGCGACCAGTGACCGGTCTTTGCCCTGCTCCATGACACCTCCCCGTGCGTCGATTTGCGAACACCTGCTCCGCAGTTCCGCCGGCCCTGGTTACGACTGTTCTTATGATCTATAAGTTGATGAGTTCGACGATATTTCGCTATCTGGTAAACACCTGACAGGGTTATCCCTCTTTTTGACGGGGTGATTTATACGGCGAAAAATAAGGCCCGGGAAGCGCATTACGCCTACCGGGCCCGATTTCCACAAGATTTAAACATTCAGTCCATTACGACATGCGACATGTCATTACGGACTGCTTTCCATATCTTTCAATTAGCCGAATAAACGATCGTTTCAACGCCGTTTTCCGTGCCGAGCAAGCACAGATTCGCGCCGCGCTCGGCGAACAGGCCGACCGTCACGACGCCCGGCCATGCGTTCACCTGAGCTTCGAAACCGCGCGGATCGGCGATCTGCAGCCCCTTCACGTCGATGATCTCGTTGCCGTTGTCGGTGATATACGGCGCACCGTCCTTCGTCACGCGCAGCACCGGCACGCCGCCGAGCGCGGTCACGCGCCGGCCGATCGCCGTGCGCGCCATCGGCACGACTTCGATCGGCAGCGGGAACGCGCCGAGCACCGGCACGCGCTTGCTGGCGTCCGCGATGCAGACGAACGTATCGGCCACCGACGCGACGATCTTCTCGCGCGTCAGCGCGCCGCCGCCGCCCTTGATCATCGCGCCGCTCGCGTCGATCTCGTCGGCGCCGTCGACGTACACCTGCAGCGAGTCGACCTCGTTCAGGTCGAACACCTTGATGCCGTGCGACTTCAGGCGTTCGGTCGTGGCGACGGAGCTCGACACGGCGCCGCGATAGCGCGCCTTGACGACGGCGAGCGCGTCGATGAAGCAGTTGGCGGTCGAGCCGGTGCCGACGCCGATCACGGCGCCTTCCGGCACGTTCTGGATCACGTAATCAGCGGCGGCCTGGCCGACGAGGCGTTTGAGTTCGTCTTGAGTCATGGAGTGGTAATGCTGCGGGATTGCGGAAAACCGCCAGTTTACCGGACTCGGCTGACGGCCCGCGTTTTTCGGCGTGCCGGGCACGGCGGATTCAGGGCGCGCCCGCCGCAGGCGCGTTGTCCACCGGTTGCGTGCCGGGGAGGTACTTGTCGAGCAACGCCTGCGCGATCGCGTCGGTTTCGGCGTCCGGGTTGCCCGCATAGTCGGACGGCCTGAAATGCATCTGGAACGCCGCGAACACGCGTCGCGTGCGTGCGTCGAGCACCCCGTCGGTGGCCACGTCGTAACCGTAGCGCGCGAGCTTGAGCTGCAGTTCGCGCACGTCGACCGGCGCATGCGGATCACGCCCGCCGAGCCGCGCGGCCACGGCCGCATCGTCCGGCCACGCGCCGACGCCGGCCAGGGCCAGCGCGTGCCAGGGAAACAGCGGCCCCGGATCGATCTTGCGTTGCGGCGCGATGTCGCTGTGCCCGACCACGCGCGTCGGCGGAATCCCGTAACGCGCGACGATGTCCTGCGACAGCCGGGTCAGCGCCGCGACCTGTTCGGGCGGATAGGGTTGCCAGGTGCGGTTTTGCGGATCGAGCGGCCCGCGGTTCACGTTCTCGATGCCGATCGACACCGCGTTCAGCTCGGTCGTGCCCTGCCACTCGCTGACGCCCGCATGCCATGCGCGCTCCGATTCCGGAACGAGCTGGTAGACGACCGGCATTCCGTGCTCGACGCGCGGCTGCGGCGGGATGACGTAATGCACGCTTACCGAATCGCCGGTCAGCGTGCGCAGCGATTTCGCCTCGTCGCTTTCGGTGTAATGCATCACGAGAAAGCGGATCCGCGAATCGGCGCCGCGCGCGTGCAGGCTCGTGTCGGCGTAGTAGGTACCGCGTTCGACGAGCGACGGCGACGTGCAGGCAGCCAGCAGGCACAGCACGGCGCAGGATACGCCAGCGCGAAACAGGGTCATCGGTCGCGAGCTCCGGAGAGCCGCGTGCCGCATCGCATCGCGGCACGCGTCGTTCGGGTCATTCGAGGCCCGCGCAGGGCGCGCGGGACGGGCTGCGTCAGCCCTTCACGCGCCGCTGGCGCACGGCTTCGTACAGGCACACGCCGCTTGCGACCGATACGTTCAGGCTTTCCACACTGCCGGCCATCGGAATGCTCATCACTTCGTCGCAGGTGTCGCGCGTCAGCCGGCGCATGCCTTCGCCTTCCGCGCCCATCACGAGCGCGACGGGGCCGTCGAGCTTCGTTTCGTAGAGCGTCGCCGATGCCTCGTCCGACGTGCCGATGATCCACACGCCGGCGTCCTTCAGCTCGCGCAGCGCACGGGCGAGGTTCGTCACCGTGATGTACGGCACCGTATCCGCCGCGCCGCTCGCCACCTTGGCCGCGGTTGCGTTCAGGCCGACCGCACGGTCGCGCGGCGCGATCACCGCGTGCGCGCCGGCCGAATCGGCGACACGCAGGCACGCGCCGAGGTTGTGCGGATCGGTGACACCGTCGAGCACCAGCAGCAGCGCGGGGCCCTGGATGCCGTCGAGCAGCTCGGACAGGTTCTGCGCGAGCGGGATGTCCTCGACACGCGCGACGACGCCCTGGTGACGCTCGGTATGCGCGAGGCCCCACAGGCGCGTTTCGTCGGCCGCGATCAGCCGCACGCCCGCTTCCTTCGCGGTGTGCAGGAAGTCCTGCATGCGGCGGTCGCGGCGCGTCTGGTCGTACAGCACCTCCGCAACCGTCGATGCATCGTGCCGCAAACGTGCGGTCACCGCATGAAAACCGTAAAGAACCTTCAGACGTGACATGACTGGAACAACCTTCGATCAAACGTGCGGCCGCACGACACGCGCAGCCGCGATCCATGGAAAAGGAAAGCGCCGCGTTGCCGGCTGACCGGTCACGCGGCGTCTCTCGATACTTCAGGCGGGCGCTGGCGCCGCCCCGAACGCTCAGTACTTCTTGCGAGCGCGTGTCTTCTTCGCGGTCGGCTTCGCCGCCGCACCGCCACCGCTACCCCCCTTCTTGCGCGCGGCGCGTGCTTCCTTCACCGCGACGCTCGGCGCACTCGCGGCCTTCTTGTGGCGCGGCGCGGGCTCGTCCGCCTGCGGCAGCGTGCGTACACGCGGGCCATTGCCGCGGTCGACACCGCCGCCAGCGGAAGCCGGCGCGGGCGACGGACGCGGCGCCTTCACCGGCGTATCGCGCACGAGGCGGAAGTCGATCTTGCGTGCATCGAGATCGACGCGGCTCACCTGCACGCGCACCCGATCCGACAGGCGGTAGCGGATGCCCGTGCGTTCACCGCGCAGCTCGTTCTTGATCTCGTCGTACTGGAAGTAGTCCGAGCCGAGTTCCGTGACGTGCACGAGCCCTTCGATGAAGAGCGTGTCGAGCTGCACGAAGATGCCGAACGACGTGACGCCGTTCACCATCCCGCCGTACTCCTCGCCGAGCTTGTCGCGCATGAAGTAGCACTTGAGCCAAGCCTCGACGTCGCGCGATGCTTCATCCGCGCGGCGCTCGTTCGCCGAGCAGTGCAGGCCGAGCTCTTCCCAGATCGCCGTGTTCGAACGCGAGCGGCCGCGCGATTCGTCGTCGGCCTGCTGCATCGCGCGGGCGCGCGGCGACAGCGCGGTGTTCAGCTCGAAGCCGTCCGGCGCCTTCGGCGTGTACTTCTTGCCGGACAGGATCGCGTAGATCGCGCGGTGCGTGAGCAAGTCCGGATAACGGCGGATCGGGCTCGTGAAGTGCGCGTACGCCTCGTAGGCCAGGCCGAAGTGACCGATGTTGTCCGGGCTGTAGACGGCCTGCTGCATCGAGCGCAGCAGCATCGGCTGCAGCATCTGCGCGTCGGGCCGGTCGCGAATTTGCGCCATCAGCGCCGCGTAGTCGCTCGCATGCGGCTTCTCGCCGCCGCCGAGCGACAGGCCCATGCCGCGCAGGAACGCGCGCAGGTTCTCGAGCTTCTCCGGCGTCGGCCCCGCGTGCACGCGGTACAGGCCCGGATGCTTGTGACGCTTCAGGAAGTCGGCCGCGCAGACGTTCGCGGCCAGCATGCATTCCTCGATCAGCTTGTGCGCATCGTTACGCTGGCGCGGCACGATCTGCTCGATCTTGCCCTGCGAGTTGCAGACGATGTAGGTCTCGGTCGTGTCGAAGTCGATCGCGCCACGCTTCTGCCGCGCGGCGAACAGCGACTTGTAGACGCCGTACAGGTCCTGCAGGTGCGGCAGCAGGTCCGCGCGACGCGCGGCCTCCGGCCCCTTCGTGTTCGACAGGACGGCGGCGACTTCGGTGTACGTCAGGCGCGCCGCCGAATGGATGACGGCCGGATAGAACTGATACGCCTTGATCTCGCCGCGCGCGGTGATCACCATGTCGCACGCGAGCACGCAGCGGTCGACCTGCGGATTCAGCGAGCACAGGCCGTTCGACAGCTTCTCCGGCAGCATCGGAATCACGCGGCGCGGGAAGTAGACCGACGTGCTGCGCTCGAGCGCGTCGGCATCGAGCCCGCTGCCCGGCTGTACGTAGTGCGACACGTCGGCGATCGCGACGATCAGCCGGTAGCCGTCGCCGCGGCCGACCTTGACCGGCTCGCAGTAGACGGCGTCGTCGAAGTCGCGGGCGTCCTCGCCGTCGATCGTCACGAGCGGCACGTCGCGCAGGTCGACGCGGAAACGCAGGTCGGTCGGCCGCACCTTGTCGGGCAGCGCGGCGGCTTCGTCGAGCGCCGGCTGGCTGAACTCGTGCGGCACGCCGTACTTGCGCACCGCGATTTCGATTTCCATGCCCGGATCGTCGATGTCGCCGAGCACCTCGACGACACGGCCGAGCGGCTGCGAATGGCGGCTCGGGAAATCGGTCAGCTCGACGACGACGACCTGCCCGACCTTCGCCTTCTTCACGTTCTGCGTGATCAGGATGTCGTGGCCGATGCGCTTGTCTTCCGGTGCGACGATCAGCGCGCCGTTCTCGTTGAGCAGGCGGCCGATCACGCGCTTGTTCGCGCGCTCGGTGACTTCGACGACATGCCCTTCCGGACGGCCGCGTCGATCGTAGCCGACGATCCGCGCGAGCACGCGATCGTTGTGCATCACCTTCTGCATTTCGCCGTTCGGCAGGAACAGGTCGTCCTGGCCGTCGTCGCGGATCACGAACCCGTAGCCGTCGCGATGCCCCTGCACGCGCCCGGCGACAAAGTTCGACGGATGGGTCAACTGGTAATGGCCGCGCTTGTCGAGGCGGATCTGGCCGTCGCGTTCCATCGCGGCGACACGCCGGAAGAACCCCTCGCGCTCCTGACGCTTGATCGACAGTGCTTCTGCGATGTCGTTGGCGGCCAGCGGCGCGTCGCTCGTACGCAGCACGCCGAGAATCTCTTCACGGCTCGGAATGGGGTACGGATATTTGCTCAAGGGTTTATCGATGGTTGTTCTCGTTGCGTTGATTGATGGTGCACGGCATCAACATAGAGGTGTCCTTCAGACAGTTCTATATTGACGGCGGCGGGTCATTCTATCACCCGCCTGTGTCGCCAAATGACCGGAATGCCGCCCGCCGGCGCGGCGGAGCCCGGTTTGCGATGCATCGCAAAAAAGTGTTGACACGAATAATTGGGGCGCTATAATTTCGCTTCTTTGCAGCAAGCAGCTACTGCAAAACGTGCCCAGGTGGCGGAATTGGTAGACGCACTAGGTTCAGGTCCTAGCGGTGGCAACATCGTGGAGGTTCGAGTCCTCTCCTGGGCACCATCTGTTTTTTGAAAAGGTCGGCTTCTAGCCGGCCTTTTTTCATTTCAAGCCCAGGAAACGCCGCTCGGCTCATTCGCCGATGAACTTGCGCAGCAGGCGGGTCAGCTCATCAAACCGGCCTTCGAAAATTTCCGCAAGCGGGCATTGAGCACCTTCGGCGCAATCTCCGGGATCTGCACGGCAACCGCCTGCCCCGCTTCGGTCAGCGCGATGCTCACCACCCGCCGATCGCTCACGCTGCGTCAACGCTCGACGAGCCCCTTGTCCTCCATGCGCATATCAAATTGCAAGCAGGAGACATCGATCGGGCGCCCTCGCCTTCTCTTATGCCCGCCAGCCGGATCGATAGCAGAATTTATCGGTTATCGTCCGCCCGCCTCGTTGGTACGTTAGACGGCTCGCTTCGATGCAACGAACCAGGAGCACGATCCATGACGTCGATGAACCGCCGCGCATTTACGCGCGCGTTGCTGGCCGCAGGTCTCACTGTCGCCGGCGTCCGAACGCAAGCCGAGAACGCACCCGACGGGTTGCGTATCGGCTACCAGAAATCGTCGACGCTCATCACGCTGCTCAAGACGCGCGGCACCGTTGAACGGGCACTCGCGCCGTTCGGCTTGCGCGTGTCGTGGCATGAATTCGCGAGCGGATTGCCGCTGACCGAAGCGCTCAACGTTGGCGCCGTCGATTTCAGTGCCGACGTGGCCGACACGGTTCCGGTGTTTGCGCAGGCCGCGCATGCGCGTTTCGTGTACGTCGCGCAGGAAGCGCCTTCGCCGAAGGCACAGGCGATCGTCGTCAAGCAGGACGGCGCACTGCGCACGCTCGCAGACCTCAAGGGCAAGCGCATTGCGGTCACGAAGGCAGCCGGCAGCCATTACCTGCTGCTTGCCGCGCTCGCACGCGCGAAGCTCGGGCCTGCCGATGCGACGATCCACTACCTGACGCCCGCGGACGGCCGCGCAGCGTTCGAGCGCGGCAGCGTGGACGCGTGGATCACGTGGGATCCCTATGTCGCGTCGGTCGACCGGAACCCCGACGTGCGGATTCTGGCCGACGGCAACGGACTCGCGTCGTACCAGCGCTACTACCTCGCATCCAGCAGTTTCGCCGCCGCGCGGCCCGACGTCGTCCAGATCCTGTTCGACCAGCTGTCGCAGGCGGGCACATGGCTGCGCGACCACCCGCAGGAGGCTGCGAATACCCTCGCGCCGATCTGGGGACTCGACGCGGCGACGATCGCGCGCGCGAACGCGCGGCGTAGTTATCTCGTCCGTGCGGTGGCGCCGCAAAATTTCGGCGAGCAGCAGCAGATCGCCGACACGTTCCTGGCCGCCGGACTGCTGCCCGCCCGCGTCGATACGAGCCAGGCGCAGCGCTGGAATTTCGCTGCGAAACGGGCGGAACCGGTTGGTGCGTGAGTGGCCGTTCAGCGAAGGGCGATAATTTTCATCGTCGTCGATGAAATGGTGTTGACAGCCCCTTCGAACACGCTATAATTGCGTTCTTTCGCGATGCAGCAACAAGCGAAACGTGCCCAGGTGGCGGAATTGGTAGACGCACTAGGTTCAGGTCCTAGCGGTGGCAACATCGTGGAGGTTCGAGTCCTCTCCTGGGCACCATCTGTTTTTGAAAAGGTCGGCTTCTAGCCGACCTTTTTTCATTTCCAGCGCCGGAAGCAAAGCACCTGTTCGCTTCGCGCGAGATCTCGAAAGGCTCCGCTTGCAAGCGTGATCGAGCTCCCCTGCTGACCACCATCCGCTTTCTACTTTTTCATTTCCCGCATCCGGAAATGATGCGCTCACGCTCCCGGTCGGCATCCCAAGTTTTTTCGACGATACACGTCGACCGCCGCAGTGTTTGCTCGCCCTGCCCGACGCCTCGAACAAGCCCGCCCAATTATTTTCGTTCGCGACCTCAAATTGTGTTGACAGCCCCTTCGAACACGCTATAATTGCGTTCTTTCGCGATGCAGCAACAAGCGAAACGTGCCCAGGTGGCGGAATTGGTAGACGCACTAGGTTCAGGTTCTAGCGGTGGCAACATCGTGGAGGTTCGAGTCCTCTCCTGGGCACCATCTGTTTTTGAAAAGGTCGGCTTCTAGCCGGCCTTTTTTCATTTCCGTGACCCATCCTGAAATAGGTTGACACTTTTTCGCCGAGGCGAGGAGGTGCCAGATGGAGCAAGGGATCAAGCGGACGCAGCGGGACTACAGCCTGGCTTTTAAGCTGTCGGTGGTGGCGCAAGTCGAAAAAGGCGATCTGACTTACAAAGAGGCGCAGCGACGCTACGGCATCCAGGGTCGCTCGACAGTGCTGGTATGGTTACGTAAGCACGGCTTGCAGGATTGGGCCGATCCATCCGGTCGTGCGCGATCAGGTTCCACCATGCCGAAGCAAGATTCGAAGCCGCTCACGCCTGAGCAGCGCATCAAGGAGTTGGAGACGCAGTTGCGAGAAGCGCGGGAGAAAGCTGCGCTGTTCGAGGCGGTGATCGACGTGATGCGCAAGGACTACGGGATCACCGTAAAAAAGCCTTCGGGCAGGTCGTCGCGCAAAGGCGGGTCGAAAAGCTGAGCGTCGAACGGGCCTGCCGATACATGGG
Source organism: Burkholderia sp. HI2714 (assembly GCF_002223085.1). Classification (NCBI taxonomy): domain Bacteria; kingdom Pseudomonadati; phylum Pseudomonadota; class Betaproteobacteria; order Burkholderiales; family Burkholderiaceae; genus Burkholderia; species Burkholderia sp. HI2714. The sequence continues at coordinate 17,732 of NZ_NKFM01000019.1, read as the reverse complement.
CATCAGCCGCCAAGCGTATTACAAGCGTTGCCAGAGCGAGGCTCGTCGCTGCTCGCAAGCCGAGACCGTCACCTCACTGGTACAAAACATCCGTCTGCGACAACCGAGGTTGGGCACGCGCAAGCTGCATCATTTGCTTGGACCAACGCTGGTCGAGCATGGTATCAAGCTGGGGCGGGACCGGCTGTTCGACGTGCTGCGCACCGCGCGCCTACTGGTCGCGCCACACCGCGCGTATCACAAGACCACCCATAGCCATCATCGCTTCCGGCGCCATCCGAACCTATTGAAAGCCGGCCCGGAGCAAATCGTGCCGAAAGCCCCCGAGCAGGTTTGGGTTGCCGACATCACCTATCTGCCGACCGCTGGTCCGTTCGTGTACCTGAGCCTTGTGACCGACGCGTTCTCGCGCAAGATCGTCGGCTACCACGTCCACGACAGTCTGCAGACCGAGCAAGTCAGTCAGGCGCTCAAGAAGGCGTTGCGTACGCGCCGAAGCCGCCAGCCGTTGATTCACCATTCCGATCGCGGAATCCAGTACTGCTCGACGTATTACCAGGACATCCATCGGCGCCATGGTCTGCGCTGCTCGATGACCGATGGCTACGACTGCTATCAGAATGCACTGGCAGAGCGGATCAACGGCATCCTCAAAGGCGAGTTCTTGCTGCATCGCCCGGCCGATCTCAAGCAGGCCGCAAAGATGGTCGAACAGTCGGTGAACATCTACAACTGCGAGCGGCCACATGCCGCCCTCAAATACAAAACGCCCGATGCGGTGCATCGGGCGTTTAGCGGGTGAACACTGTCAACCTATTCCAGGACTTGACACCGGCCCCGGAAACATACCTCCCTCCTCGTCCCCATAGCAATCCAGTTGCCTCGGTTTGCGCGCCCCAGCGCCGGCGAGCCGTAACGGCATGCGGCAAATCCGGCGACGAGCCATTACCCAGTTCGGACCGCCCCACAAACCACCCCAGCCCAATTTTCTCGATCTCCACGATCCGCCCCCGATTCCGGACACCCGCACCGCCAATCCAGCCCTCAACCGGGATTTCCCTAGGCTGACATGACGTCGCTCACGCGGTTAAATAAATCAACGTGATTTATTTAATGCGCCGCCGAACGGCGCACCATGGAAGGAGACACCATGAGAAGCCCGCACTTCGGCCAGGGAAGCAATTCGGCCAACGTGCGCCGTTACAACGAGCGCCTGCTGCTGAAGACGCTGCGTCGCGCGGGCAGCGCGTCGAAGGCGGACCTCGCCCGCCTTGCGAGCATGACGGGAACGGCGGTCGGCAGCATCATCGCGTCACTCGCCGACGCGAAGCTGATCGAATTCGCGGGCCGCACCGAAGGCCAGCGTGGCCAGCCAGCCTCGCTGATCCGCCTCGATCCGCGCGGCGCGTTCGGCATCGGCGTCCATCTCGACCGCATGCGCATCGAAACCGCACTCGTCAACTTCGCGGGCGACGTGCTCGGCCGCCGCTCGCACGACACGCTGCTGCCGCCGCCTGCCGACGTGCTCGAGATCGTCCGCCACGACATCGATGCGATGCAGGCCCTGCTTCCCGACCACGACCGAGCGCGCCTGACCGGCATCGGCGTCGCTCAGCCGTACAACCTCGGCGCGTGGATGCGCGAACTCGGCCTCGCACCCGACACGTTCCGCGCGTGGGAAGACGTCGACTTCGCGGCCGACCTCGGTCGCACATTGTCGCTTCCGGTGTTCGGGGAAAACGACGGCAACGCCGCCGCGATCGCCGAGCTGTTCTACGGATACGGCCGGCAGTGCGACGACTTCGTCTACCTGTTCATCGGGCCGGCAATCGGCGGCGGCATCGCGATCGATGGCGACTGCCTGCGCGGCGTGACCGGCAATGCGGGCGACATCGCCGTGATTCCCGTGCCACCGAGCCGGCTGGCTTCCGCACCGCCGCCGCGCGGCCCGTGGGACATCCTGCTCGCGCGCGCGTCGCTGCATGCGCTGGTGCGCCATCTGCGCCATCACGGCGAAACGGTCGACAACCGGGCCGATCTCGAAGCGTGCATCGCCCGCGGCCTGCCCGCCGTCGACGAATGGATCGACGATTGCGTCGACGCGCTGGCGCCGGCATTGCGCGCGGTGCTGTGCGTGGTCGACGCGCCGGTGGTCGTGCTCGACGCCGATACGGACGCGGGCCTGCTCGACGCGGTCACCACGCGCCTGCGCGCGGCGCTCGTGGCCACCGCGCCCGAAGCGCGCGGCACGCCGGTGCTCGTACGCGGCACGTTTGGTGCCGACGCCGGTGCGATCGGTGCCGCCACGCTACCGATGTTCTTCAACTTCTCCCCGCGGGCCGGCATCCTCAAGGGCGCCCGCACCGACTCGCAGGAGGTCAACCATGTCGCGATCTGAGTCGCCCCGCCCATTGCTCGAGATGCGCGGGATCAGCAAGACGTTCCCGGCCGTGCGCGCGCTCGACAACGTCAGCCTGACCGTCTATCCCGGCGAGATCCATTCGCTGATGGGCGAAAACGGCGCCGGCAAATCGACGCTGATGAAGATCCTGTCGGGCGCGTACCGCGCCGACGCCGGCGGCGAGATCCTGATCGACGGCCAGCGCATCGACATCGACGGCCCGCTTGCCGCACGCGATGCGGGCGTCGCGGTGATCTACCAGGAGCTGTGCCTGTCGCCGAACCTGAGCGTCGCGGAAAACATCTACATCGGCCGCGAACTGCGGCGCGGCAACCGGCGCTGGGGCACGATCGACCGCGCGGCGATGGCGCGCGGCTGCGAGGACGTGCTCGCGCGCCTGGGTGCATCGTTCGGGCCCGACACGCTCGTCGGCACGCTGTCGATCGCGGAGCAGCAGCTCGTCGAGATCGCACGCGCCGTGCACACCCGTGCGCGCATCCTCGTGATGGACGAGCCGACCACGCCGCTGTCGTCGCGCGAAACCGAGCACCTGTTCCGCCTGATCCGCCAGTTGCGCGAGGAAGGTCTCGCGATCATCTACATCAGCCACCGGATGGCGGAGATCTACGAGCTGTCCGACCGGGTGTCGGTGCTGCGCGACGGCGCATACGTCGGCACGCTCGAACGCGCATCGCTGTCGGCCGAGCGCCTCGTCGCGATGATGGTCGGCCGCGACATCTCCGGTTTCTACAAGAAGGAACACGCGCCATACGACCCCGGCCACCTGCTGCTGTCGGTCCGCGACATCGCCGATGGCGCGCGCGTGCGCGGCTGCAGCCTCGACCTGCATGCCGGCGAAGTGCTCGGCATCGCGGGGCTCGTCGGCGCAGGCCGCACCGAACTCGCGCGGCTGATCTTCGGCGCCGAACCGCGCATGCGCGGCGACGTGAAGGTGGGCGAGCGCACGTTCGGCGCGCACTCGCCACGCGACGCGATCGATGCGGGCCTCGTCTACCTGACCGAAGACCGCAAGCGCCAGGGCCTGTTCCTCGACATGAGCGTGCGCGACAACATCAACATCTCGGTCTGCAACCGCGATGCGCGGCTCGGTGCGCTCGACCTCGCGCGCGGCGCCGAACGCGCGAAGGACGCCATTGCGTCGCTGTCGATCCGCGTGCCGAACGCGAACGTCAACGTCGGCGCGCTGTCCGGCGGCAACCAGCAGAAAGTGCTGCTGTCGCGCCTGCTCGAGACGAAGCCGCGCGTGCTGATCCTCGATGAACCGACGCGCGGCGTCGACATCGGCGCGAAATCCGAGATCTACCGGATCATCAACGAACTGGCCCGGGCCGGCGTGGGTGTCATCGTGATCTCGAGCGAACTGCCGGAAATCATCGGTGTCGCCGACCGTGTGCTCGTGATGCGCGAAGGCGAGATCGCCGGCGAACTCGGCGGCTACACGCCCACACCCATCACGCAGGAAGCCATCATCGCGCTCGCCACCGGCTCGCAAGCCGAACGCGTCGACGCGCACTGAGCCTCGCCTTCTTCATCTTCTTCTTACATTCAGGTTACCGAAATGATCAACCCGACCAAGCAGCGGAACCTCGCTTCCGCGACGGCCCAGCCGGTGGCCACCCGTACGCCGCTGTTGCGCGGCGCCGATCAACGCGCCCGCATGCAGTCGCTGATCCGCACGGCCGGCATGCTGCCGGTGCTGCTGGTCCTGTGCATCGGCTTCGGCTTTCTGACCGACGGTTTCTTCACGCTGCAGAACCTGTCGATCGTCACGCAGCAGGCGTCGATCAACATCGTGCTCGCCGCCGGCATGACCTTCGTGATCCTGACGGGCGGCATCGACCTGTCGGTCGGCTCGGTGCTTGCCGCCGCGGCCGTCGCGGCGCTGCTCGCGTCGACCATCCCGGGCTGGGGCTGGCTCGGCGTGCCGTTCGCGCTCGTCGTCGGCCTCGTGTTCGGCGCGATCAACGGCGGGCTGATCTCGTTCCTGCGCCTGCCGCCGTTCATCGTCACGCTCGGTGCGATGACGGCCGTGCGCGGCGTCGCGCGCCTGATCGGCAACGACACGACCGTGTTCAATCCGCAACTGCCGTTCGCGTTCATCGGCAACGGCACGATCCTCGGCGTGCCGTGGCTCGTCGTGATCGCATGCGCGGTGATCGCGATCTCGTGGTTCATCCTGCGCCGCACGGTGCTCGGGATGCGCATCTATTCGGTCGGCGGCAATCCGGAAGCCGCCCGCCTGTCGGGCATCAACGTGCGGGCGATCCAGCTGTTCGTGTACGCGGCGTCGGGGCTGCTCGCCGGCCTCGGCGCGGTGATGTCGGCCGCGCGGCTCTATGCGGCCAACGGCCTGCAGCTCGGCCAGTCGTACGAACTCGACGCGATCGCCGCAGTGATCCTCGGCGGCACGAGCTTCGTCGGCGGCGTCGGCTCGATCGTCGGCACGCTGATCGGTGCGCTGATCATCGCGGTGCTGACCAACGGGCTCGTGCTGCTCGGCGTGTCCGACATCTGGCAGTACATCATCAAGGGGCTCGTGATCATCGGCGCCGTCGCGCTCGACCGCTACCGCCAGCGCGATTCGGCCCGTACCTGAGCCCCTGCCCGTCCATTCAACCTGGCGGCGCAGGCCGATCCCTGCGCCCGCCCGCCAAGCAACTTCACGGAGACACCACGACATGTTCAAGCACAAAGCCGCCCTGACCGCCGTCGCCTGCGCACTCGCCTTCGGCGCTTCCGCCGCGCACGCGGCCGACAAACCGCTCAAATCGATCGGCGTCACGGTCGGGTCGCTCGGCAACCCGTACTTCGTCACGATCGTCAAGGGCGCCGAGGCGCGCGCCAAGCAGCTCAACCCGAATGCGAAAGTCACGGCCGTGTCGGCCGACTACGACCTGAACAAGCAGTTCACGCAGATCGACAACTTCATCTCCGCGCACGTCGACATGATCCTGCTCAACGCAACCGATCCGAAGGCGATCGAGCCGGCGGTGAAGAAGGCGCAGGCGGCCGGCATCACGGTCGTCGCGGTCGACGTCGCGGCGGCCGGCGCGAACGCGACCGTGCAGACCAACAACGTGAAGGCCGGCGAGCTGGCTTGCGACTACATCGCGAAGAAACTCAACGGCAAGGGCAACGTGATCATCGAGAACGGCCCGCAGGTGTCGGCCGTGATCGATCGCGTCAACGGCTGCAAGACCGTGCTCGCGAAAAGCGCCGGCATCAAGGTGCTGTCGAGCGACCAGGACGGCAAGGGCTCGCGTGAAGGCGGGATGAATGCGATGCAGGGCTACCTGACGCGCTTTCCGAAGCTCGACGCGGTGTTCACGATCAACGACCCGCAGGCGATCGGCAGCGATCTCGCCGCGAAACAGCTGAACCGCCCGAACATCGTGATCACGTCGGTCGACGGTGCGCCCGATATCGAGGTCGCGCTCAAGTCGAATACGCTCGTGCAGGCGTCGTCGAGCCAGGACCCTTGGGCGATGGCGCAGCAGGCCGTCAACGTCGGCTACGGCATCATGAACGGCCAGAAGCCAGCCAATCCGATGATCCTGATCGAGCCGACGCTCATCACGCGCGACAACGTGAAGAGCTACAAGGGCTGGAGCGCCCCGCGCTGATCGCGCCCCCCCGTCCGCACGACCGGGCAGTGCCGGGCCACGTCGCAGCGTGCGACGGCCCGCACTGCCCGCCGTTTCAGATCAATCGCTGCATCGCCGCGCACCCCGCCGCGGCACAAGGTTTCGACATGACGACGACGTTTCCCCGCCTGATCGTATTCGGCGAAGCATTGACCGATTTCATCCGCGACGACGCACAGCACTGGCATAGCGTCGCCGGCGGCTCATGCTGGAACGTCGCGCGCGTCGGTGCGCGACTCGGCGTGCCGACGGCCTTCGCCGGCACGGTCAGTCGCGACACCTTCGGTGACGAGCTGATGCGCAAGAGCGCCGACGCGGGGCTCGACCTGCGCTTCATCCGGCAGGTCGATCGCGCGCCGCTGCTCGCGATGGTCGTGTCGAAGCAGCCGCCCCACTACTTCTTCATCGGCGAGAACAGCGCCGATCTCGCGTTCGATCCGGCGGACCTGCCCGCCGGCGCACTCGACGCCGCCGAGATCGTGCACGTCGGTTCGCTCGGCGTCGTGCGCGAGCCGCTGGCGTCGCGCCTGATCGACGTGGCGCAGGCTGCGCGGGCGGCCGGCAAGCGGATCTCGTTCGACCCGAACTTCCGCGCACCGATGGCCGCGCCGTCGTATCGCGACACACTGCGCCGGCTGGCCGGGCTCGCCGACTGGATCAAGGTATCCGACGAGGATCTGCGCGGGCTGTTTCCCGAACTCGATGAAGCCGCCGCACTCGCGCAACTGCGCACGTGGGCGCCGGACGCCGCGATGCTCGTCACGCGCGGCGCATCCGGCATGCAGCTCTTGCATCGTGACATCGTGCTGTTCCAGCCCGCGTTCCCGACCGACGTGGCCGACACCGTCGGCTGCGGCGATGCGAGCATCGGCGGCTGGCTCGCGAGCCAGCTCGCGCGTCCCGATGCATCAGCCGCCGAACATCTGCGCTACGCAGCCGCGTGCGCGGCGGTCGCCTGTGCGCATGCAGGCGCCTATGCGCCGACGGCGGCCGAAGTGACCGCCATGATCGATCGCTCCGCCGACGCCGTGGTTTCGCCATAGCGCGCGCCGGCGCGCCGCCCCGTCACGCGGCGGTCGTGCCGTCGCTGCCGTCCGGCGGCATCCGGGCTTGCAGCAGTTGCAGGCTCTCGTCGACGCTCAGTTCGGACATTTCATCGTCGTGCAGCGTATCGTCGGCCGCGCGGCGCAACGCGTGCAGCGCGTGCACCTTGAGCCGCACGATCGCGAGCCGCAACCCGCGCGCCGTGCATTCGGCCGCGAACGTGCGCAACGATTCGATCGTCGTGCTGTCGACATCCGGCGTTTCCTCGAGGCTCAGCATCACGGTATGCGCGTCCGGCGCGGCCTTCATCAGCGCACGCACGCGGTTCAGCATCCGGTCCGCATTCGCGAAGAACAGTTGCGCCTCGGGCCGCACGATCAGCACGCCCGGCACCGGCTTCGCATCGGCATGGCTCGCCACGTCGACGAAATCGTGACTGTCGCGCAGCCTGCCGAGCACGCTGACGTTCGGCTCGGACAGCTTGCGCAGCGTCAGCAGCAGGCTCACGCCGATGGCCGCGAGCAACCCGTGCAGCACGCCGAGCACGAGCACCGCGAGCAGCGCGGCGATCACCACGAGCCGGTCGCGATGCCAGGCCCAGTACGGCCGGAATACCGACGGATGCAGCGAGTGGCTGACCGCGAAGATCACGATCGCCGCGAGCACGGGCTCCGGCGTGCGCGCGAGCTGCGGCAGCAGCAGCCAGACGATCAGCGCGACCACGCCCGCCGCCCACAGGCCGGCAAAGCGCGACTGCGCGCCGGCCGCTTCGTTCGCCGAGGTCGCCGAATAGCCGGCGCCGACCGGCATCCCGTGCAGCAGGCCCGACGCGAGGTTCGCGCAGCCGAGCGCGACGAGGTCGCGGTTCGGCGACACGCTGTCGCCGTGCTTCAGCGCGAAGTTGCGGATCGACCCGTACGATTCCGCGTACAGGATCAGCATCAGCGCGAACGCAAGCTCGATGGTCTGCATCCACGCGTTGCGGTCGAGGGCCGGCAGGCCGAACTCGATATGCTTGAAATCGATATGGCCGACGATCGCGATCCCGTATCGCTGCCACTCGATCGCATAGCCGACTGCGATCGACAGCACGATCACGACGAGCGTCGCGGGCACGCGTGAGCTCCGCCCGAGCGCGAACAGCAACGCCAGTGCGATCGCCCCGAGTACGACGCTCGCGAGATTCGCATGCGGCGCGCCGGTGATCAGGTCGAGCGCGACATGCGGCGCATCGCTGTGCTGCACGGAGATCGCGAGGATCTTCGGCAACTGCTTGATGACGATCGTCAGCGCGAGGCCGAACGTGAAGCCGCGCAACACCGGCCGTGCGACGAAGTCCGACATGCCGCCGAGCCGCGCGGCACCGGCCAGGATGAACAGCACACCCGTCATCGCGACGAGCGCCGCCGCGAGTGCGAGCTGCGCGGCGAGCGCCACCCCCGACTCCGCGAGCACGGTCGCCGCGAGCACGGCGGCCGACGACGACGTCGACGACACGATCGCGAAGCGGCTGCTGCCGGTGAGCGCATAGACGACGAGCCCCGACAGCAACGCGATGAGACCGGCCTGCGGCGGCAGGTTCGCCAGCCCCGCATACGCAACCGCCTCGGGAATCAGCAGCCCCGCGATCGACAGGCCGGCCAGCGCATCGAGGCCGATGCGTCGCGTGGGCGGCGGCGAGGCCGTGTCGAGCGCGGCGAAATGGTCGGCATGCTGCGGGCCGGCATCGGGACGGATCGGGGCGGTCGTCATGAGGCGGTCAGGGCTTGACGGCGATGACGCCCGACCAGCCGGGCAGATAGCGTGCATCCTGCTCATGCGCGCGATGCAGTGCGATGTCGAGCGCCTTCGCGAAGTTCTTGCGGATCTGGTCGAGCGACACGTGCTGGCGCAGGTAGTCGGCCCACAGGAATTCGCTGAACGGCGTCGCATCCTTCGCATAGCCGCCCGCCGTACGCAGTTCGCCGGCAAGGCTGCGGTACGGATCGTCCACGAGCCCCGTCAGCGCCTTCGGCAGATTCGCGTAGTCGCGGCGCGTGCCGTCCGCGCCGAACGGATGCACCCACTGGTTGTGTTCCATCATCCGCCAGAAGATCGTGTCGTCGAGCCATGACAGATCCTTCAGCAGCATCGCGTTCACGCGTGCCTCGCCTTCCTCGATCAGCGCGAGGCCGAGGTGGTGGTGATCGGTGATGTAGTGCAGCCCGTCGGGGCCGAGCACCGCCGGGAACCAGTGCGAATCGATCGCGGCCTTGCGCGCGCGCTTGCTGAGCGCCTTCCAGTGCTTGCGCTTCGCCTTGACTTCGCGATAGCCGACCGTCATCTGCGTGGGACGCAGGTCTTCAAGCTTGACGGGAATCAGGTGAACATCGTTGCCGAGAGCCATGGTCGTACCCCATGTTGCGAAATTCCGGCAACGATACTCCTGATCGCGCGAGCCGTTAATACGTCATGACCTCGATACGCGTCCGGTTGACGATCTCTGACAACCGCCCGACGCCCCGCCCTCGCACGGCGCCGCGCTACGCGCGCAGATCGTTGCGCTCGAGACGATGTCGAATGTAAGGAATGCTATCGTGCACGACGCTCACGCGACGCATCCCGAGCTTGCGCGCGACATTCAGCGAGCCGCTGTTGGCCTCGGCAATATCGGCGATCACGCGCGGCAGGCGCACGGTGTCGAACGCGTGACGCACGACGGCTGCCGCGGCTTCGCTCGCGATGCCGCGCCCCCATGTCGCACGCAGCAACCGCCAGCCGATCTCGACGTCGTGCGCACCGTCCACGTAGTCGGGAATCAGCAGGATCCAGCCGACGAATGCATCGGGCGCGGCCTTCTCGAAGATCGACCAGTAGCCGAGGCCCGGCGGATAGTTACACGTGATCCGGTGCGTGACGAAGCGCCGATGCTCGACGGGATCGTGCCACGGGCCCGCGATGTGCCGCGTGACCTCGGGATCGCGATCCATCGCGAGGCACGCGTCGAGATCGGCCAGCACACGCGGACGCAGCCACAGCCGGGCAGTCTCGAGCACGGGCAGCGTGGCGGCGGGACGTTCGGTCATCGGGACTCCTGATTCGGTGACGATGCGCACCGGGCGCATTACAAAACAGATACAAACAGCCTTCCGGAATGATACAGATGCCTGTCGCCGGCTTCGTGCGACGGCATTGCCGTTTCCGAAACAGTTCATTTCCTAGGGATTATTCCCGATTCAACGTTATCGCGCCCCACATCGTCCGACGCCGCGGCCTACACTCGATCAATGCCCCCGCACCACGCGCAAGCCGGGCCGGCATCCGCATGCACAACGTGAGCGCGCAAGCCAACGAGGAGACCTCGGACATGAGCTGGACCCGCGAACAACGCAACGTCACGATCGCCGCCTACCTCGGCTGGACACTCGATGCGTTCGATTTCTTCCTGATGGTCTTCGTGCTGAAGGACATCGCCGCCGAATTCGGGTCGACGATTCCTGCCGTCGCGTTCGCGCTCACCCTGACGCTCGCGATGCGCCCGCTCGGCGCACTGATCTTCGGCCGGCTCGCCGATCGTTTCGGCCGTCGCCCGACGCTGATGGTCAACATCGCCTGCTACTCGCTGCTCGAACTCGCATCGGGTTTCGCGCCGAGCCTGACCGCGCTGCTCGTGCTGCGCGCGTTGTTCGGCGTCGCGATGGGCGGCGAATGGGGTGTCGGCTCCGCACTGACGATGGAAACCGTGCCGACCCATGCGCGCGGCTTCGTGTCGGGACTGCTGCAGGCCGGCTATCCGAGCGGCTACCTGCTTGCGTCCGTCGTGTTCGGCCTGTTCTACCAGTACATCGGCTGGCGCGGCATGTTCATGGTCGGCGTGCTGCCCGCGCTGCTCGTGCTGTACGTGCGCTCGCACGTGCCCGAATCGCCGGCATGGAAGCAGATGGAAAAGCGCCCGCGCCCGAGCCTTGGCACCACGCTGAAGCAGAACTGGAAACTCACGATCTACGCGATCGTGCTGATGACCGCATTCAACTTCTTCTCGCACGGCACGCAGGATCTCTATCCGACGTTCCTGCGCGAACAGCATCACTTCGATCCGCATACCGTGTCGTGGATCACGATCGTGCTGAACATCGGCGCCATCGTCGGCGGCCTGTCGTTCGGCGCGATCTCGGAACGGATCGGCCGCCGTCGCGCCATCTTCATCGCTGCGTTGATCGCCCTGCCCGTGCTGCCGCTGTGGGCGTTCTCGAGCGGCCCGGTTGCCCTCGCCGCGGGGGCGTTCCTGATGCAGATCTCGGTGCAGGGTGCGTGGGGCGTGATCCCGGTCCACCTGAACGAGATCTCGCCCGACGAGATCCGCGCGACCTTCCCCGGCGTCGTCTACCAGCTCGGCAACCTGCTCGCGTCGGGCAACGCGACGATGCAGGCCTCGCTCGCCGTTTCGCACAACAACAATTACAGCTTCGCGCTCGCGCTCGTGGCCGGCATCGTCGCCGTCGTGATCGCCGTGCTGATCCAGTTCAGCCGCGAGCGGCGCGGCATCGACATGACGCAATCGGTCAATACACGTAGCACGGTCACCTGAACCCGCGCATTGCCGCACCGCATCATCGCGCATGCCCCGTCCTGTCGAGGGCACGCGCGATACTTTCCGCATTCGCACATCGAACTAGAGGAATTTGTCCAGATTCCCCGCTTGCCCGCTCGGTCCGCGATTTTTTATCTTAATAAAAACGACTGTTTGAATCAGACAAACAAATCACCAGTTCGCGGCCGGGCGACCGGCATGGGAGGCGGGACATGGCAGTAAGTCAGGAGGGGCGGCCATCCGCGGGACGGCCGTCCGGGGCACGGTCATCCGGCACGCGGCAGACCGGCGGGACGAAGGCGCGCATCCTCGATGCGGCCGAGGACCTGTTCATCGAGCATGGCTTCGAGGCGATGTCGATGCGGCAGATCACCTCGCGTGCGGCGGTCAACCTCGCCGCGGTCAACTACCACTTCGGCAGCAAGGAAGCGCTGATCCACGCGATGTTGTCGCGCCGGCTCGACCAGCTCAACCAGGAGCGCCTCGGCATCCTCGACCGCTTCGATGCACAACTCGGCACGCACATCACCTGCGAGCACGTGCTCGGCGCGATGTTCATTCCCGCGCTGAAGGCCTCGCGCAATCCCGAACGCGGCGGGCCCGGCTTCCTGCGCCTGATCGGCCGTGCGTACACCGATCCGTCGCCGTTCGTGCGCAACTTTCTGACCGCGCACTATGCGAGTGTCGCGGGCCGCTTCTTCGACGCGTTCCAGCGCGCGTTGCCCCACCTGCCGCGCACGGAGCTCGGCTGGCGGCTGCACTTCGCGATCGGCGCGCTGTCCGGCGCGCTCGCGGGCGCCGAAACGGAAAGCCTGATCGACGAGTTTTCACAAGGCCGCACGATGAACGACGTGCAGATGATCGCGCGACTATCGTCGCTGATCGTCGCCGCGCTGAAAGCGCCGATGCCCGACAGCGCGCAACTGTCGATCTTCGCGGCCGTGCTCGACGATGCGGGGGCCAGCGAAGCGTTCGGGCTGCCGCAGTCGGGTACGCGCCCCGTCGATACGGCGACGCTGCATTCCACGAACTGAGCGCGCGAGGCCACGCGCGGCGTCCTGTTCACGATTTGATTGAAACGCGCGGTCGTGCGGGGCGTCGAGGCGCCCCGTCGATCGACCGTGCGGCACGGGGCACGGGCCGGCGCCGAAGCGCCCACCCTCGCCAAGAGCAAAGACCGGAGACTCGTCATGTCATCTTCCGCAGCAACCGCAGCGGCCCAGGTTCCGCCGAATACCGACGGCATCTGGTACGCGTCATACCCGCCCGGCGTCCCGCACGACATCGACGTCACGCAATACGCGTCGCTCGTGCAGTTCTTCGACGAATGCACGAGCCGCTTCGTCGAGCGCGTCGCCTACGTGAGCGCGGGTGCATCGATGACCTATCGCACGCTCGCGCAGAAGGTCGACGCGTTCGCGTCGTACCTGCAAAGCATCGGCATCCAGCCCGGCGATCGCGTCGCGATCATGCTGCCGAACACGTTCCAGTACCCGGTCGCGCTGTTCGGCACGCTGAAGGCCGGCGCGATCGTCGTCAACGTCAATCCGCTCTACACCGTGCGCGAACTCGCACACCAACTGAAGGACAGCGGCGCGCAAACGATCGTCGTGTTCGAGAACTTCGCGCGCACGCTGCAGGACGCGCTGCCGGAAACGCAGGTGAAGAACATCGTCGTCACCGCGCTCGGCGACCTGCTCGCCGACGGCTTCAATGCGAAAGGACGCCTGATCAATTTCGTGCTGAAGCACGTGAAGAAGCTCGTGCCGGCCTACCACCTGCCGCAGGCCATCCGGTTGCGCTCCGCCCTCGCGCTCGGTGCGCGCGGCAAGCCTCAGCCGGTACCGATCACGCGCGACGACCTCGCGTTCCTGCAATACACGGGCGGCACGACCGGCGTCGCGAAAGGCGCGATGCTCACGCACGGCAACCTGATCGCGAACCTGCTGCAGGCGAAGGCCTGGATCGCCGACCAGGTCTCGGGCGACGTCGAAACCGTGCTCACGCCGCTGCCGCTGTATCACATCTATTCGCTGACGGTGAACGCCTTCATCTTCATGGGGCTCGGCGGGCGCAACATCCTGATCGCGAACCCGCGCGACATGACGATGGTGATGAAGATCATTCGCAACGAGACGTTCACCGGGATCACCGGCATCAACACGCTGTACAACGCGTTCCTCGACAACGAGGAATTCCGCAAGCGCGATTTCTCGAAGCTGAAGCTCGCGATGGCCGGCGGGATGGCGATGCAGCGCGCGGTCGCCGAGCGCTTCCAGCAGGTGACGGGCCGGCCGGTCGTCGAGGGCTACGGCCTGACCGAGTGCTCGCCGATCGTCACGATGAACCCCGTGGACCTGAACGACATGGCCGCGTTCAGCGGTTCGATCGGCCTGCCCGCGCCGTCCACCCTCGTGCGCTTTCGCCGCGAGGACGGCACCTGGGCGCCCGTCGGCGAACCGGGCGAGCTGTGCGTGCGTGGCCCGCAGGTGATGCGCGGCTACTGGCAGCGCCCCGACGAGACGGCCAAGGTGATCGACGACGACGGCTGGCTCGGCACCGGCGACATCGGCGTGATGGACGAACGCGGCTTCATCCGCCTGATCGACCGCAAGAAGGACATGATCCTCGTGTCGGGCTTCAACGTGTATCCGAACGAGATCGAGGAAGTGCTGGTGATGCACCCGGGCATCAGCGAGGCCGCGGCGATCGGCATTCCTGACGAGGTACAGGGTGAACGGATCAAGGTGTTCGTCGTGCGCCGCGACCCGTCGCTGACGGTCGACGACGTGCTCGCACACTGCCGCAAGAACCTGACCGGCTACAAGATGCCGAAATTCGTCGAGTTCCGCGACGCGCTGCCGCAGACGAACGTCGGCAAGATCCTGCGCCGTGCGTTGCGCGACGAGGAACTCGCCAAAATCAAGGCCGCGAAGCAAGGCTGAACGATCCATCGCCCCGGGAGACGCCGTCGATGAACGAAGGAAAGAAGCGCCACGCGCGGCATGCCGCCGCCGTGGCAGTCGTGTGCATGCTGTCGCTCGCCCAGAGTGGCCTGCATGCGCAGGAAGCGGCCAGCGCCGTGAGCGCGGCGCAGGAGATCGCCCTGCCGGCCGATCTCGCGAAAGTCGTACGCGAGCCGGTCGCGCAGCAGGCACGCTGGCTGCGCACGGCCGCGCAGCGCGGCACGGCCGCGCAGCGCGGCACGCTCGCGCAACTCGATGACGCGACGCTCACGGCGCTCTTCAAGGCACTCGATCCGCTCGCCGTGCCGCTCTATATCCGTAACGGTCCCAACGGCTATCCGTCCTACCAGTTCACGATGGTGCGCCAGGAACGCATCAGCGGAAAATGGTCCGATACGCCCGACCGCATGCTCGTGAAGACCACCCGCGAGCCGCTGCGCGTCTATGCGAAATGGCTGCCGGGCGGCGCGCATGCCGGACAGGAGACCATCTACGACACGACGCAGCGCAAGGACGAGATGTACGGCCACCTCGGCGGCCTGCTCGGCAAGATTCCGCTGTGGACGGCCATCGACGGCGCACTCGCGCGCGCCCAGTCGAATCACCAGGTGAAGGATCTCGGCACCGAATTCATCACGAACCTGTACCTGACCGAAGGGAAGAAATATCTGGAAGCCGGCGTGCAGCGGCCGACCGATGTGGAAGCCAGAACGATCAACGGCGTGCGCGTCGTTACGCTCACCTACGAAACACCGACCGGCCGGCCGCAGTTCTACGCGAAGAAGGAAGTCCTCGGGCTCGACCTGCACGCGCCCTATTTCCGGACCGTCGAGTCGTATGACAACGACGGCAGGATCTTCGAGCGGATCGTCATCGAGAAAATCGCGCCGGCGACGCTCGACGACACCGCATTCGACCCGAAAAACCCCGACTACGCGTTCTGATGCGCGCCGGCGGGGTGGATCCCGGGCTCAATCGTCATCATCGTCGCCGTGGTGCCGGTGCCAATGCTTGTAATAGTGCTTGCGCCACTTGCGATAGCGATCGTCGTCGTCATCGCCGTCGTAGCCGTATCCATAGCCCGGATAGGCGACCACGGCCGGCTGCGGCGCCACATAGACCGGCGCCGGCTCGACATAGACCGGCGCGACCGGTACGCCGATGCCGACCGACAGGTCGACATGCCCCGCCATCGCACTGCCGGAAGCCAGCAACGCCACGCTCCCGACCCACCCTGCCCATTGCCTCTTGTTCATGTTCTGAATCCCTGATATACCGGCCCGCCCGGCTCGCGCGACTAAAGTAAACGTGGCGCGCGAACCAAGGTGATACGGCCTTGCGAGAGTCGTAACGCGGCGTAACGAAATGGCATTTGCCGTTTGGCCGAATCGCGAAAATGCGCTGGAACGTCTATAGTGGGTTACGGTTCGACACAATCACGACTTCGCGCTCCCCGATCGAACAGGGTAGAATTCCGCGAAACGGCTTGTGGACGAACACGCCACACACACGCACAACATATTCTCTGACGCAGGCTCCTGCCGCACCTCAATGGCCAATCCCGCAGAATCCCATCCGCAAAACGACTTCATCAATTCGGCGCGCAAGGAACGTAAGCGCGTTGAAATCTATCTCGTCAACGGTATTCGTCTGACGGGGTGTATCGAGTCGTTCGACCAGTACCTGGTGATGCTGCGCACCCCCGTGGGTCTGCAAGGCATCTACAAGCGCGCGATTTCCACGATCCAGCTCGACACGGGCGGCTCGCGCCCGGGCGGCAGCGGCCCCCGCGGGCCGCGCACCGGCGGGCGCCCCGGCGGCCGTGAAGGCGGCGGTCACAGCCCGTACGGCTCGCACGGCGGCCCGCGTGAATCGCGCGGCGACGGCGGCTACGGCTCCCGCGAACCGCGTGAAGGCTATGGCTCGCGCGAACCGCGCGAGGGTTACGGCTCGCGTGAGCCGCGCGAAGGCTACGGTGCCCCGCGCGAACCTCGCGAACCGCGCGAAAGCTACGGCGCACCGCGCGACACCGGCGACGCATCCGGCAACGCCTCGTCGTCGGATTCCCGCGGCGGCAGCGGGCCGGTCATCGTGACGCGCCGCCGGCGAATCGTGCCGGACGGCCAGTAAAGCAAAAGGGCAAGCCAACCGGCTTGCCCTTTTTACTTGTGCTGCCGCGCGGCATGTCGCCGCACCGCTGCCGGGTTCAGCGTGCCGTCGTCGGCAGGCCCGCATCGGCCTCACGCTGCAACGAACGCACCTGCTGCTGCAACGCACGCAGTTGCGACTGAAGCTCGGCCTGCTGCGCCTGCAATGCGGCCGTCTCGTTGCGTACGCTCCTCTGGCGATCCGCGACCGCCGCCTGCTGCTGGCGCGCGATCGAGATATCGGCCTGCAGACGCCGCGCGCGATCCTGCGTGACTTCGATCTGCTTGTCCATTTGCGCCTTCTGCGATTCCAGCTTCGCCGCCCGCAGTTCGTTCACGGCCAGCCGCTCCGCCTGGCGCGAGAAATCGCGATAGATCGCTTCCGCACGCGTTTCGTCGTAAGTCTTGATGACACGCCAGAACGCCTTCTGCTGGAACAGC
Source organism: Burkholderia sp. HI2714 (assembly GCF_002223085.1). NCBI lineage: Bacteria > Pseudomonadati > Pseudomonadota > Betaproteobacteria > Burkholderiales > Burkholderiaceae > Burkholderia > Burkholderia sp. HI2714. Next base: position 498 of record NZ_NKFM01000019.1, on the reverse strand, counting down.
GCGACGAAGTATGCACCATCCTTCACGTTGAACAGCAGGCTCGCGCCGTAGCTGCCGTTGTAGCTCGTGCGCATTTCCGTCAGCGAGTGCGCCTGGATCTGGCGCTGCAAGTCGTCGACCGTGCTCGGCCCCGTGGACTCGCCCGCCTGCGGCTGCAGCGACGTCTGCGAATCGATCACCGGAATCGCCGCCACCGTCGCCGATGCCTGCTGTACGGCCGGCGAACCGCTGTCCGCCAGACTTTGCGCATATGCGCCCTGCATGCCTCCCGCCAGGGCGAACAATACGCACGCCCTTCCCAACCCCGTCATATGGCTCATGAAGTTCTATTCCCGCCCGAGTCGTTGTAATTCAGCGCGATTTTATCTCATTACTGACCAGTTCATCAAATAGTGCGTAATATTCAAGCGGCGTAACGGACATGTTTCTCGTTGAACAGGTTACGAATCACGTGAGGTTCCTTCTGGCGACGATGCAAATGGCTCCGGACATGCCGGA